>JBIIVV010000181.1:0-6373 GCA_044339235.1 Ferruginibacter sp.
TTACCACAAAAGCAGCCACTACCATGGCCACCAGCGGATTTAGATAAGCATACAATGAAGATATCGCAGCAGGCAATTTCTTCATTGAATAGACAAATGCTATAAAACTAATGATGGATCCAAATGCTACCAGATAGCCAATCGACAGCCAAACTTTCAAAGAAACTGCTTGGATTGGAATGGCCGTTCCTGTAGACTGAGAAATAATAAATAATACGAATGAACTGATGAGCATCTGCCATCCGGTGGAATAATACGGATTCAATTTAAGCGTATTTCTAGCGATGAACATGGTTCCCGCACTCCAAGAAAACATTGCGATAATTGATAGCCCAACCCCGAAAAAAAAGCCCTCCTGGTGATGCTCCAACAAGTTTTCGTAAAATACAATGCCAATACCCATAAGCCCCAACAGTAAGCCAACAAAAGTTAATACAGTAAGATTTTTTTTATTGAAAAAAAAACGTTCTATGGCCACCACGCTAAAAGGATACAATGCCCCAATCAATGAACTGAATCCGGTAGGAATAAATTTCAGGCTCCAGGTGCTTAAGCCATTGGAAAATACAAACATCAATAAACTCAATACAAAGAGCCAGCCAAACTGTCTTAGTGTTGGTAATGGCATTTTTTTGTACCCCAAAAAGAAAATAAGAAAACAAAACCCTCCCAAAAATTGCCGAATGGAGGCCAATTGAAAAGGAGGCAGGTTTTCAGAAACCGCAATTTTACTGGCAACCCAGGTAGTGCCCCACAAAATACTAGTAGTAGCCAATGCAAGGTAAGCGAGTGTATTGCCCCTAAATATTTTTTGTTTGCTGTGCATAAGCAAGCGAAAGCGATTAATGTTTAAAATGACGAAGTCCCGTAATCACCATTGCTAGGTTATTTTGTTTGCAATATTCAATAGAATCCTTATCCCGAATAGAACCACCCGGCTGTATAAACGAGCTGATGCCTGCAGCATGTGCAATTTTTACGCAATCATCAAATGGGAAAAATGCATCACTTGCCAACACTGCACCTGTCAAGTCAAATTTAAATTGATTTGCCTTTTCTATTGACTGCCGCAGGGAATCGATACGGGATGTTTGACCACAACCTTTGCCTATCAATTGTTTGTTTTTTACAATAGCAATCGAATTACTCTTAAGATGCTTGGCAATCAAATTAGCAAATACCAGGTCTTCTTTTTCTGCAGCGCTGGTATTTCTGCCACCCTCTTCTTTCCATTCAGTAAAATTCCCCGTATCATTTTGCTGGGTCAATGTGCCGTTCAATATTGATCTGTACTGATGGGTAGCCGTTAGCCCTGTTTTTTGTATCAAAAGAATTCGATTCTTTTTGGTAGTCAAAATTTCCAATGCATCGGCATCAAATGACGGTGCTATCAATACCTCAAAAAATATTTCATTGATTGCATCTGCAGTAGCCTTGTCAACTGGCGCATTGCAAATCAATACTCCTCCAAATGCACTTTCCGGATCACCGGCCAATGCGGTATCCCAGGCCTCCTTAACTGTACCCCTTGATCCAATTCCGCAAACATTGGTATGCTTGATGATTGCAAAAACAACCTGTCCGATAGTTTGCTCGGCGTTGGAATTGAATTCATGAATGAGCTGAACGGCTGCATCCACATCCACCAAATTATTATAGGATAATTCTTTGCCATGGAGCTTGTCGAATATTTCATCGGTATTGCCGTAAAATATTCCCTGCTGGTGTGGGTTTTCGCCATAGCGCAACACGGTTTTTGTTTTATCAAATGGATTGGCAAATTCAGTTTGGTTGAAATAATTGGAAATGGCAAGATCATAACCGGTACATACATCAAAAGCCTTGATGGCAAAAGTACGTCGCTGGTCCAAACTGGTTTCTCCCTGTTGATCTTTCAATATTTGCTCCAGCAAGGCATAATCCTTTTTAGCAGCGATCACTACTACATCTTGGTGGTTTTTTGCGGCAGCACGTATCATCGATGGACCGCCAATATCAATTTTTTCTATGATTAATTTTTCGTCTGAAGTAGACCTTACCGTCTCTTCAAATGGATATAGATCAACAATAACCAGATCCAATTCAGGAATATTAAATTGTTTCATTTCCTGCACATGGGTAGCATCTCCCCTTTTACCAAGGATACCTCCAAATACAGATGGATGCAATGTTTTTACCCTGCCTCCCAAAATAGAAGGATAAGTGGTTAATGACTCAACCGCTACACAAGGTATCTGCAGATCTTCAATAAATTTTTGGGTACCGCCGGTAGAATAAATGACAACTCCCAGTTGATGCAACTGTTGAACGATGTTTTCTAACCCATCTTTATAAAAAACAGAAATTAGTGCGGTATTGATTTTTTTTTGCATGGTTGGTAAGTATTGTATTGGTTAGTTTTTGCTATATCTCTTTTCGTTTCAAGCTTTGCATTGAACAGTAGACTGCTGAGTTGAATAAACGATGACCTAGTTGGTCATCACAAATGCGCCGTTATCTGAAACTGAATAAGAGCGCAAATGTAGTTCTTCGCACTCTTTTTGCCATTGACCAATTTTCCACAAACTGTTAGAAGCGTCAAAAACATATTGCCGGCAGTTGAAAACACTGGCCAGCTGGGCAATAAAGAGTTTTGGGCTTTTTGACAGGATGATTATATCCACATCCATTTTTGATTGGCTAGCCTCCAATTGCAGTGGCCGATCCAATAGGATGATTTTTTTACTTCCCAATTGATAAAACATGGAAGCGGAAGCATATAAAGAGCCGCTAGCCAATGGTTGGGTTAACTGTAAGGCGATCCTCGCAGGTTCCAAGTGGAAATTTTGCAGCGCTTGATCTCCCAATATCCCACTGTCGCCCAAAAATTGAAATTGGTTGCCCCGCACAAAATCAATGGCCTTGTGCTGGGGAATATTATAAACGATGAGTTTTTGCTGGTTTTTTATCTGCCATTCTCCGTAGGATTGTATGAGCGTAAAAAAAACTAAAGAAATCAGCCCAAGCCGAAAAGAATTTTTATTTTTTTCCAATAACCAACAACTCAAACAAAATACTGCAAGATAGAGCAAGCCGGTTGAGAGCAATGTTGCTGGTATTTTTTCCCAAACCGAAAAGGGCAATTGGCTAACCCAAAGAATAATTTTATTCATGATCCACACCATTCCACCTACTAGTTTGCCAATCCATTCCCCCACAAAGGGAATCCATGAAAATGCCACCAGGCCTATCTCCGTAAAAAGAATGGCACTGGATAAAGGCACCGCAATGATATTGGTTAAAAGAAAAAGATTGGGGAACTGGTGGAAATAATAAATACAAATTGGAAAAGTAAGTATTTGAGCGGCTAATGAAATGGCCATCAGTTTCCATATTTCATTTGCCAACTTATTTTTAATATACCACCAGTTGTAAATAGCCTGTTGAAAAATGATTATGCCTACCACGGCTAAATAGGATAATTGAAATCCCACATCCCATAAAAAATAAGGGTTGTAACAAAGCATTACAAATGCCGAAGCAGCCATTGAATTATAAATGGAAGATTTTTTTGCAATATTTTTACCTACTGCAATAAAAGTAAACATGACGGCTGAGCGAATTACTGACGCGGCGGCACCCGTTAATAATGCAAATAACCAAAGGCAGGTTAACATCAGTATCAGCTGCAATATTTTGGATTGATTGATCACAGGGGTTTTGCCGAAAACCCATACCAGTAATACGTAAATCAAGCCTAGGTGCATTCCCGAAATGGCAATGATATGCACTACCCCTGTATTGCTATACGCCTTTACTAGATCCCTATCTAGGTCATTGGTGTAGCCGATGAGCAATGCTTCTGCAATACCCAATTCATCCTTACTAGGAGGTAAATTTCGCTGCAGGATAGAAACAATATTTTGTCTTGCAGTAAAGATAAATTGCTTGAACCAGTGTGCATTATTTTTGTCCAGCTTAATCCAGTCCACAGGTTTTAAAAATACCTGATGAAACGTTGATTGCATTGCAGCATACTGTTCATAATTAAAAGCTCCGGGATTACCCGAGTTTTTTATGTGCTGCAAATTTTTATGAACCAGAATTCTATCCCCATATTTCAACAGCGACGAGGTAGCATCCTTAGAAAAATACAATATCAATTTTCCTTTACAATCTATAATTGTATCATTATTTACAATCGACTCAACATAACCATTGGCCTTATACGATTTTTGTTTTTGTTGTAATGGCTCATCTATCCTTACTACCAAATGGTCTTGCGCTTGATAATAATTACCCATCCAATCTCTACTATTACGAATGTCTTTTTGCCAGGTAATGAGGAGGCCCAAACAAACCAGCAACAGATTAATAATTAAGGCCTGAAGCACTTGCAGCTTAAATCTTACAACAAGGGGGAAAAACAAAAACAAACCATACGCAATCCCGAAACAAATAAAACCAAGAATGGCTGCTGAAATCGGAATGAGTAAGTACCATTGCAACAGTATCCCTAAAGTCAGCGGTATCAACAGCCTGATAAACGGCGCTTTTTTCCAAATGGGTACGGCATGCATTGTAGACATATCCTAAGATATATATAAAATATTTTAAATACTATTGAAAGCTTATCCGCTATTCCCACAAAAAAAGCGAGTCATCCTTCGTAGAATCCACGATGGATGATTCGCCCTGCTTATCAAAATTGTTACAATTATTTGCTTAAATGCATACTGCGTTCTTTATACAACTGTCTAAAATATGGATCCTTCAAATCCTTGATAAAGCGGATTGCTTCGCCGGTACTTTTCATTTCTGGTCCCAGTTCCTTGCTCACGCCCGGAAACTTATTAAAAGAGAATACAGGTTCCTTAATGGCAAAGCCCTTGAGTTTTTTCTCGTATTTGAAGTCCTTGATTTTAGCAACTCCTAACATTATTTTGGTAGCGATATTCAAATAAGGTATCTGATAGGCTTTGGCAATAAATGGCGTGGTGCGACTTGCTCTAGGATTTGCCTCAATTACAAATACATTGCCATCCTTGATTGCAAACTGTATATTGATTAAGCCTTTAATGTTCAAAGTTCTAGCAATTTTTTCTGCATATTCTTCCATCGTATGAACGATCAAGGGCGATAAATTAAATTCAGGCAACACGGCATTGCTATCCCCACTATGAATACCAGCCGGTTCGATGTGCTCCATTACCCCCATGATATGGAAGTCTACTCCATCAAATATGGCATCGATTTCCGCTTCTTGGCAACGATCTAAAAAATGATCGATTAAGATTTTATTTCCCGGCAAATGTTTGATTAAACTTAAAATTCCCTTTTCCAAATCCTCATCATTGAGCACAATGCGCATCCGTTGGCCACCGATTACATAACTTGGTCGAATCAATACTGGATAGCCAACTTTTTTTGCCACTTCAATTGCTTCATCCGTATCATAAGCCGTTCCGTAGTTAGGATAAGGAATACCGAGCTCTTTTAATGTATCGCTGAATCTACCTCTGTCTTCCGCTATGTCCATGCTATCGAAAGAAGTACCTATAATTTTGATGCCTTTTTCATGCAATTTTTTTGCCAGCTTCAGGGCGGTTTGTCCACCCAATTGCACAATCACCCCTTCCGGTTTTTCATGCTCAATGATTTCCCATAAATGCTCCCAAAATACAGGCTCGAAATATAATTTATCTGCAATGTCAAAATCTGTTGATACGGTTTCAGGATTGCAATTCACCATGATCGCCTCAAATCCCGCTTCTTTTACAGCCAGCAAACCATGCACACAGCAATAATCAAACTCAATGCCCTGGCCAATTCTATTAGGACCCGAGCCTAGCACGATGATTTTTTTCTTAGCAGAAAGTTTCGACTCGTTGGAAAGAATTTCTACACCTCCGCCTGGAAGAGCGCTCGGCGCTTTTTCAAAAGTAGAATAGAAATAAGGGGTCTTTGCTTCAAACTCTGCACTGCAAGTATCCACCATTTTGAAAACTCTGGTCAATCCCATTGCTTTCCTTCTTTCATACACGAGTTCGCCATTTTCTTCATTCATAATGCGAACGATTTGCTCATCACTGAAGCCCAATAATTTCGCTTCCGTCAACAATGCATCGGGCAGTGTTTTCAAATCGTGTTTTGCAATCTTTTTTTCACAATCACAAATTTTTTGAATCTGATAAATGAACCAACGGTCGATGCCGGTGCTTTCACATATTCGCTTGATACTGGCTCCCGCCATTAGAGCATCTTTGATCCTAAATATCCTGTCCCACTTGGGTATTTTGATATACTCAATCAATTCGTCTGCATGCATCAAACTTTTTCCGTAATACCCCAAACCAACTGCTTCATTTTCTAAACTTTGACAAGCTTTTTGAAC
>JBIIVV010000182.1:0-6327 GCA_044339235.1 Ferruginibacter sp.
TAAAGTAATTGCTCCTTATGCATTTATGACAATTCTGTTATTATTGATAGCCGTATTTATTTACCGCTCAGGGCTTCCTGAAATAGATTCTGAAAAAGAAGAAAATACTACTATCAATATTGAGCCTAAGAAGACAAGTATATTCCAATTTCCACATTTACTGATGGGAGTAGTTGCGCTCTTTTTATATGTTGGTGTTGAAGTGATAGCAGGCGATACCATCATTCTTTACGGAGCTTCGCAGGGGATCGCTTTGTCCACAGCAAAATTTTTCACCAGCTTTACACTTTCAGGAATGCTGATTGGATATCTTATTGGCATTATCGCTATTCCGCGTTTCATATCACAGGAAAAGGCTTTGCAATTGTCTGCCATTTTAGGAATACTATTTTGCTTATTAGCGCTGGCAACTTCTGGAAAGATATCGCTCACATTTATTGCTTTGCTTGGATTGGCCAATGCCTTAATCTATCCATCTATTTGGCCGCTGGCATTGAATGGGCTGGGCTCATTTACCAAAATCGGTTCTTCTCTGCTAATTATGGCTATTGGCGGCGGCGCCATTTTACCATTAATTTATGGACGGCTTGCGGATCACTTTTCGCCTCACCAGGCCTATTGGATGGTGATTCCCTGCTATGTAGTTATTTTGTTTTATGCGGTACGTGGTCATCGCTTAGTAAGCAAGTAACCCTTCACGCTCAAATTGAATATCTATAAAATGATTTCAAGTTCAGAGTGAATGTAGAGATAGATGGGGCGTCAAAATATAAAATGTAAAGGATAAAACTTTGGAATCCCCTTTTCTATGAAAGATGCAACTAAAATGCGATGATTGAGGTTGGAACATTTAGGAAGTTGGAGGGTTTGACTTCGTATAATTTTGTAGGAGGTTTATTTTTATTGCCCCTTCGAAAATTCTAAAATATCTGCAGGCTGACAATCTAATGCCTTACAAATCGCCTCTAGTGTACTAAACCTAATTGCTTTTGCTTTGCCGGTTTTTAAAATTGATAAATTTGCCAAAGTCAATCCCACTTTCTCAGAAAGTTCATTCAATGAAATTTTTCGTTTGGCCATCATCACATCCAGGTTTACAATGATTGGCATTTATTAAATAGTTAAGTCATTTTCAGATTTCATATCTATAGATTGCTGCAAGTTTTTTTCAAATACAGATGCAGTGGTAGCAACTATGATAGATAAAAAAGTAGTTAAAATACAAAGAGAAATAAAACCAGCAGGGTCATCTTCTTTACTATGAAATAATTTTATAAATATACCTGCAGTAAAAGTAAAAATGCTGAATAAAATTGAACAATACCTTATACTCTTTAATGCTCCAACAGCATCTAATGAAAAGAGTTTACTTTGTCCGATGTATCCTAGTAGTTTGAATGCCATAAACAATGCAACGAAGAAAGGGATAGAAGCTGCATATCCATATATTATAAACGGGTCAGCGTAAATGTGGAAAAGGTCTAAATTGACTGCCCTTCCCTCGGTAAGGGGAAGCCGAATCAAAACGGCGAGTACCACAAAGCCGAAAAGTAGGATAACAAATTGAAGAAAAAATATAGAAGTCCTTTTCATTTTGACAATTTCAATTACCTCGTAAAAATAGAAATAATTATCGATAAACAATAAATATTTATTTATAAATGTAAAAATAGGAGGTAAAAAAGGGTAATACTATCAAAGTATAACCCTTCCACTTTTTTATCTGCTCCTTTTACTACCCTTGAACTGCTTAAAGTTCTGGATGGACTTAGTTTACCCGATGCGTCATTTTAAATCCATAAATAACAGGGGATTTTTTCTACCCTACACTCCCTATAACCCTTTCTTAAAGTAATTATCATACAAAAAATATAGCAATAAAAAAAAAGCTTATAAATGGCTATAGATAAGATTCTTGACCTAATTTTAAGGTCTTAAACCAAAACTATTCTGATGAAGCCGATTGTACAAATATCACTCGATCTAACTAATATTGATGAAGCCCTAGAAACGGCTGCGATGGCGATGCGCGCAGGAGTTGACTGGCTGGAAGCTGGCACACCGCTAATCTTAGCGGAAGGATTGCACGGTGTAAAAAAACTCCGAGAAGCCTTTCCTGGAATACCGATCGTTGCAGATTTAAAAACCATGGATGGTGGTTATTTGGAAGCAGAAATGATGGCCAAAGCAGGTGCAACCCATGTTGTGGTAATGGCCCGCGCCCACGCCGAAACAATCAAATGTGTAGTGAAGGCGGGACGTGACTTTGGCGCCAAAGTCATGGGTGACAATCTTGGTTGCCCAGATATGATTGAAGCTGCTAGATGGTTAGAAGACCTAGGTTGTGATTATGTAATCCACCATATCGGCTATGATGAAAGAAGAGGTATCGCCGCTCAAGGTTTACGGATGCCAAGTCCATTAGACCAATTGAGAGAAGTTGTGAATGCAGTTAAAATACCCGTACAAGCTGTGGGTGGGTTAACCCTGGAACAGGCTATTCAATGTCCTGCTTTTGGCGCGCCACTAGTGGTGTTAGGAGCTCCGCTTACCATTGATGCGGATGCATTTAAAACCGCAGATGGTAATCTGGAAGCATCCTTGCGCTTAATATGTGAAAAAATTCATGCTTATGGCGATATTGCCAATATTGGTTCAAACAAATAAATATTAGTTTTTATGGCAACAAATAACACTGCTGCTGCAGTAGTCAACTACGCTCCCGAAAAAGGGTCGGTAGAAATACGTGAAATCGAAAGACCAATTATTGGTGAAGAAGATGTTTTATTGGAAGTCGTTAATGTAGGTGTATGTGGAAGCGATTTGCACCAGTGGACAGCAGATCATAGCTGGCCGGTTAATTATCCAGTAGTATTGGGACATGAATTTGGTGGACATATCATAGAACTTGGAAGCAGGGTAACCGGTTGGAAAGAAGGCGACAGAGTAGTTAGTGAAACAGCCGCTGTTATCAATCCAAATAGCCCATTAACTAGAACAGGTTTATACAACCTTGACCCAGATAGAAAAGGTTTTGGATATGGCGTGAATGGTGCTATGACAAAATATGTAAAAGTACCTGCTAGATGTTTACATACTGTTCCCGATAATCTTCCCTTTGAACAGGCCTGTCTTACAGAACCTTGCTGCGTTGCTTACAATGCGGTAGTAGAAAATTCGCATATTAAGCCCGGTGACAGAGTCATCGTTCTTGGCCCAGGTACCATTGGTATTCTTTGTGCTGCGATGGCAAGATTATGTGGTGCAGAAGTGGCCATTGTAGGTTTAGAATCAGACCGTCACCGCCTCAATATTGCTAAAAAATATGGTTGCGACGTAATCGTAGGCGACGCAACGGAATGGGCAAAACAAAAAGACGGACTAGGAGCAGATTTTATTATTGATGCTGCTGGTGCGAGTATTACTCTTAAGATTGCATTGCAATTGGTTAGACCAAATGGACATATTACCAAAGTTGGATGGGGACCTCAACCACTTGGATTTTCATTGGATCCATTGGTTCAAAAAAATGTAACATTGAAAGGTAGCTTCAGTCACAACTGGCCTATTTGGGAAAAGGTAATCAGATTGCTTTCTACTGGTATGTTGGATGTAAAGCCTATCATTGGTGGTGTTTGGGCAATTACAGACTGGCACGAAGCATTTGAAAAAATGCACAAAGGAGAAGTAGTTAAAAGTGTTTTAAAACCAGTTTAAATGCGATTAAAAGATAAAGTAATTATCATTACCGGTAGTACTACTGGTATTGGCAAAGCCATTGCCCAGCGCTGTGTAGCGGAAGGTGCAAAAGTGGTGATTCATGGATTGGAAAAACAATTGGGGGAAGAAGTAGTCGCTGAATTGGGAGCTGAAAATGCTGTATTGCATATTGATAATTTGGCTGAAGCAGGAACTGCAGAACGATTGGTGGATGTTGCCATCCAATCCTTTGGGAAAATAGATGCCATTGTTAACAATGCGGCAATCGTTGCCTCATCCAATATTCACACCACCGACAGTGACTTTTTGCAACGCATTTTTCAAGTGAATACGATTGCGCCATTTTTGCTCATTAAAGCGGCCCTACCTCAGCTTACCCAGCATAAAGGATGTGTATTAAACATTGGTTCAGTCAATGCATATAGTGGCGAGCCCAACCTTCTTGCTTATAGTATTTCTAAAGGGGCATTAATGACATTAACCCGTAATTTGGGCGATACCCTTCATCGGGAGAACCATGTTAGGGTCAATCAAATTAATCCCGGCTGGATTTTAACTGAAACAGAACGTCAAAGAAAAAAAGAGCATGGCTTAGCGGAGGATTGGTACAAAGATTTACCTGCAGTATATGCTCCTGCTGGTCGCATCTTATGGCCAAAAGAAATTGCTGCAGCAGCCATCTATTGGCTGGCCGATGAATGCGGTCCAATCAGTGGACAGGTTGTTGAACTAGAGCAACATCCCTTTATAGGTCGCAATCCTCCAAAAGATGCAAGTACTATTCAAGTTTCAAAATAAAACAAATAAAAAATTATGCCTAAAATAGCTGTATTTCCAAAAGCCTTCATGCAACAATTATGTAAAGATGGAAACATGAAGGTATCTGAATGGATAGAACTTGCCTGCAAACTTGATATAGAAGGATTAGAATGGTATGCAGGATTTTTAGAGATGAGTGATGAAAAAAATTGGCTTCCATTCAGAAGACAGGTGGAAGATCATGGCAAAACAATCCCCATGATGTGCTGTTCACCCGATTTCACCCATCCAGATAAGGCATTTCGTGATATAGAAGTTGCTAAGCAAAAAAGATGGATCGACATGACCCAAGTTTTAGGAGGCAGCTATTGCAGGGTTTTATCTGGCCAACGCAGACCAGAACTATCGATTAACGAAGGAGTTAAATTGGCAGCAGACTGTATTTATGAATGTCTGCCTTACGCTGAAGAAAGAAATATTACACTAATTTTAGAAAATCATTACAAGGATGATTTTTGGACTTACCCTGAATTTGCACAACAAATGGATGTATTCTGCCAGCTAGTAGATAGCATTGATCATCCATTTTTTGGTGTCAACTACGATCCGAGTAATACCTATTTAGCAGGTGAAGATCCGATTGAATTGTTGAAGCGTGTATCCAGTCGGGTAGTTACGATGCATGCCAGTGACCGTTATTTAAAAGAAGGCACTTTAGAAGATCTTCGAAAGGAAGAAGGCGGTGCGGCTGGTTATGCAAAAAGGCTTAGCCATGGCGAAATTGGAAAAGGACTCAATGATTATGATGCCATTTTCACTGAATTAAAAAGAGTTGGTTTTGATAACTGGATTAGCATTGAAGATGGAGTGGATGGAATGGACCAATTGGAAAGAAGTGTTGCCTTTTTACGTAAAAAAATACCACTTTATTGGCCTACAACATAATTTAAATTTGCTCACATAAAAATATTAAAAGGCATCGGTTTAAAATCCGATGCCTTTTAATATTATGAATGGGTAGGTGATAAATTTAAGTAGCATTGAATCAGTTTCTAAAATACAACTATCAAGTGTTAGCTATTCTATCACTACCAAACATTTCTAGGACAAAAATCGCCGTATTTATTACCCAACAAAAAACCCAGTACAATTTCATGGGTATTTTTGGTAAAAATTTTCAATTGTGAACCAATGGTGTTTTCATAGGCATAACTAATATTGAATGTGTTGGATACATTGAAACCCACCATAGCAGCATACCCCGATATTAGATCCGAAAAGCGATAACTACCCCCTACCCAAAGCTTGTCAAGGTATTGTAATTTTATATTGGAATGAAGACCGTATAATTGCGGCTGAAGATATTGTACCATTACAGAAGGAAGCGCAGTAACCTCATCGGTTATAAAAAAACGATACCCGCCTGATAAAAAATAGTTAGGGGAAAAATAGTTTCCATTCTTATCCCCTGCGTTAAATTTTACATTACCGAGTAGCATATTTTGCACAGCGATTCCTGCAAAGTAATCGGCACCATAGAGCCATAGTCCTGCTCCCAGCTCTGGCTTGATCATCTTCACATCCCCATTGATGAATCCAATGGCAGGATCATTGGCATCTAAGTCAGCAAAATTAAGTTTTGACCTGTCCAAATTTAAACCCGTAACACCCATATTTATTCCTGCAGATAACGAAGTGGATACACTTAATGGTTGATGATAAGCATAAGAACCATAAGCAGACCAACGATTAATAAAACCAGTTTTATCATTAAGGGCGGTAATACCAATACCATGGTGAGCATTGGGGGCAGTGTAATTATCCGAAAATTTCCTTCCACGTGGATTT
>JBIIVV010000031.1:0-20993 GCA_044339235.1 Ferruginibacter sp.
TATGATTTTCAAAAATCCAAATCGTTTCCAAGCTAAAAACCCAGCAAACTCAATATCGACAATACTTTCAAAGAACTAATACTTTCAACAACGCAACGCTAATGATAATATATTTATTATTAATAATTTAGGTAGAATTTTAAATAATAATATTAAGATGCTTCCGCTTCTTTTTCGCTCATCAAATAAGCTTTGATAAAGCCATCCAGGTCTCCATCCATCACTGGACCTACATTGCCCACTTCAAAATCAGTCCGGTGATCCTTAATCATTTTATAAGGATGAAAAACATATGATCTAATCTGGCTACCCCACTCAATTTTTTTCTTAGATGAATTGGTTGCATCCAAAGCCGCTTGGCGTTTGCGCATTTCCTCTTCATACAAACGACTTTTTAACATCGCCATCGCCTTCTCCCGATTTTCGCCCTGGGTTCGGGCTTGCTGACATTCTACTATAAATCCGCTGGGCCGATGGGTAAGGCGTACAGCCGTTTCTACTTTATTGACATTCTGTCCCCCACTGCCACCGCTTCTAAAAAATGCCCAATCCACATCAGCTGGATTTACTGCAATCTCAATGGTATCATCAATCAGGGGATATACATATACACTAGCAAAGGAAGTATGTCGCCTAGCATTGCTATCGAAAGGGCTGATTCGAACCAGCCGGTGAACCCCACTTTCTGCCTTTAAAAAACCATATGAAAAGGGACCGTCAAACTGGAAGGTACAAGTTTTAATACCGGCACCATCCCCCCATTGCCAATCTAGCTCGGTTACTGTCCAGCCCTGCTTCTCACCATACATACGGTACATTCTGGCAAGCATTTCGGCCCAGTCCTGGCTCTCGGTTCCACCAGCTCCACTATTGATTTGTAAAACAGCTGGTAATGCATCGGTTGGCTCATTGAGCGTACTTTTAAATTCAGCCTCATCGATGGCTGTATTTGCCAAGTTGTAAGCTTCTTTAACCTCCTCTTCAACTGCTTCCCCTTCCTTCCAAAAATCGAACAGTACTGCAAAATCTTCTACCATCGACGTTACCTGGTGGTACATATTCACCCAATATTCGTTGACTTTTGTTTCTTTTAAAATGGCTGTAGCACGGGCATTATCATCCCAGAAACCCGGTGAAAGCGAGAGTTGTTTGTCGTTATTTATTTTTATTTCTCTGTTAGCGACGTCAAAGAAACCTCCTCAAGACCAACACACGGTCTCTCATATCCTTCAAATGTTCAGTTGTCATGTCTCAAAAATAAGGGATATTTCTGATTGAACCAACCAAAATACAGCTTTAGTTTAGAATGCAGCATTGCTCAATTAGCCATACTACTGGCTACAAATGGTCAGGACTCTTTGTAAATGGATACTTTAGTAAATATAAATAACTACAAAAATTTATTATATTTTATTTATATTTGTTTTAATTAATATATAGTACGATTAACTTCACCCCTCATTCAAAATCCTTTCATTAACCATTAACTCACTGAATTATAATTTTAATAACAAATTAAATGTGCAGAAATAGCCATTTTTTAAATTACAGTATGATTATTGCTTTACTTTTACAAAATTATGATCCCAATGCAGATAACCTTCACTAAAAATATTCAGTTTTCCAAGCTCATTAAGGCAAATGGAAGACTAAAGGAGTTCAATTTTCGGAAACTAAATGAAAATACGGAGGGTCTTTTCACCGTTGATGTTGTAGACGAAAGGGACTCTAGGGTATTTTTCAATATTCAAAAAATTGACAATAAATGGAAAATAGTCAATAATCCACTCCCTAAATGGATAATTGAAAATGAAGATGCTTATAATGAAGTTATTGAGGAAGAGTTAAGACAACAATAATTGCCTAGGCGGGCAATTCAGCCAAAAAATTCACCCAACAAACTGTAATTCAATTATTTGCAGATTTTAATTACAATTGTAACAAACCCATTTTGTACAAGGTATTAACTGGTTTATTATCCCAAAACAACTCAAAGTCGGACAGCCCCGCTGCTTCAAAGCTGTTTTTTACCTCAAGCAGCGTATAAGATTTCATAGCATTGATGGATAACTGGACAAGCATAGCTGCCAACCATTGCCCTTGCTCCTTATTTACTTTGATCACAAAAGTTTCCCTTTTCCCCTGAAAAGTCAACGAACTCATTTCCCACTGACTTCCCTTTTTTGATTTGACATAACTTTCTATTGAAGGCTGATTGCCCAAGAAAACTATTTTAGCAGTCGGCTTAATGGAAGTCAAATCCTCTTCTTGCAATGCTTGGGCAATATAATCTTTGGGAACGGTTGTTTTGGGTACAGTAAAATCAAACCATTTGTGGAGGGGATGATCCAGGCAGGCTCCATGCATAAAATTGAGCAATGATTTTTTCAGACCAAAACTAAAATTATCATGCTCTGCTCCCGTTGGATCTGAATGCACAATATCATTATTGGCAAAACTGCCGATAGCATCCGTTATTTTTTTTACCTTATATTTTTCAGGGTTCATTCCTACCGGACTGTGTGCAGTCATGGCAAATTGATGCCAGAATCCAGACTGTAAAACACCCGCTTCAAATAATTGCCGCACCATTTCCAAAGAATCGATGGTTTCCTGGGTAGTTTGCGTGGGAAAACCATACATCAAATAAGCATGTACCATGATGCCGGCCTCCGTGAAATTTTTATTTACAACTGCAACCTGCTTTACGGTAATGCCTTTTTGAATCAATTCCAGTAGCCGGTCAGAAGCTACTTCCAACCCTCCCGACACGCCTATGCAGCCAGAAGCCTTTAGCAAAAGGCAAAGATCACGGGTAAAACTTTTTTCAAACCTAATATTGGTCCACCAGATTACTATTAACTTCCTTTTAATGATCTCCAATGCCAGCGCCCGCATTAAAGCAGGAGGAGCTGCCTCATCCACAAAATGAAAGCCATTCTCGCCCGTTTGGGCTATCATTTCTTCAATGCGATCGCAAAGCAAGGAAGCCGTAATGGGTTCATATAATTTAATATAATCCAAGGAAATATCACAAAAAGTGCATTTTCCCCAATAGCACCCATGCGCCATCGTTAGTTTATTCCACCTCCCGTCACTCCAAAGGCTATGCATAGGATTCACAATCTCAATAGCTGAAATATATTGATCCAGTAAAAAATCACTGTAATCCGGTGTTCCCACCTGACCTTGCTTATAATCTGTACAGGCTGCATTATTGATAAACAGTAATTTTCCATCCACCAATGTAAAACAGCGTTTTAATGCTGTAACAGGGATTTTATCTTCTAGGTAAAGGATTAAATTTTCTACCGGCGCTTCTCCATCATCCAACGTAATGAAATCGAAAAATTCGAAAACACGAACATCTGACAAAGAACGTAATTCTGTATTGGCAAAACCTCCGCCCATCGCCACTTTAATAGAAGGGTGATTTTTTTTAATCCACTGTGCACAACGCAAGGAAGCATATAAATTACCCGGAAAAGGGACTGAAATAGCCACCAATAAAGGATGAACGGCTTCAATCCTGCTTTTCAAAATTTTCAACAATACCTCATCGACATACGTATTTGGCTGTTGCATAGCTTCATACAATTCGTCAAAGCTATTGGCTGATCTACCCAGCCTTTCTGCGTATCTGCTAAAACCAAAATGAGGATCAACACATTCTTTGATCAGATCCGATAAATCTTCTAGGTACATGGTAGCTAGGTGTTTTGCCCTGTCTTGGATACCCATACTTCCAAAAGCCCATACCAAATCATCTAACTGGGCAAACCGACTGGCTTCCGGTAGATGATTTCTTCTAGCAATCAAATGAGCTAGGGTTGGCTTTCTCCCTTGCAAAAAAAGAATGACGGAATCGATTGATTGAATGTAATCATTTTGAAGGGCTATGATCCTTACCGCATTTTCAGAAAGCTGCTTTTCTTTATCTTGGGCAATTGAATCAAACAAATGAACCAATCCCTGCCTTGAAAAGATGGTCAGCATTACCTCAATTCCTAAATCAGCCTGAAAAGAAGAGATACCTTTTGTGTTCAAAAACCCTTTTAAATAGGCCGTCGCTGGATAAGGCGTATTAAGCTGAGTGAAAGGAGGGGTTATAAAAAAAACAGTAGCGCTCAAATGATTGTATTTAGAAAGCAAAAATATTGCTTAATAATTAAACTACCTGCTTTTAACCACTGCTAGCTAAACTAGCCGATATTCCAGGAATTGCATTACATAAGCAATGGAATGAACCATCGGCTTAATAAATTCTTTTTTTCTGGTGGAGTGACTTTTCTTTGATCACCGTACTCATCGACTTATCCATCACTTTGCTTTCTACCCAGGATATAATGTCGAGATAGGCAAAAGAGCGGGTTTGAAAGCGATTTTTTTCCAATTTTTTCAGGCTAACCAGTAATTTTTGGAACTCAGGCTTCAATTTTTGGCGATGCACATGAAAAGAATTCCTTAAAAACTTAAACATCTCCTCTTCCACAATAGTTAGGTTTTCCTTCTTTGACATAAAGCGATAAACCGACCGGATGAGTGAGTCGATAATTTCAAAATTCCCCAATTCATAATGGGCCATCAAATGCATCAATCTTGCATAGCACTGCAGATCATTGCGCATTGAATCACTGCCATTGATGATTTTTTGGAGATAGTCAATGCAAATGCCAAAATCGCCATTTCCAAAATACAAAGAGGCGATCTTATAATTGAACACCAATAGCCGATGATTATCTAGGAAAAGTGAATACTCCTTCAGTTTTGCTTCAATCAGGGGAACTTCCTTCAACCCCTCTGCAAAAGTCCCCATCATAAAGTGCTGATTAATTCTAGCACTACTAATGTAAACAAAGGTTTGGATCCGATGATTGTCGTGCTGGTCAGCTACTGAAGTTTTTGCAAATTTTTTGAAATGTTGGAGATCAATTTCAAACTTCTGATAATTTCTCAAATCAAAATGAGCATTGAGTAAATTATGAAGTCCCTTGATATAATAGCCAGTTTCTACGCGTATCATCAAGGGTTGCTCATGAAAAATATCGACCCATTTTTGGGCATAGCGGTAATACATTAAAAAATCCTGACGAATGAATGCATACCAACAATAACTCTGATACAAATACATTCTTTCATAAAAACCCGTTTGTTCATGCGCAGTTGCAGGAAGATTCGTTTTTAAAAATTCTTTCACCCCCATTTCATCCTTTTCATTTCGGGCATGACCATTTTTAATATACCAACTATACAGTCGCAGCGCCAAATTAGACAGTTTTGCCACCATATCCACTCGTAAATTTACTTCCACAGCTTCTAAAGACAAAAGCTCTCCCCTATCCTGCATGGTTCTAGAAATATGTAATGTTTCGATTTTCTTCTCCCAAGATATTACCTGAGTTAAAAAATTAAATTTATTGTGGTGTTTAGCAGTTTCCTTCAATTTTTCTAAAATCTTGAGACTCTGTAAATACAATCCTTTATTGTACAAAATCCGTGCATGATCCAATTGTTCATTGAGCTGCATATCTATACTATCCGTACTTTTTATAATCCTAAGACTGGCAAGCAATTGCTTATAAAGATGCACTTTGATATTGGACAATTGGGGTTTGCGAATGGAGGATAGCTTTTTTAATAATACGGCTTCATCATATTCATGTAGCTTATCTAGCGCATCAAATAATTCAATGATTTTTAAATCTTCATTGCCCGAACTTCTTTTGATAAATAGCTTAAAATTTCGCTTCTCCGCCTTTTCAAGCGATTGAATAAGTTGAAATAAAGAATCAGTAAATCGAGTGAGCATTTTTAATATTTTCTATAAGCTAGTAGTGAATGGAATCCTATATTTCAACCCTTCGTAAGTAAAAAAACTCCTTCGTGAAAAATCAATTGAAACAAGAGTAACTTATGGAAGAAAACTTGTGCAAATAATTCATTAGGCAGACAAACTTTAGCAAGGAGATAAAGTAACCGTAGTTTTACAAATGAAGCATATTCTTATACGGTTGCCGTATCTGTATCAAATACAATAATAACTTTGACTGTAATGAATTAGGTAAATTTCCTACATTTCAGGGAAAGGAAAAAATTATTCTTACTTAATAACACTAAATTAATACCATTCAATTGTAAAAAGTTATCAGTCAGGGGATTTACTTTGTAAAATAGTATTCCTACCCTCAAAACAAAATGCTTGCTAATTTTGTAATACAATTTATCAGATTTCAATTTAGCATTATGATTCAATTGTACAATTTCATTGCATCCTGGCAGTTATTTCCCGAAAAAGGGAGTTATGAATTTGGAGCAAGGCCAAAATCGGGTATTTACAAAATAGAAGCGACTTCAAATAAAAATGAAATTGCAATTAGCATCAATTGGGTAAGCTTGGAAAATCAAGCTTTTGCTTCTACCTACAACCTACTTTCAGACGGAGCATCTTTTCCATTTGAAGACAACGCAACTGCCGATGAGGTAAAAGCCATTTTTACTGATGCGCTGAATTTTGAAATTATTTTTTACAAAAACAGCCTGCCGGTAATCACCATATTGAATGAACTGATGCCCAATGGATATTTAAAGGTGGTGCAAAAGGGGGATCGGCCTGACGGCAGCGCTTACACGAATACCGAAATATACCACAAGCAGTTAAGTGTAATGCCCTATTCTACCTCGGTAAGTGGGGCTGTGATAAAAGCAACTGAAGAAGGGGTAATCCGCCACAAGGCCCTCACGGCAATGGAAGAGCAAACCAATATGCAGCTTGACCAGATTCGAAAACAAATTGAATTACTAGCCATCCAAGCGCAGGAAATTCAGATGCGCAAAGAGCTCAGTATGATCATTTATGGGGCCAAACTTAGTTTTGTCCCTGTAATCGGGCACACGTATTTTTTATATGAAAAGGCAGATGACACCTTTGTACTTTCATTAATTAGTGCAAAAGAATATGGCGGAGGTGCCGGTCCTTACAAGAAATTCATTGCCCCAGTAAAACTACTAGCCGATCATACCTGGATAGAAGTATAAATTTATTCATTCACCTTACCCATTGCAGCCTGCTTCATTTTATAGGCAGTTTCATGGCCTAGATAAATTTCAATTCTTTTTTCTACCAGATAAATCAAAGGGGTAAGCAATATGGCCATGGTAAATTTGTAGGCATAATTTACCAGACAGATAGCCAGTACCAGCTGCCAGCTCCATCCTTTTCCAATTTTAAAAGCAATGAAAAGTACAATAAAACTATCTACCAACTGAGATACCAACGTAGAGCCGGTTGCCCTAAGCCAAACCTTTTTTTCTCCAGTGTGCTTTTTTATTTTATGAAATACGGTTACATCCACCAGCTGGCTTACCAAAAATGCAATTAAGCTTCCCAATATGATCCACATTCCCTGTCCAAAAACACCATTGAAAGCCTTACTCATATCAGGAATACCGTCGGCCGATCCGGTACCATACCAAAAATCTGCAGGAGGTACCGCCATGGCAAAATAAAACATAATGAACCCATAGCTAATCAACGCTACTGCCGTATAGGAAATCCTTTTAACCGCTTTAGGGCCATAATACTCATTCACAATATCCGTCACAACAAACTCTAGCGGCCACAACAAAACTCCACAGGTAAGGTTAAAGGCTAGGTTTTTTTGACCAAACAAGGTGAAATTGGAAGGAGCCCACCCTAGTAATTTTTCAAGTGAAAAAATCTTTCCTCCAATACACTCAGCTATCAGCGCATTGGCCACAAAGAATGCAGTAATAAAAATAAATAATTTGGTAGACTTGTCCTTTAAAATATTATGTATCATTTTACAGTCAATAAATTAAAAAATAATATACTTGAATCAATAAAAATAGGAAATTAACTATTAGCAGCCATGGTGCAATTGTGATTAATTTTTTAGAAAAAAACAAGCACCCAGCCACCAAACAAAATATCAGGTTCAAAAAGATGGCAAATTGCCCCAGCACCACCAGTGTGCCGGAGAGAAAAGGCAATGGCAGAATACCATCTTCAATGGCAGATTTTTTACCATTCATTTCAATATAACCGAGCACAACAAATACTACAAATCCAATATTGCAAATAAATGTAATTTTTGAAAAAAATTTCATACTTCAGATAGTTGGGATGAAATGGATGTTGCTAACCCGTCGACAATTTTTTACATTTTAAAAATCATTTTCCTGTCAAAATCCAGCTAATTATTTGATTCTACGCTTATCTATCCATTCCTACCAGTCAACATCGGAACAAAAGAAAATTGTTCAAAGGCCTCCTCACTGGTAGATCCATCTTCATTTTTAGTGATCCGCAACATGCGTTGTTGTTCTCCCTCATCTACTGGAATTACCATTATACCACCCACTTTCAACTGCTCAACCAATCTAGGAGGAATGATTGGGGCTGCCGCCGTAATGATTACCTTATCGAAAGGAGCATAGGTAGGAAGGCCCTCAAAACCATCTCCGTAAAAAAACTTCAGGTTGGGATATTTTGCCTTAAAAATAAATTCTTTCGTTTTTTCAAATAGCAGTTTGTGTCGCTCAATGGTGAAAATCTTAGCTCCCATTTCAGCCAACACGGTTGCCTGGTAAATACTACCGGTTCCAATTTCCAAAATTTTATCGTAGGGTTTTATCTGGAGCAGCTGTGTCTGGTAAGCCACGGTGTAAGGATGAGAAATCGTTTGCCCTTCACTAATTGGAAACGAACGATTCTCGTAAGCAATCTCATCAAAAGCACTGTCCAAAAAAAAGTGACGAGGAATATTGTTCATTGCAGCCAGTACAGTTTCATCCGTAATACCCTTTTCACGCAGTATGTCCATCAATTTTTTTCTTAGCCCCTTATGTCGGTAGGTATCTTCGTAGTTTCTCATATTGTCATTCCTATACTGATATTAAAAAACATTTTCCTAGTTGCTAATTACATTGCTACAACTCAGAGGCAATTGAGCCGATAAAATTATGATTAAGTGAGAACCAATAAAAAATTGCAAAAAAATCCGGATCAATTCAATTCACTGATTTGCCTTTTATTGTAAACCCATTTCATTAACAATTCTAGCAATTTTATTGGTACAATCCTTTTCGGCAACCGAAAAAGCATCCTTGTTTTCAAGGGTAGTATTTACACTAAAATAAAATTTTATTTTGGGCTCCGTTCCACTAGGACGTGCAGAAATTTTAGTTCCATCGTTTAATACAAACTGCAGCACATTACTTTTGGGTAGATTAATTTCCCAAGTTTTGCCTGTCTGCAAATTTTTACCCAACTGCAATTGATAATCGAGTAATTCTGCTACTGCTACACCATCAATGGTAGTTGGCGGATTATCTCGGTAACCCTGCATCATTTGAGCAATTTCAGCAGCTCCATTCATACCCTTTTTGGTAATACTGATTAGGTCTTCCTTGAACATTCCATACTGCACATACAAATCCAACATTTTTTCATACAAACTTCTACCCTTATTTTTTTCATAGGCCGCCATTTCACATAACAAAGCAACTGCACTAATGGCATCCTTATCCCTCACCTGATCACCAATCATCAGGCCAAAACTTTCCTCTCCACCAATGATATAATTTTCCTTGCCTTCTTTTTCCTTTATCAATGCGGCAATCCATTTAAAGCCTGTCAGTACATTATAACAAGCGATCTGATTTGACTTAGCAATCGTATCAATCATTTCGGTAGTAACAATCGTCTTTACTACCATGTCGTTGGGCATTGCAATACCCTTTGCCTTGCGTGCTTCAATAAGGTAGTTAAATGCTAACACAGCAGTCTGGTTACCATTCATGAGCACCCATTCACCCTCATTATTTTTAACCCCAATGGCTACACGATCACTATCAGGATCGGTACCAAGCAAAATATCCGCATCCAATTGCCTTGCCATAGTAAGGCCAATACTCATCGCTTCTTTTTCTTCAGGGTTAGGATAAATTACGGTTGGAAAATTACCATCCGGCACTCGTTGTTCATCAACAATATGCACATTGTCAAATCCAAATTTTGCCAACACCTGTGGCACTAGTGTGATACCTGTTCCATGGATAGGGGTATACACAATTTTTAGATCATGCTGTGCCTTGCATATTTCTGGGTATACGCTTAAACCCGCTACCATATTCAGATAGCTTTCATCGATATCTTTTCCAATGATGACAATATTGGCTTCCCCGCCGCTCCACTTCACATCATCTACAGAAGCTATTTTTTCAACTTCTTTGATTACATTTTCATCATGAGGCGATACCATTTGAGCCCCATCATCCCAATATGCTTTATAACCATTATATTCCTTAGGATTATGAGAAGCCGTACAAACTACTCCACCCTGGCACTGAAAGTGGCGAATGGCATAACTCAATTCAGGAGTAGGTCGAAGTGTTTCAAATAAAAACACTTTAATTCCATTAGCAGCAAAAACACTGGCAGTAGTTTCCGCAAAAAAACGACTATTGTTCCTACAATCATGAGCGACCGCAACTTGTACTCTATCGCCAAAACATTTTTTTAAATAATTGGCATAACCCTGTGTAGCCATACCAATAGTGTACTTATTGATTCGGTTGGTTCCTACCCCCATAACACCCCTCAACCCTCCAGTTCCAAATTCCAGATTTTTATAAAACGCGTCTACCAGATCATCTGGATGATCTTTTTGTAAGCGAAAAATTTCATCTTTTACGGACTGTTCATAATTACCAGAAATCCATTGGTCAATTTTTTGTTGAATACGTTGATCCATATTTTTATTTTACTTCTTCAAAAATAATTATTTAGTTTAAGAAAACAGATAGGGCAGTAAATTAGTGTGAATTTTTCATTGAAGCAAGCCGCAGTATCTAAAAAATTATTCCACAATACAGTCCAATTTTTTTCATTCATTCAAGTGGCTAAAAAAACATTCTCTGCATGTAAAGCGCAGGACAAAAGTTTTGTCGGTTGATTTAAATTGCTGGGACCGCTTGAACCCAGGCGCCTTTTACTTCGCCACTGTCTACTTCAACAGTAATATGTTCATCCAGGGCGGTTGAAATTGAAAGCCCCACATAATCTACATCTATGGGAAAGGATTTATGGGTTCGTTCTACTAACACCAAGGTTTGAATTTTTTCGGGATAGGTCTCCAGTAATGGTTTTAAAGCATATAACATGGTTCTACCACTATTGGCAACATCATCGATTAGTAAAATGGATTTACCATTGAAATCCATAGCGGGATCCAAACTCACCAGCATGGGCTTCTTTTTGTTCAAAGAAAGTTCAACCACAAATACTTCTCCGCTAAATACCCCTTGCAGGTAGGTTCGGATTTTATGAGCAATCACTATCCCATTTTCCTTGATACCAATTAGTATTAGCTGGTCAGCATCACAATTTTGTTCAGCTACCTGCAGTGCCATCCGGCGAAGCTTTTTATCTGCTACTTCCTTGGTTAATATGTATTTTTTTTCTACCATTACTGCCAAATTATAAGTATTTACACGAATTTATAGCAAGTATTCAATAATTGCACATAATTCTGAAAATTGAAGTTAGATAATTACCTTAGCCCTAGTGATATTTTAGAAGAAAACAGTGTTTTTTAGAATACCCGTATAGCCACCCAAATTAGGCGGCTATTTTACAATTTTATTAAAATCAAGGCAATTTAAAGTGAAATTTTGATATCGACTTAGCAGCTATTCTTATTTTATCTGCCAAAAAAAAGATTAAATTTGACTAAAATTGTTGAATGCCTAAAATTGCTGTTTACAAGTTCTTAACCTTTTTTATTTTTGCCTTTGACACCCTAAATGAACCGCCGCATCTGCATATAGCAAAAGAAAAAGGTAATAGGCAGCGTTCTGCTAAAATATGGCTAGAGACATTCAAAGTGGCTGATAAAGGAAGCCTTTCTGAAACAGATTTAAAACAAGCAATAAAAGTGATTAAAGAAAACCAAGAAGCGTTCATTAACTCATTCAACAATGTTAAAGCAGGAAAAAAAATTACGACAATTAAAATTAAATAATTATGGCAACTTCACTAAAAAATAAAACCATGTGCATAGCGAAAGTATTATTTGATTTGCCTGGTAAAATTACCCTCAAGATGGACGATGGTCGTATGATTATCTCTCCCTTAAAGTATTTCCCAGATATACAAAAATTGAGTATAGAAAAGCGAAAAAAAAATACTATTGTTGATGATCGAACTATTTTATTTTCATACTCTGATGCCGTTTATCATTTAGAAGACTTTATTGGGTTAGAATCCAATTGGAGAAAAAGATAAGCTTTCATTCAACATAGAAATTACCCTAAACAATCCCTTAATTGATTAGAAAATTGATAGCCAAATAATTTACCCAAATGCCATTTTTACCCCAAATCATTTTTATTGCCTTAGCAAGCCTTGCCATCTGGTTGTTTACTAAAAACATGCTTCAGATTCGTCGCAATATTTATTTAGGAAAAGCGGAAGATCTTAGTGACCAATCCTCCAAACGATGGAGAAACCTCCTTTTACTGGCATTGGGACAGAAGAAGATGTTTAAAAATAAGCCCGTGGCAGTAATGCACCTGATTATTTACGCAGGATTTATTATTATTAACATTGAAGTGCTAGAGATCGTGATGGATGGTTTATTAGGCACCCACCGAGTATTCCTTGGTCCGCTCGGTGACGCTTACTCCTTTCTAATCAACTTTTTTGAAATTTTAGCCATCGGCGTAATAGTTGTTTGTATTGCTTTTTTAGTCAGAAGAAATGGAATGAAACTGAAGCGATTTGTAAGCAACGACCTCAATGGATGGCCCCGATCGGATGCCAATTACATACTAATTGCTGAAATAATTTTAATGAGCTTATTTCTGCTGATGAATACGATGGATCGTGCCTTGCAACTTCAGGGAAATGAACATTATCGAAACACTGGTAATTTTGTTATTTCTAGTTTGTTAGTGCCCTTTTTCAGCGGATTATCCGCCACTAGCTTGCTTGTAATAGAAAGAAGCAGCTGGTGGATACATATTGTAGGCATCTTTTCATTTTTAAATTATTTGCCTTATAGCAAACACCTTCACATTATACTAGCGTTTCCAAATGCATATTATGCAAGACTTCACCCCAATGGACAAATGGACAATATGCCCAATGTACAAAATGAGGTAAAATACATGATGGAACCTGCGCTAGCCCCCACTGGAGAATCTCCCATTATGAAATTTGGCGCTAAAGATGTTTTTGATCTTAGCTGGAAAAATTTGCTGGATGCATATAGTTGTACAGAATGTGGAAGATGTAGTACCGCTTGCCCAGCCAACCAAACAGGCAAAATGTTGAGTCCTAGGAAAATAATGATGGATACCAGGGATCGGCTACAAGTAGCTGGTAAAAACATACATACAAATGGTGTATTTAAAGAAGATGGCAAGACCCTATTACATGATTATATCACTGTGGAAGAATTAAGGGCTTGCACTACCTGCAATGCCTGTGTAGAAGCTTGTCCGGTAAGTATCAATCCACTAGATATTATTTTGGAATTACGGCGGGCCCTAATTATGGAAGACAGCAATGCTCCCCAAGAATGGAATGGCATGTTTAGTAATATTGAAAATAATTTCGCCCCTTGGAAATTCAGTCCGGATGATCGGGATAAATGGGCAGAAGGTGTTTCTTAAGAAGGCTAAAGCTATTGGGTGAATCAATACAAATTACCTGATTCGGCACATTCAATGAGTCTATGAAAGGAGAAATGCATACTAAATCAATTGCTTGCAGTATTGTCTTTACTATCCCCAAACTTAGAGATGGCATCTTTTTTTTGGAGGATCATCACCAACTGAATCAATGCAGTTAAAGTAAATATCCCTCCAATCACCCAATTAAGGTACTGCTCACTATTTGCAATGCGCTGAACCATCCATTTGCCTCCAAAGATAAAAACGCAGTTCCCCAATAAAGTACCCACCCCAATTCCAATAATATAGATATTGTAGTACAAGGGCCTTGGCACTAGTATTTTTTTTGTAAATAAGACCGTACTCCAGCCAAACCAAAATGGAATCTGAACCGGATTGATAGCACACATCAGCATTCCCAAAACAAAACGATGCAAATTATTATTTAATAGTACATTTTTAGATCCGCCACCTGATTTGAAAGCTGCCACAAAGCTACCTACAGCCAATGCTACAATAATTCCCAAGGTAATCCATTCCATCGCCTTCATCAGGCGTTGTTGTTTTCGAACCCAATCTATTCCCACCAATGAAATACGAACATACACCATCTCTACCAGCAAGGAGCCCATTGAAAACCAGATCGCATTTTGAACAGTTTCCTGAATGCCTATTTGCATAGCAGCCACATTCAATGTCCCCAAAGGCAAAGAGCCAAGGAAACTGATGAGCAAACCCCAGAAAAAGATGTAGAAGAATTTAGTCACTCAACAAAGATAAAGTTTCTACTTCTTTACTTTACATAATAAACCGCTACTAACTCAATTAAAATGTAGCCTATTTCAATCATAAATCAATCGTCGAAGCGACTAGGCCAACGATTCAATGAATGGCACTTCCTCCCTTTGAATGGTGGTTTACTGGTTAGTTCTAAAACAAATAACGATTAGCTTGACTTTTTATATAATGCTTTTAAGACCAACTACCCTACCCCATTGCTTCATCGGTTTTTTTCATTTCCACAATATGTTCACGGGCTGATTTCATAAACTGATTGCCCTTCATAAATGGCCAGGGGGCTATTCCTTGAAGGCGATTGTATTTACTGATTTCATACAACGCTTTCCAGTGCTTAAGAATTTCACCATAAGCCCCTAGTAGGGTATAGCCAGTATCATAAAAATGATTAGGTTCGGCACCACATCCATTGTATTCTAAAATAGTGAAATTTTTACCTGCCTTAAAATCAGTTACATTGGAACACATGATATCATAACGACCATAGAAAAAATCATTGATTCCTATACTAATTTCATCAAATATGGCTACCAATTGATCATCGATTTGATCTTTTAGGTCAATAAAACGGGCACCCCTATTGTGATTAGCAGCATAACTCAACATATACTTTTCTCCTTCAGGCAAAATGATATCCCAATTATCCTTATGCTTATTAAAAAGCTCTGCTACCCTACCAGCCCCTTTTGAATGTTGCTCAATGAGCGAGGAAAGGGTTTGCTGACCGTCACCCACCACCTGCAATGGAATCTTATGTAAAAAACCAGTAATCTTCCCTTTGTCTGAATTGGGATGCCGAATATAAAACACACTAACCTCCATTGGATAAGTAACCAAATTCTGTACAATATATTCCCAAGGCATTTGGGAATGATATTGACGCAGTGCTTGCTCATTATCAATTTTCCTCAACAAAATACCCTGACTACCTACTTCTGGTTTAACGATGAATGGATACTCAATTTGAGATTCCACCAACCGCTGCTGCAACAAAGAAAAATCCTCATTGGGCAGTATATTGCAGGTGGCAGGATATAGACTAGTAGGCAATAAATCATACATCTCTTTTTTGGGTTCTCCCTCCATTCCGCCAAATGTTAATTTGGGATTACTGGAAGTGAAAAACCAAACATGCCCCGATTTGATGGTGTACCACAACCAACAAACTGATATGGGAGCATAGAGCAGTTTAAATGGCCATGCTTCCCAATCCTTAATGGCTGCAAAGATGAGTTGTATCTTTTTCATTGAACCACAAAAATAGCACCTTAGCTGCAACAAATAGACGGACTGCTAAAATTAATCAAAGACAATGTGTTTAATAAAACAACAAACATTTTGCTACCTTTACTTTACTGAAACATATGATATGATGCATGTACCAACAATGGCTGAAATGATAGCGAATGGCGAAAGCCCTGATATCTTGTTTTGGGTAGGCTGTGCAGGAAGTTATGACCAACGAGCCCAAAAAATAACCCAGGCTTTTGCAACGATCCTACATAAAGTAGGCATTCGATATGCCATTTTGGGAAAAGAGGAATTGTGTACTGGGGATCCTGCAAGAAGGTCCGGCAACGAGTTTATGTTTCAAATGATGGCTTACCAGAACATTCAGATTTTAAACGGTTATGGAATAAAAAAAATAGTCACTGCCTGTCCACATTGCTTTAATACATTAAAAAATGAATATCCCGAATTGGGGGGCAATTATGAGGTAATTCACCATGCTATTTTTATTCAACAGCTCATTGATGAGGGGAAGATTGTCATGAAAGAGCAGGGAAGTTTTAAAGGGAAAAAAATCACTTATCACGACAGTTGTTATTTAGGAAGGGCCAATAATATTTACGAGGCTCCCCGCAAAGTACTTGAATCATTAGACATTGAACTGGTAGAGATGAAGCGGTGTAAATCCAACGGTTTGTGCTGTGGTGCAGGTGGCGGCCAGATGTTTAAAGAAGAAGAAAAAGGAACCATTCGAGTTAATCTAGAAAGAAGCAATGAAGCCCTTGATACCGGTGCAGCAATCATTGCCGCTGCTTGTCCTTTTTGTAATACAATGCTCTCAGATGGAGTGAAAAATAGTAATAAAGAGGAAGAAGTTCAGGTACTTGATATTGCAGAATTAATTGCCCAATCCATTTAAAAAAAATAGTATGAACCTACAATTTCAGAATCAAATACCTGCCGAATTTAGTGACACATCGAAAGTATGGATCTACCAAAGCAGCCGTTTATTTACAATGAGCGAAGCCTTGGAAATAGAAGCCACACTTGAACAATTTGTAGCCTCTTGGAAGAGTCATGGTGATGAAGTAAAGGGATATGGTAATTTATTTTTCGGACAATTTATTATACTGATGGCAGATGAAACAGCCACCGGAGTAAGCGGTTGCAGTACAGACAGCTCGGTCAGAATAGTGAAAGAAATTGAGCAACAATATACCGTTCAACTTTTTGAAAGGCAAACATTGGCATTTGTGGTAAAAGATAAAGTTCAGCTGCTGCCGCTATCTCAACTAAACTATGCTGCAGAAAACGAATTTATTAAGGCCGACACCCTCTATTTTAATAATACAGTATTAACTAAAAAAGAATTGCTGCAAAATTGGATTATTCAAATTAACAATAGTTGGTTATCCAAACGCATTGCCTTTCCAGCATTGAGCTAAAGAATTATTTTTCCGAAGGATTTCGTTTTAGGTAGTTTAACTTGGTGATGGTAGCTTCTAGTCGAGCTAATTTAGTGGTTTCTTTTTTAGCTCCCGCTATCCAAGTGATGTATTCATTTTTATTTGAGAATGAAAGCGTTTCATAGAAAGACTTTGCCGCTTGATTTTTTAAAAACAACAATTCCAATGCAACGGGAGTTGTGATTGTCTTTTTTTCAGTTTCCTTTACCTTTTTTTCTAGCACAACGGATGGTCGTATTACGGGATTTGATTTTTTAAACCGCATAGCAGTCCAAATACTATCCAAGGTGATTAAACGAACTTCTTCATAGCCAAAATGAGCGATACAGTCCCAGTTGCTGTCCCTTGTTAAATCGCTAACGATCTTGGATGCTGCTTTTGGATAGGCTACCCAAAGCTTTGCTTCGTCATGTAAGGCAGGGACTACATCGGTTAAAATATCTTTCAGTTGCTTTTGACTGATTGCAAATACTAGGGCGAAATCAATTTTCCTAGCTTTAAGTAAGGGAGTGACGTTTTTGGCAAATGCTATTTTTACAAATTGCTTCTCAACAGTAGACGGTAAGCCTTGAATCAATAAATTTTTTTCATCCTTTAATTGCAATTTTTCCAACAAAGACAGCGACGGAGCTAATACTTCCATTTAAAACTTATTTAATTAAAAAAAGATTACCGAATCATGGATTCTCAACAAATTTTTCATAGCATTCGTCTGTTTCCCAAGAAACAGATTAAAAAAGTAACGCAAATTTAATTTTAATTTTTAACATACCACCATAAAACTCAGTATTTACAGTGAGTTAGCTTGAAAATGGCTGAAAACTTATTTTACAGTTGGTTTATAATATTGCAAAGCCTCATTCATATATCCCTGTAATCGAGAGATCCTATTTTCATCTGCAGGGTGGGTTGCCAAAAATTCCGGGGTATGTTGATTTCCAGCAGCCTGAGACATTCTTTGCCAAAATGGGATAGCTTCCTTGGGATCATAACCTGCCATAGCTGCGAATATTAAACCAAAATGATCCGCTTCATACTCTTGTTTTCTTGAATTGGGTAAGGTGAACCCTATTTGACTTCCAGGACCAAATATTCCATTGAAGATGCTATTTACTTTTCGATTGTTAGAGGTTAATACATCTCCTGCAATTCCCACACCTTGTGTAATTAGCGCCTGGCTCATGCGTTCATTACCATGACTAGCTACTGCATGGGCAATTTCGTGTCCGAGGACGATGGCCAATGCCGCTTCATTTTGAGTCACTGCTAACAAGCCTGTATACACTACTACTTTCCCTCCGGGCATACACCAGGCATTGACTTCTTTGTTTTCTACCAAATTAAATTCCCACTTATACCCTTCCAATATTTTCGCCTTTCCCTTACTTGAATAATATTGGGTGATAGCATTTTTGATTCTATTACCAACCCTTCGAACCATCTCAGCATCTTGGCTACTAGCAGAAACAATCACCTTACTCTGGGATAAAAATGATTTATACTCAGTGACCGCCATTAGTTGAAGTTGGCTTTCAGGTAATATACTGAGTTGCCTTCTTCCGGTTACCGCATTGGTAGTACAGGAACAATAAAAAAGAATTAAAAACAATAGGAAGGGAAAAAGCTTTTTCATTTTATTAATATTTACTTGACTGAAGCCCAAAAAAATGTAAATAGGTATAGGCAATTGCTGTACCGAAATTACCAACCAACCTTTGTCTCGTGGTATTTGAAAGCTTAATAAAATGGTAATACTTAAGGGAAATTATTTACGATTGAGTTTTCGTCTATCCCTAGCTTTAAAAATGGGCACCCTACTTTCACTACCCCTTAAAATTTTAATGATATTTTTTTGATGGGTAAGTATAATCATGATGGCTACTAATACTGCAAACACTCTATAAAGTGTAACATCGTCGTTCCAAATCCAAAGTACGCAAATCGGCAAGGCGATCCCTGCAAAAATGGAACTTAATGAAACATACCGGGTAAGGAATAAAACCAGCAGAAAAACCCCCACACAACTTGCAGCTATTACAGGCTGAACAGTTAAAATCATTCCAAATAGCGTTGCAACCCCCTTTCCTCCCCTAAATTGGGCGAAAATGGGGAATATATGACCAATTACTGCAGCCAAACCTAGTCCTACCATTAAATTGGTTCTATCCCACTCGTCTGTAAGATAATGAGGCAAAAAACAGTATAAAGCCACCGCTGCCACTCCCTTTAGAATATCGAAAATCATTACGATGGTACCATATTTAGAACCCAATACCCGGAAGGTATTGGTAGCGCCCATGTTTCCACTTCCGTAATCTCGAATATCGATTTGAAAAAAAACCTTGCTTATAATTAAAGCTGTGGGTATAGATCCAATAAAATAGGCTAGTACGATTAATAGTAGTTCGTTCATTCTTTCTTTAATGGGTTCGAAATACAAATATAGCGGATATTTGTTCTCCAACACATTTAATACATCCTAATATATTGCTAATTATGGCATCATTGCCAGCACCAAAATCCAGTCGCCACGTTGTAAAGTGGAAATATATTGTAATCCGGCTTCAGCCAATGATGCAATAACAAGACTTTCATTCTCTTTTAAAAACCCACTCATCAGCACCGAAGTACCTGAAAATGAACCTAATACGATTGATTTCAAATTAGGAAGTATCACATTTAGATTAATATTGGCCAAAATAACATCAAATTTTTCTTCAACCGGTAAAGCATCCAATTGAGCTACCCGAATATTGGAACAAGCATTTTGCTCAATATTTTCATGGGTGTTGGTAATACTCCACTCGTCATAGTCGATGGCAAAAACATTGGATGCGCCCAATTTACTGGCCAAAATCGCCAATACACCGGTCCCGGTTCCAAAATCCAGCACAGTTTTCTCTTTAAAATCTAGTCCTTGCATCTGCTGAATCATCAAGAAGGTAGTAGCATGGTGCCCGGTGCCAAAGCTCATTTTAGGTGTAATGATGATTTCATGTAGCACCTCTTTCATTGGGGCATGAAATGTTGCCCTAATACCTACAAAATCATCTACCAGCACCGGCTGAAAACCCTCTTCCCATTGCTTATTCCAGTTAATGTTTTCGACCGTGTATTTTTTATATGCTAGATTTTCAAACATGTCAATCACCTGCGAAAATTCAGTTTGTTTAAAAAGCTCTTCGGCAATGAAAGCCTTTAGAAGCTGCGGCTCCTCTTCAAAGCCTTCGAACCCTTGGTAGGATAAGAGTGCAACCAATTTTTCCTGTTGTTCATTGTCTTGAATTTCAAAATCAAATTGCAGATAGTTCATGCTGATATTTTTTATATTATTTCAATAAAAGTAGTTAAAACTATGAAAGTTCTGACTACAAAAAACTCCGAAGAAAAATCTCCGGAGTCTATATTGAAATTGATTCAATTAAGGTCTTTCCTGTGCTTCAGGCTTTGGCATCAATGCCTTGCGACTAAGCTTAAACTTACCGGTACGTTGATCCACTTCTAATAATTTCACTTTCACACGATCTCCTTCTTTAAATATCCCTTCCATGGTTTCCAAACGTTTCCAGCTGATTTCACTAATATGCAATAAGCCTTCTTTTTTTGGTAAAAACTCTACAAAAGCACCAAATTCCTTTATGCTTTTAACAGTGCCTTCATAGGTATCTCCTACAACTGGTACAGCAATCAATCCTTTGATCCAATTAACTGCTTTATCCAGACTTTCTTTAGATGCAGAGAATACGCTTACTTCACCTACATTGTTTACTTCTTCAATATTGATGGTAGCACCGGTTTCAC
>JBIIVV010000032.1:0-20917 GCA_044339235.1 Ferruginibacter sp.
GGTAAAGATCGATGGTACCTCGAAACCCTTGGAAGCGCTATGGATGCAGATGCTGAAAGTTGGTACAAAGAATTACTGATTTCTTTTTACCCTAATCAACCAATCTCGCCATTGAAGTGGAGTAAGCCAATGGCAGATTTTGCCTGGAGGCTTCATCCAGTAATTGCAGTGAAGGAAATTGCAGAAAGGGCTGTGGATTCGGCTTCATCAATAGAAGAAAGAATGCGAATGATCACGGCACTAGCTTTTATAAATGATAAAACGGCTGCTAATGCTATGTTGAATTTGACTGCTGCTAGTTTGGCAGATGTAAAAGAACAATCTTTGTATTGGCTCTCTTTCAGACAGAGTAATGATTGGTATAAATTATTAGACTGGTCGAAAATAAATGTAAATACTACTTATCAGCGTAAGCTGGCAACCATGAAAGTCAAGCTGCAAATGCTGTTAGACAATCGACAGTCTGAACAAGACCATCAAGGGCTAGCAAAGGAAATGGCTTTAGATACAATGGGAGGTCAAATGGTGATTGGATTAATGGCAGAGGATAAATTGCCCACTTCGTTAATGCCAATTGTGGCAGAAAATATTTTCAATAACCCTAATATTGCGGTAAGGGTTCAGGCTGGAAAATATGTCAAGCGAAATGGCACGGATAAAATATTTTCAGTGAATAATATTGCAAAATTACCTGGGGATGCTGTAGCGGGTCAAACTATTTTTAAAAATAATTGTAGTAGTTGCCACCGTGTTGGATTGACAGGAAATATGATTGGGCCGGAACTTACCAATATTGGCAAAAAATTTGATAAAATCTCCTTACTCGATGCTATTGTTAACCCCAGCGCTGCCATTGTTTTTGGCTATGAGCCCTGGCTGGTGAATACAGTGGAGGGGGAATCTGTATTTGGATTTTTAGTTTCAGAAAATAAGCAGTCGATTGTAATAAAAGATATTTCTGGTGTTCAACATGTTATCGCACAAAACAAAATTAGTTCAAAGGAAAAGCAACAAAAAAGCCTAATGCCTGAACCGATAACTACCGGAATATCTGAACAAAATCTGGCAGATATTGCAACTTTTTTATTAACCAATAAAGAAAGTCATCAGTAATAAATTTTAGCCAGTAGATTTGTAAAATACTGTTTGTAATAAGGGACTAACAATAATTTTTTTAATAATGAAAGTAGGATTATTTATTCCCTGTTATGTGGACCAGTTTTACCCGAAAGTGGCAGTGGCCACCCTGGAACTATTGGAGAAATTGGGTTGTGAAGTTGTTTTTCCGCTCAATCAAACCTGCTGTGGACAACCAATGGCCAATAGCGGATTTGCCGATTTGAGTGAAGGTTGCGATAAAAATTTTGTTGCCAATTTCGGCGAAGTCGATTACATCGTATCTCCATCAGGAAGTTGTGTATTACACGTGAAAGAACATTTGCATGACCAGGATGAAAGCAAGGCTTTGCATATCCGTAATCATATTTATGAATTGACAGAATTTATCGTTGATATTTTGAAAATTGAAAATATCAATGCTTCTTTTCCTCATAAGGTGGGTATGCATATTAGTTGCCATGGCCAGCGTGGACTGAACCTTTCCTCTATGAGCGAGTTGGTGGCACCTCCTTTTTCAAAACCAACCCATTTATTAAATATGGTGAAAGGATTGGAACTTAGCTTACCCAAGCGGGTAGACGAATGCTGTGGATTTGGCGGTACATTTTGTATTTTTGAGGAAGCGGTATCCGTTAAAATGGGCAAGGATCGGATTGCAGAACATGATAGCAACGAAGTCGAGTACATCACTGGCGCTGACGTGAGTTGTCTGATGCACTTAGAGGGTATCTTACGGCGCAACGGAAGCAAGGTGAAGACCATTCATATAGCAGAAATCCTGAATAGTGAAGAAAACGACCTGCTCAGTAAAAGGAATTAACAATGAACCCAAAAAATTTCACCCGAATTTTCCTATCAACGCTTCATGGTGCCGGACTGAGTCATTCGGCTGCAGCTGAATTGTTTAATCAAGACGAGCCGAGAACGGACTGGCATGATGAAACGCTTTGGTTTGTAAGGGAAAAAAGGGACAAAGCCGTTCGACAAATACCGGAATGGGAGCAGTTGAGAGAGATGGCCTCTCAAATAAAAGACCATACGCTTTCCAATCTGGATAATTACTTATCGGAATTTGAAAAAAATGCCCAGGCGAATGGTATTCAAGTGCATTGGGCGGCAGATGCGCTCGAGCACAACGAGATCATTTTGGATATTATTCAGAAACAAAAAGTTCAGCATGTGGTGAAAAGCAAATCGATGCTGACCGAAGAATGTCAGTTGAATGAGTTTTTGGTTCAACGGGGCATTGATGTGGTGGACACTGACCTGGGAGAGCGAATTGTTCAATTTAGAAATGAACCGCCCAGTCATATTGTATTGCCAGCCATTCATTTGAAAAAGCAGGATGTAAGCGAAACATTTCATGAACACCTTGGAACTGAAAAAGGGAACATTGATCCGCAATATCTGACAGAGGCTGCCCGTCAGCATTTACGAGGTAAATTTATAGAATCTCAACTCGCCATCACGGGGGTAAATTTCGCCGTTGCTTCAACAGGAGGCTTCGTGGTTTGCACCAATGAGGGCAATGCAGATATGGGGGTTCATGCTGCGGCCATTCACATCGCTTGCATGGGTATCGAAAAAATCATCCCAAAGGCGGAACACCTAGGGGTATTCCTGCGCTTGCTGGCTAGAAGTGCCACCGGTCAGCCTATTACTACCTATTCGAGCCATTTTCATCAGCCAAGGCCTGGGCAGCAAATGCATATTGTCATTGTTGACAATGGCAGAACAAAGCAGTTGGGGCGTCCAGATTTCAGAAATTCTCTGAAGTGCATTCGATGCGCAGCTTGTTTCAACACCTGTCCGGTATATAGAAGGAGCGGGGGACATAGTTACCATACAGCGGTTGCAGGGCCCATTGGCTCCATTTTAAATCCTAATTTGGATATGAAAGCAAATGCAGATTTGCCCTTTGCGTCTACCCTTTGTGGTTCGTGCAGCAATGTTTGCCCGGTTAAGATAGATATCCATGTGCAGCTGTATAAATGGCGGCAAGTACTCGTTGAGGAGGGTTTTACCTCCACCGGAAAAAAAGCGGCAATGAATGGAATGGCATTTGTATTATCTCATCCTTCCATCTACCGGATGGCTGGAAAAATGGGCAGATGGGTGATGCGCGTATTTCCTTTTGTTACCAATAATAAAAGGCTAAATCCTTGGTACAAGCAAAGGGACATGCCTGAGGCTCCCAAACAAAGTTTCAGGGATTGGTATATTAAAAATAAAAAATGAGCTCAAGAGAAAAAATATTGAATGCTATTTCCGTTAATAAGCCTGCATTGATTGAATTGCCCGTTATTGATGTAAAAACTGCCGGCGATTCGCCTACAGATTTGGTGCATCAATTCATTAGGACCTTGGAGGGTATTGGCGGCAAGGCAATTCAGATTTCATCAATTGATATGGTCAAGGATGAAATTCGGCAGGCAAGAGCCCTAGGTGAATACGTTGTGAACACTTTGCCCTCCCTGGGTGAAGTGAACAATGAAATTAATTCCAGTATGGATGCCAGTTTATTGGAGCAGGTTTACAAAACTTATATTGGAGCTACTGTAGGAGTGGCTGAAAATGGCTCAGTGTGGTTGTACGAAAGTCAAATTAAAAACCGTTTATTACCTTTCATTTGTCAGCACTTGGTGATTTGTTTGGATGTGAATAACATTGTAGCCAACATGCATGAGGCCTATCAGCAAATTGAAATAGACAAGGAAGGATACGGCGTTTTTTTAGCGGGGCCTTCCAAAACTGCCGATATCGAACAGTCACTGGTCATTGGGGCGCATGGGGCCAGAAGTTTGTTGGTGTATTTGATTAATGGGTAACAATAGGCTACAATACGAAGCGTTTGACTCAAACTAAGAAAGGTTTCATTTCATATTCAAAGAGGAATTGTTTATCGTTCAAAGCGTTTCGGTTGTATCGCTATCTATTGAAGATTCCTAATTTCAAATTATTTCAAATCCTTTAATAGATTGATGGCATTCTGTCATCCGCACCAGTACCCCAATTATTTGGCCAATCGGCCAACCAATTTTCTACAATACCCCCCCCAAAAAAAAATCAGCAGTTACAAATTCGCATAATCATAAGCAGTCTTGCATGTATAGCTCAATTGGATATGTAGGGTAGTCTCAAAAAAAATCTGATAAAAAATGGCTATTCTCGAACAATTTCTTACCTTAATTGAATAATTAAAAATAATTCAATTATGAAATCGAATAATCGCCGTCTTTTCATTAAAAAATCAGCTTTGGCTGGAGCAGGTGTAGTTGCCGCTCAATTAGGCTTGAGTGCCAAAAGTTATAATCGTATCATTGGAGCCAATGACAGGGTTAGAGTGGGTGTAGTAGGTTTTTCGGATCGACACAGAGGCTCGCATATACCTTGTTTCATGAATCATTATAAGGAATTGAATTTTGAAGTGGTTGCGGTATCTGATATCTGGAATAAAAGAAGGGAAGCAGGCACTGCTATTTGGAAAGAAAAAATGCAAAATGAGGTGGTTGCATGCAGAAATAATGAGGAGATGTATGCTAAAAAATTAGTAGATGCGGTATTTGTAAGTACAGCCGATTTCCAGCATGCTAATCATGCAATGGAAGCTGTGAATGCAGGTTGCGATGTGTATTGCGAAAAACCCTTCGCAGAAACGATGGATGATAACCGGAGAGCTTTTAAGGCGATCAAAGCTTCCAATAAAATTGTGCAGATTGGTTCACAAAGAAGAAGCGGCCCTAATTATCATGCAGCCGAAGAATTTATCAAATCTGGAAAGTTTGGCGCCATTACCATGGTTGAGTTAACATGGAATGTAAATCAACCGATGCGTTGGCGCAGACCTGCTGATGTAGCACAGTTGATGGAGAAGGATACGGATTGGAAAAGATATTTGATGAATCGACCTTTTGAAGCATTTGATGCTAAAAAATATTTAGAATTTAGATTGTTCTGGCCTTATTCCTCTGGTTTAGCCGGTCAGTGGATGAGTCATCAAATTGATACCGTACATTGGTTTAGTGGTTTGCAACATCCACGCAGCGTAGTTGCCAATGGAGGTATTTTTATGTGGAAAGACGGAAGAAAAAATTGGGATACGATCAATGCTGCTTTTAATTATGGCCCAGTCGATGACCTTAACTCAGGTTTTCAGGTTACTTTCGGATCTCGTATGCACAATGGGGAAGATTCGCCAACGGAAATATACTATTCTAATGGAGGCCAATTGAATCTAGATACCAATATGGTTTCTCCACGGGGAGGCTTATCCGAAAAAAATGCTGCAGCAGCTGGTATGAAATCCTTTTTATTGCCAGAATCTAAGCTTTCGGTGGTTGAACCTGTTATTTCCTCTGCAAACACTGGGGGCGACAAGTTAACCTCCAGTCATATCCGAAATTGGATGGAGTGTGTGCGTAGTCGCAAAACACCCAATGCTCCTGTTGAAGCAGGCTATAGTCATTCAATTGCTACTATCATGACCAATGCAGCTGTGCTTAGCGGTCGTAAAGTAACCTTCGATGAAAAAACACAGGAGGTGATGGTGGGGGGAAAACCCTTTGAGCCGTTCAAAAATTATTCAATCTAGTCAAGCAAATAAATAATTAACGATGTCATTTTTTAAAAACATTTTTTTGTCGCTTAGTTTGCTTAGTTCCTTGTTCAATGCTTACTCCCAGCAGGGGGTGCGGTTTGTGCAAAATGACAAGGAATACCGGGTGGATGTGTTGGTAGGAGGCAAATTTTTCACAGCTTATCTGTTCGATCCTAAGATTGACAAGCCGGTAATATTTCCGATTCAAACTGCTTCTGGTGTTACGGTTACCCGTGGTTTCCCGCTATCCCCTCGGCCAAATGAAAGAACAGACCATCCCCATCATATTGGTTTGTGGTTGAATTATGGGGATGTAAACGGATTGGATTTTTGGAACAATTCAGCTGCCATCCCCGCGATTGATAAACCAAAGTACGGTAGCATTCGGCACGAAAAAATTGTGCGTGTAACCGAGGGAAAGAAAAAGGGTGTTTTGGTGGTGGCTTCCAATTGGGTCGACATTTCCGGAAAAATCCTACTCAGGGAATCAACCACCCTAACCTTTGGCGGAGAGGGGAATAGCCGAACCATTGACCGGGCAACCACACTCACTGCGCAGCAGGATAGGGTGAGCTTTAAGGACAATAAGGAAGGCTTTATGGGAGTTCGGGTAGCCCGGGAGTTGGAAATCCCTTCTCAAAAACCTGAAATTTTTACTGATGCAAATGGGGTTGCCACCAAGGTGGCGGTATTGAACAATGCAGGGGTGACCGGAACTTTTGTTTCCAGCAACGGGTTTACCGGAAATGAGGTATGGGGTACAAGGGGCAACTGGTGCATGATGTATGGAAATAAAAATGGAGAATTGGTTTCCATCGCTATAATAGATCATCCGTCAAATCCGGGTTATCCCACTTACTGGCATGCCCGAGGATATGGTTTGTTCGCAGCCAATTCGCTTGGCCAGGAGCCGTTGAGCGGAGGGAAGGAAAAATTAAATTTCGCCTTGGAAGCTGGCCAATCGGTTACTTTTAAATACAGGGTGGTTATAACCAATGGCGTTACACCTTCTAAGGAATCATTGGATAAGGAATCAGCGTCGTTTGCTACAAAATAATCAATGGGATTTGGGGCAAACCCTTCCAGCATTTTAAATAGAAAGGATTCATTTCATCGTTTTGTACCGCAACAATGAAATGAATCCTTTTTTATTCCTAAAAAAAATCGCCCCATGTGGGTATAGGGCGATTAAAAGTATATAGTTTATATGCATCGAAGTTCGGCTCATTACCTCCAAGATTTTTATACCTCGCAGGCTTTCTAAATTTGCCCCTACTGTCCATTAACCATTCGTTTTTCAACAAAATGAATGGGCAATCAACCAAGGAAATCTAACAAGCAATTACTGCCGAATACCGTTTTCCAATCTGCTTATATGTAATGGGTTGGCTTCTTTCAGCGCATCCGGCAACAACTGGTCAGGGAAATCCTGGTAGCAAAACGGTCTGGTAAATCGGTAGATTGCCTGTGTTCCTACGGAAGTGCTTCTCGAATCGCTGGTAGCAGGATAGGGGCCGCCATGCACCATGGCATTACCCACTTCTACACCCGTAGGAAATCCATTGATGCACAATCTGCCCACCTTTTCTTGCAGCAAATCGATTAGTTCCACTGCCTGCTTTAATTCATTCTCCGTACCATGCAGGCTGGCCGTTAGCTGACCTTGTAAATGCCTGCAGCAGTCCAACAGTTCATCCATGTCTTTTGCAATAATTGCAACCGATGAAGGCCCGAAAACCTCCTCTGTCAATGAGGGGTTGCCCAGCAATGTTTGGGCATTGATTTGCAACAAATGCGGCTGGGGTGAATTGGAGTCGAATGCTGTTAAGCCAATTGCACCATCAGTTTTTCTTTGATGGGCAATGCCTTTGCAATAGGCGTCCTTAATGCCATTGGTAAGCAAAGCTACACTTGGTTTTGCAGTAAGGGCAGCGGTTAGTAATTGAATGAAATTGGTGGAAGATTCATTCTTTAATAATAAAAAGATACCTGGATTGGTACAAAATTGTCCACCACCCATTACGATGGAACCAGCAAAGGCTTCGGCTAAATCGCCCGCTTTTTGCGTTAGTATTTCCGGTAAAAAAACAACCGGATTTACACTACTCATTTCTGCATATACAGGAATAGGAGATTCACGTTTCACAGCTGCATCATACAAAGCCTTACCACCTTTTAATGAACCAGTAAAACCTACGGCTTTTATCAATGGATGGGTTACAAGTGCATGGCCTACCTGGTGACTAATACCATGTACCATCGAAAATACACCTTCTGGCATATTGCATTTTTGAGCTGCACGGATAATGGCAGCTCCTACCAATTCGCAGGTAGCTGGATGAGCCGGATGAGCTTTAAAAACTACGGTACAACCTGCGGCTAGTGCTGATACGGTGTCGCCTCCGGCAACAGAAAATGCCAATGGGAAATTACTCGCTCCAAAAACGGCAACTGGTCCAATGGCAATTTGCATTTGTCGAAGATCTACACGGGGCAATGGTTTTCTTTCAGGAAGCGCCTTGTCAATGATGGCGTTTACCCATGACCCTTCGATTAGCTGGGAGGCAAAAAGACGTAACTGCCCAGTAGTCCTTCCTCTTTCACCAGTAATCCTTGCCAATGGCAAACCTGTTTCTTTACTGGCGGTTTCTATCAGCTCCATTTCCAACGCTTCTATTTCTGTAGCAATGCATTCAAGGAATGCTGCTTTTTCTTTCCCTGTTTTATTTTTATATTCACCAAAGGCTTCGGATGCCAATGAAATAGCCGCATTGATTTCTGTAGTGGTGGCCTCATAAAATTTTGTAGGTAGTAGTGAATTTGATGCTACGTCGTAGGCATTAAAACTGCTAGTACCCATTGCAGAAAGGTTATTCCCGATGATGTTTTTTCCGTGTGTATTCATTAGGCAACTTTGTTTTTTAGTGTTCCAATATGTTCAATGGTTATTATAATGCTATCACCGCTTTGAAGGGTAAAGCTATTGGGTGGTACAATGCCTGTGCCCGTCATTAAAAAACACCCGTATGGAAATGAGCATTCTTTATACAAGTAGCTGACCAAATCGGTATGTTGTCTTTTCATTTGGCTGATGGCAATACTATCTGCATACATCACTATATTATTTCTTTCGATAGAAATTTCAATGGTGGTTTCTGGCGAAATGGGTTTCGCTGGAACATAAATACAGGGACCTAAAGCAGCACATCCATCATACATTTTAGCCTGAGGCAAATACAGTGGGTTCTCTCCTTCAATGCTTCTCGAACTCATATCATTGCCAATGGTATATCCAACAATGTTGCCAGATGTGGTAATGAACAATGTTAATTCTGGTTCTGGAACATCCCAGGTGGAATCTTTCCGTATTCTTACCAAACCATTGTGCCCAACGGTTCTTTGTGAAGTTGCTTTAAAAAATATCTCCGGCCTAGGAGCATCATATACCTTATCATAAAAAGTACCACCTCCCGAATCCTTGGACTCTTCCACTCTTGCATGGCGACTCCTTAAATAAGTAACCCCGGCAGCCCAAATCTCTTGTTGGTCAATGGGTGCTAGCATAGTCTGTTCATTTAGCCATTCAAGACTTACCAATTTGGTATTGGATAGTATTTCTGAACTAAGCAACTGGTGTAAATTATCACGGTTAATAAATTGGTCCCAGTTGGTTGAAGGCAATAAATGATATGCCCCCTGATGTTCAATTACATTTCCCGAATTGGTTTTATAGATTTTCATATAGTAAATTTTAATCTCCGAATGATTTTACAGAAGCCGTCAGCGTTTATTGCTTTTATAATTTGACTGCGAAAATAAAGGATCTATAGCTATTGGGCTTGAAAATTATTGTATAGCAATTTCGATGGCTTTTTTTGAATTTGATTAGTCAAAACATACAAGTTATTAAAATTAACTATATATCAGTTCACTTAGGCATTGATGTTATTTTAAAAGGGATCTTAAGATTCCCTATAATACAGTTATTTACCATTTAATAACCTTTAAAATTATCAGTTTGAAGCTCGATTGTATCAATGGTTTTGAATAGTCCGAAAAATATTGATAATTTTAATTTATAATAATTTAAATAATGAAAAATTTAATCATCTTAATGTCTGTATTTATCGTTACAAAAGTAGTTGGTCAAAATTTTACTGAAATACCTCTTTATAAAAATGGGGTACCCAATTCCATTGCAGCGCCCAACATGGAAAGTTCAACATTTAAGGATAATGTAACTCGAATCGCAAAGGTGAGTGTGCCTTCTATTACAGTTTTTAAGCCTGCACAGCCTAATGGAAAGTCAGTGATTATTTGTCCGGGTGGTGGTTACGGAATTTTGGCTTTTGATATGGAAGGTACCGATTTGGCTGAAGAATTCAACAAATGGGGGGTTACTGCATTCGTTTTAAAATACAGGTTACCGGATGATTTAACGATGGTAGACAAAAGTCTTGCCCCGTTGCAGGATGCTCAACAGGCAATCCGTTTTATTAGAAGCAATGCAAGTCAATGGGGGATCAAGGCCAATCAAATTGGTATTATGGGATTCTCTGCCGGAGGACATTTAGCTTCCACCGCTGCCACCCATTTTAATTTTAAAGCGGATCCTAGTAATTCAGATACTACCTCTGCTCGACCAGATTTTGCTATATTGATTTATCCGGTAATCAGCTTTGATATTTCAATTGCTAATATGGGTTCTAGAAATAACTTAATTGGCACCAAGGCTTCCGCTAGTGCAGCTGATTTTTTCAGTAATGAATTGCAGGTTACTAATAATACATCCCCTTCATTTTTAGTACACGCTGGGGATGATACGGGAGTGCCAGTAGAGAACAGTGTCCGTTTTTATCAAGCTTGTATAAAAAATAAAGTGCCTGTCGAAATGCATTTGTATCCAAAAGGGGGACATGGCTTTGGTATGAAAAATAAAACTACAGATGATAACTGGCTTGAAAGATTGAAGAATTGGATGAACCGTTTGTAATGAGAAGAATCGATAAAGCTGTACAATTTCAACTAAAGAATTTCAATAATACGATGATTAGCTTATGAATGATAGCAGCACTTCTTTACAACCTTCGCAAATTTCACAGCGTATTGATGCGCACCAACATTTCTGGAAATTTGATCCGGTTCGTGATAGTTGGATTAATAGCGAGATGTCGGTTATTCAACGAGATTTTTTGCCCCAGGATCTTCATCCTTTATTGAAAGCGAACAAAGTGGATGGATCTGTGGTCGTTCAATGTGATCAAAGTGAAAGTGAAAACGAATTCCAACTAAACCATGCAGCTCATTTCGATTTCATCAAAGGGGTAGTAGGCTGGGTTGATCTGCAATCCGCCGCAGTGGAAGATCGATTGGCATTCTATCATTCTTTTAATAAGATGAAAGGGTTTCGTCATATTTTGCAAGGAGAACCCGATAGGGCGATGATGCTCCGGCCTGCATTTAAAAATGGAATCAGTAAATTACAAAAGTTTGGTTTTACTTACGATATCCTGATTTTTCCGGATCAACTTGATTATGTTAGGGAACTCGTTGCTGCTTTCCCCTACCAAAAATTTGTGATCGATCATATTGCTAAACCTAACATCAAAGCCAAAAGCATAGCAGAATGGAAAAAGGGAATCGAAGCCTTGGCTGAATATCCCAACTTGTACTGCAAAATATCGGGGATGGTTACAGAGGCAGATTGGAAAAATAGGGGAAAGGAAGATTGTAATCCCTATATGGATGTAGTGGTGGAATCATTTGGTACCAACCGGATTATGTTTGGTTCCGACTGGCCAGTTTGTTTGGTGGCGGCTAGCTATCAACAAACTATGGAAATAGTAATGAATTATTTCTCTTCTTTTACAGCATCCGAGCAACAGCATTTTTTCGGATTGAATGCTATTGAATTTTATAATCTTTAATTGTAAACACTTAATATTAACACGATGAAACATTTATTTAAAATCACATTATTGCTTTCGATTATCTTATTGTCTTTCACTCCTCCAGCCAAAAAAGTGAAGGTGCTTTTCTTTGGTGATTCTATTACTCAAGCTGGTGTTGAACCCGATGGATATATCGTAAAAATGGATAGTATTATCAAGCAGTCCCATTTATCAAATTCAATCGAATTGGTTGGTGCTGGCATTGGGGGTAATAAAGTATATGATCTCTACCTGAGAATGGAAGATGATGTAATAAAGCAGCATCCAGATGTAGTGATGATTTATGTCGGCATTAATGATGTGTGGCATAAGACTAGTTCTGGAACTGGAACAGATGCTGATAAATTTGAAAAATTTTACCGTGCTATTATAAAAAAATTGCAGGAAAAAAATATTAAAGTAATTGTTTGTACACCATCTGTAATTGGCGAGCGCAACGATCATTCTAATCAACAAGATAGCGACCTAGACAGCTATAGTAATATCATACGTAAAATTGCTAAAGACATGTCATTGCCTGTATGCGATCTTCGTAAAGCTTTTGCAGATTATTTAAAAGTCAATAACCCTTCTAATTTGGAAAAGGGAATTCTTACTTCCGATAGGGTTCATCTCAACACCAAGGGTAATTTATTTGTAGCAGGCGAAATGTGGAAAGTATTACAAAATAATATTCACTAGTCATCTTTTTTTTATTATGGTTGCCTGTAAGTTTGTCTGCTAGGGAATTGCTATGCAACTAGCAGACAAACTTTTATATTTAGATTAAGCGTACTCAGAAAATAATTAAATAAATAATTGCATGTTACTCTCTAAAAATAACCTTAAAAACATGGATGCTGGAAATGTATCTATTTTTGATGAAAGCTTGTTTGCATTGCCAGAAAAAGTATTACAATTTGGCACCGGCGTTTTACTTCGTGGATTACCGGATTATTTTATTGATAAAGCAAACAGAAAGGGGATATTTAATGGAAGAGTAGTGGTGGTAAAATCAACTGATGGCGGCGATGCGGTTGCCTTTGATAACCAGGATGGATTATACACGTTGTGTATGCGCGGGTTGGTAAATGGACAATCAGTAGAAGAAAATGTAATCTCCTCATCTATTAGTCGCGTATTAACTGCGGCAACCCAGTGGGAGGAGGTGATTCAATGTGCTCATAATCCTGCTTTGTGTATTATTATATCTAATACTACCGAGGTGGGGATAGAGCTGGTGAAAGAAGATATCAATAATCAACCGCCTATTTCTTACCCTGCCAAATTATTAGCATTTTTACATGAGCGCTACAAGGCTTTTGATGGGAGTTCAACCGCTGGTATGGTGATTGTTCCAACAGAGTTAATTTCTGATAACGGAAAAAAATTAAAAGCGATTGTATTTGAATTGGCTCAGCTAAATGGCTTAGAAGAAAAGTTCATAGACTGGCTTGAGCAAAACAATCATTTTTGCAATTCATTGGTAGATAGAATTGTTCCAGGAAAACCTGCAGCTGATAAAAAAAAGTTATTGGAAGCTCAATTGGGCTATCAAGACGACCTAATTACCATGAGCGAGGTGTACAGTCTATGGGCCATTGAGGGAAATCAGCATGTTAAAGATGTTTTATCTTTTGCCTCGGTAGATAGTGGCATTGTCATTACCGATAATATTACCCTTTTTAAGGAACTTAAATTAAGGTTACTAAATGGCACGCATACACTCAGTTGTGGGGTGGCATTTTTAGCAGGCTTTACTACTGTAAAGCAAGCTATGAGTGATGAACTGCTGGGTGGTTTTGTAAAGCAGCTGATGATCGACGAAATCGCTCGAGCAATTCCTTATCCTGTTGCCGAAAAAGATTCGGCGGAATTTTCCGCAAAAGTGATTGACCGTTTTAGTAATCCAAGTATCGAGCACCAGTGGATCAGCATTACCCTCAATTACACTTCCAAATTAAAGATGCGGGTGGTACAGGTTTTACAATGCTACAATGAAAAATACGCCGCTGTTCCGCAAAAAATTTCCATCGGATTTGCTGCCTGGTTGTTATTTATGAAAGCGGTTAAAAAAGAAGGCAATGGTTATTGGGGAGAGTTGAATGGTCAACCTTATCCAATCAAAGATGATATGGCGGGTTATTTTTTCAATCATTGGCAAAATTTATCGCCTGAAAATTTGGTAAAAACAGTGTTAAGTGATGTCGCTTTGTGGGAGGTTGATCTTACAAATATTCCAGGATTTGCTGCCAGTGTTACCGCTAATTTAGTTCAAATGATGCAGCAGGGTGTATTGTCGGTGATTCAAAAAACTAAGTAAATAGTTTTTATATTATTGAGCTATTCCGTTATGCGCATTTGCCGATACTGCAAAATTTCTGGGTATTGATCAGCAGATAAAAGGTATTGGCTTTGTTTATAAAAAATAAACGAGACCAATCTATAAATATGTGTTGTAGGGGATTAGGTCTATATTTTAATGTAATAATATATTTACAAATTACGGTCCTCCAAAAATAAAGTAGAAATTGTATGAAAAGTTTTTTAGATGAAAATTTCTTGTTGCAAACCGATACTGCTAGGCAATTGTATCATGGGTTTGCAAAGGAGATGCCCATTATTGATTACCATAATCATCTGATGCCGGAACAGATTGCCAATGATATTAATTTTGAAAATCTTACCCAGATTTGGCTCTACGGCGACCATTATAAATGGAGGGCCATGCGAGGCAATGGGGTGAATGAAAAATATTGTACTGGGGATGCGTCGGATTATGAAAAATTTGAGCAGTGGGCTGCTACAGTGCCTTATACGTTGCGAAACCCATTGTATCATTGGACACATCTTGAACTGCAACGCTATTTCGATATAGATAAAATCCTTTCGCCAGATACTGCTAGAGAAATTTATGATCTCTGTTCCGCCAAATTGAAAACACCAGAGTATTCGGTCAAAAGTTTACTTCGAAAAATGAACGTGAAAGTGCTTTGCACTACAGATGATCCCACCGATTCATTGGTCCATCACCAAAAAATAAAGGCAGACGGATTTGAAATTAAAGTGTTGCCTACCTTTCGTCCGGATAAGGCTATGAACGTAGATGATGTTGATATTTTCAATGCCTATGTAAATAAATTGCAAGCCGTTTCAAATATTTTGATTGCCAACTGGGATGATTATCTGCAAGCATTAAAAAGTAGGCATGATTTTTTTGCAGACAACGGTTGTTGTGTAAGTGACCATGGCTTAGAACAATTATATGCAGTGGATTACCAGGAATCAGAAATTAAAAATATTTTCCGAAAATTGACAGCCGGGGAAACTATCTCGCAGCCGGAGAATATCAAATTCAAATCTGCCATGTTGGTTAAGTTTGCCGAATGGGATCATGAAAAAAAATGGGTACAACAGTATCATTTGGGAGCACTCAGAAACAACAATGCCAGGATGTTGAAAACCTTGGGCCCCGATACCGGGTGGGATTCCATCGGTGATTTTTCACAAGGCAAGCAGTTGTCTAAATTCTTAGATCGCTTAGATACCACCAATCAATTGGCTAAAACAATTTTGTACAATCTTAATCCAGCTGACAATGAATTGATGGCGGCCATGATTGGTAATTTTAACGACGGAACTGTTGCCGGAAAAATACAATTTGGCTCATCCTGGTGGTTTTTGGACCAGAAGGATGGAATGACCCAGCAGATCAATGTCTTAAGTAATATGGGTTTGCTGACTAGGTTTGTAGGTATGCTTACCGATAGTCGCAGTTTCATGAGTTACCCAAGGCATGAATATTTTAGGAGAATTCTTTGTAATATTTTTGGAGAAGAAATCGAAAACGGTGAACTGCCCAATGATATGGCTTGGACTGGAAAAGTGGTTCAGGATATTTGTTATAATAATGCGAAAGAATATTTCGGATGGTAATTCTCTTTTGTGGAAATTAAAAAGTGCAGCATTCAGTGCTGCACTTTTTTTATCTAAAAAATTAAATGAAGTCAGTTATCCGATACGTACTTTGATTACCAGTTTTCTGATGGAGTTGTCGTTCACTGCGATCATGGGTGCATGAACATCTTCAGGAAAAAGAATGGCGAATTGTCCATTAGTCAATTGAAAAAACATGTCTGGGGCATCCTCATAAAAAATGACATCTTTATCGGCATTGTAATCGCCCTTCAATTTAGTGCAATGTTGGCGAGGCTTCCATCCAAAGGTTTCATTGCCGCTAATACAAAGTTGAATATCTATATTTTTATTATGGCATTCAAATTTGGCGATCGATTCGGCAGCAGCCATTCCTTTTTTATCTGAAAAGATGGCCAGTAAGCCATCACTAATTTCGTACTTGCCTATTTCAATATTTGCAAGATCTACACTGGCAATGTATTCAAATGCTTTGGCAAAAAGAGGGTGAATGCAAGTGTATTTTGCTGCATTTTCTAAACTGTCTATAATCATGCGTGAAGGTATTTTAATGAATGAATTTGTAAAAATGTACTAAAAAAAAGCCAACCCTAAACCCCTAAACTCTAAACCTCTAAACCCCTAAACCCAATAGTCTCTGAACCAAAAAAAACTATCGCTGCACCCTACCACTACCATCCCCTTTTACTAGCTCCTTCACTTCGCTTAAGGTTGCATGATTCAAATCGCCATGGATCGTGTGCTTGAGCGCAGAGGCTGCTACACCAAATTCAGCGGCATCTGGCATACTCATTCCAGTTACAAGGCCATAGATTAGGCCACTGGCGAAACTATCGCCACTGCCTACACGATCCACGATTCTTACTTCGTATTGTTTGGTATGGTAAAATTCATTGCCGTCGTAAACTAGGGCGCTCCATCCATTGTCGCTAGCACTATGACTCTCCCGCAAAGAGGATGCGATGAACTTGAAACCGAACTTCTCTTTCATTTGTTTGAATACATCTTTAAAGCCTTCCAGGTTTAGTTCTCCTTTGGTAACATCGGTATCCTTTGCTTTAAAGCCAAGGGTAGTGTCCGCATCTTCTTCGTTTCCAATACACACATCTACATGTTGACAAAGTCGGCTCATTACTTCACGTGCTTTTTCTTTGCTCCATAATTTTTTTCTAAAATTTAGGTCAATGCTGGTAGTGATGCCTCTTGCTTTTGCAGCTTTTAAGGCGGCTTCGGTTAGTGCTGCTGCTTTATCACTTAGGGCAGGAGTAATACCGGTGGTATGAAACCAATCAGCCCCTTCAAATATTTTATCAAAGTCGAATTCACTGGCGTCAACTTCTGCGATAGAAGCACCTGCTCGGTCGTATACTACTTGTGATGCTCTCATGGAGGCTCCGGTTTCTAAAAAATAAATCCCTAATCTTTCCCCGCCTCTAGCAATATATTGCGTATCCACTCCATAGCGGCGTAAATGGTTGATGGCAGATTGTCCGATTGGATTGTTAGGCACTTTCGTTACAAATGTTCCATTCAATCCGTAATTGCACAGAGCTGCTGCTACATTGGCTTCTCCACCACCGTAGGTTATATCAAAGGAATCGGCCTGAACAAAACGTTTAAAATCGGGCGTAGATAAACGCAACATAATTTCTCCAAGGGTAACTACTTTTTTGGACATAATATTGATAATTTAAATATGTGTAAGCGTCTGCTTATATTTTAAAAATAAATAATTTCCAAAGTTCTTTATTTCTAGGCAAAGCAACAAGGATAAAAGATTAATTTCATGGGCATTTACACAATTTATTACTTAAATCATTTAAATAGTTGTGATTATTTTTAAATAATATTGTTGATTAAGCAAAGTATTTTATTTTATGAAAAAACAAACCTTATTGTCGCTGATTCCCCAACAGGGTATTTTACCACTCTTTTTTAATAAAGATGAACAAGTTAGTATTGAATTAATGAAGGCTTTATATAGTGCGGGTATCCGTGCTATTGAGTATACGAATAGGGGGGAAGCTGCACTCGCTAATTTTAAAGCAATGCGTAAAGTATGTGATACGGAATTGAAAGATATGTATTTAGGTATTGGCACGATTAAGAATGGAGAAATGGCACAAACTTTTATAGATGCGGGTTGTGATTATATTATTTGCCCAGGTCTGGTAGAAACTGTGGCGAAAGTTGCAGATGCAAATGGGATGCTTTGGGTACCGGGTTGTATGACGCCCTCAGAAGTTATTGCTGCCGAAAATTTGGGCGCAAAAATGATCAAATTGTTTCCTGGTAATATCCTGGGAATGGAGTTCATGCAGGCCATCCGTGAATTATTCCCTAATTTATTGTTCATGCCCACCGGAGGGGTGGATACCACCAAAGAAAATATTGAGGGTTGGTTCAAATCGGGCGTTTGTGCGGTAGGTATGGGAAGCAAGCTCGTTACCAAATCCGTGATGGAAAATAAACAATATCAAGAATTGATTGCTGCTACTAAGCAGGTGCTGGCTATTATCCAAGAATGTAAAAAATAAATAAACTGCTGCTATATGAATCAAACTACCATTGGTAAATACAGGTGGACCATCTGTTCGCTATTGTTTTTTGCTACAACTGTAAACTATTTAGATCGCCAGGTATTGAGCCTGTTGGCACCCGACCTTTCTAAAGAGTTTGGTTGGACCAACAGTGATTATGCTAATATCACAGCAGTATTTCAGTTTGTATACGCTATTTCCATGTTGTTTGCAGGGCGAATTATTGATAAGTTGGGAACTAAATCCGGCTATACCTGGGCGATCATTATATGGTCTGTCGGAGCGATCGTTCACGCATATTCTATTTTTATCGGACAAGTAGCTGTAAATATACTTGCATTAGTAGGCCTAGCGGCGGTTCCAGTTTCCATTGCAGGATTTATGATTTCACGCGCTTTATTGGCTATTGGTGAAGCAGGTAATTTCCCTTCTGCCCTCAGGGCTACCGCAGAATATTTTCCTAAAAAGGAGCGTTCTTTTGCTACTGGGATCTTTAACTCTGGCACAAATGTCGGTGCTATTTTGGCGCCGCTAACTGTTCCTTGGATAGCCAAACAATGGGGCTGGGAGACAGCCTTTATTTTAATAGGAGCACTTGGCTTTGCCTGGTTGATTTTTTGGCGTATATTTTATGATAAACCTGAAAATCAAAAAAGATTATCCGCTAAAGAATTGGAATATATTAATATGGATGCGGGAGAAGAAATCGTTAGCAGTTCCGATAAAGTGAAAATATCCTGGACTAAATTATTTGGGTACAAACAAACATGGGCATTTGCATTTGGCAAATTTATGACGGATGGTGTTTGGTGGTTTTTTCTGTTCTGGTTACCCAAATATTTAGAAGCGCAGTACGGTATGGTGAAAACAGAAATCATGCTTCCCCTGGCAGTTTTATATAGCATGACAATGTTTGGTAGTATTGGTGGAGGTTGGTTTCCAATGTATTTTATTAAAAAGGGTTTTTCTCCCTACGATGGTAGAATGAAAGCGATGTTGCTGATTGCATTTTTTCCCTTGGTGGTTTTGGCAGCACAGCCACTCGGTAGCTATACTTTTTGGATTCCTGTAATTTTAATTGGCATAGGAGCATCTGCTCATCAGGCCTGGTCTGCAAATATTTTCACTACTGTTTCCGACATGTTTCCTAAAAAAGCAATTGGCTCTGTAATCGGAATCGGGGGAATGGCAGGAGGTTTTGGAGGCGTGGTGATGTCAAAATTAGGCGGCGCCTTTTTTGATCATTATAAAGCACTCGGACATATCCAAACCGGTTATACCATTATGTTTTCAATTTGTGCAGTTTCTTACTTGATTGCTTGGTCGGTGATGAAATTATTGGTTCCGGTTTACAAACCAATCCAGGATCTGTAGTTTTTAGGCTGCACTATATTTTATTTCAAGTCCATTCTTTTACAAAGCGATGGACTTTTTGCTTTCAATGAAGGCTGGCAATTTTAAGATGCTTTGTTCCTCTCGCCGTTGTTGGTCTTTTGACCAACAACCGAATTTAGCAGTACTGCCATCCATTGCTAAAGTTGCACTAATTCAACGCTTCGCATGTTGGTCAAAAAGACCAACATGGGCGTATACTTCAATTGAAAATTTTATCATCAGCCGCCGTTGTCGCTCACGCCGTTGTTGGTCTTTTGACCAACAACCGAATTTATCAGTGCTTCTATCCATTGCTGAAATTATCCTAATTCAACGCTTCGCATGTTGGTCAAATAGACCAACATGGGCTTTTGCTTTAATTGTAGTGTATTTCGGCAGAGGCCAATATTGCTTTTATTTACCATCATCCGAAAAGTAAACTATTGTATTGTTGTTATTCGTATGTTGTTGTATTATCTTGGGGAAATGGAGCAATACCCTGCATACTGGCCTCAATTTTATACTGCTACCATTTTAACTTGGAAACCTTTACTAAAGCAAGATAAATACAAAGAAATTATAATTAGCAGTCTTCAATACCTAACAGCGAATAAACAAATCACCCTTTATGCATTTGTAATAATGAATAATCATATTCATTTGATTTGGCAAATACTGTCTGGCAATACACCAGAGAAGGTACAGCATAGTTTTATGAAATATACAGCACAACATTTAAAATTTGATTTGCTGAAACATTATCCAAGAGTGCTTGAACAATTCAGGGTAAATGCAAAGGACCGAACATACCAATTTTGGGAAAGAAATTCATTAGGTATTGAATTACGGACAACTAAAGTATTTATGCAAAAGTTGGAGTATATACACTGGAATCCAGTTAAAGCAGGCTTTTGCAGTTTGCCTGAAGAATTTTATTTTTCATCTGCCCGTTATTACTGGACTGGGGTGGATGATTTCAATATGCTTACCCATTGCTAAAATTGAACTAATTCAACGCTTCGCATGTTGGTCAAAAGACCAACATGGGCGTATACTTCAATTGAAAATCATATCGTCAGCCGCAGTTGGGGATCTGTTGCCGTTGTTGGTCTTTTGACCAACAACCGAATTTAGTAGAGCTGTTATCCAATGCTGAGATTACCCTATTTCAACGCTTCGCATGTTGGTCAAAAGACCAATATGGGCGTATTGTTCAATTGAAAATCATATTGTCAGCCGCGGTTGGTGATTTGTTGCCGTTGTTGGTCTTATTGACCAACAACCGAGTTTAGAAGTGCTGCCATCCATTGCTAAAATTGCACTAATTCAACGCTTCGCATGTTGGTCAAAAGACCAACATGGGCGTATACTTCAATTGAAAATCATATCATCAGCCGCTGTTGGTGATTTGTTGCCGTTGT
>JBIIVV010000183.1:0-6242 GCA_044339235.1 Ferruginibacter sp.
TTTAATATCAACACATCCTCTGTAGTAATTCCAGAAAAATTAGCCTTCACGTCAATTAACTTTACTGATTGATCTTTTCCAGCAGTAGCAAGTTGCAACCTATTACCCTTTACATTACCAAATTTCAGATCGCTAATGGATGATTGGTGAAGTGCTAGTGAAATTGGTTTTGATTTAGAAGAAAGATTTGTTATCCAAATTATTCCATCTAAATTTCCCGCTGCAAGGTATTCTTCTCCACTATCTATGGCAAGACTAGTGATTTGCCCTTTCAATGTAAAAGAATTATCGGGAGATTTATTGATATTATTTATAGAATTGTAAACATTGATTTTATTATCCACTGAGAGATAAATTTTACCAGATCCCCCCTTAACCAAAGAGCCAAAGGATGAACCTTTGATAGTCTCTTTCACCTTTACCACATTACTTTCAATTCCCAATTTCATCAGCCCAGTACTGGTTAAAACCAAAGACTCCGAATCATTTAAGAAGAAGGCCGTTTTTCCTACTCCATCATAATTAAAAATTGACAATAGAGGAAATAAACGCTTTTGCTCATCAAATCCATATAAAAAACCACCCTCTTTAGCAGTCAAGACCAGTAATTTTTGTCCGTTGGGAGATAAGCTTAATGCCCTGATTTCTCCCTTAACTGAAAAGTTAGCAATTGATTGCAACACACCATCAACAGAACGGGAAATGATTACAGTTCCAGATTCATCTGCTGAAATAACAATATCGCTATTAACCTTACCCGTTATGGCACGAACCGGATATTTATGCAGCAGAAAATTATTCCTATTGTTAATGCTTTTCTTCCAGTTAAAATTGAGTGCATTGTAAATGTCGCTATTTTGCTTAGGCCCATCATTTTTCTCATTGAGTTCATAAGCCTTTTTAACCAGCGCTTTACTTTCAGTTATTTTATCTTCATTTAATAGTAAAATGGATTGATACGCAAGGTTACGCGATTCTGCCAGTTCCCTAAATCGATCGGCTATCTTTTTTTGTTCAACAGCTATCCCCTCATTTTTGGTGGCGATATCCTTTTGCTCCAACGCAATGGTTTTCTGCTGTTTTGCAATTTCAGTATTAGCTTCCGCTATACCTTTTTGCTCTTCTGCATAAGCACTTTGGTCTTCTGCGATGCTTTTTTGCAACAAAGCATTTTTCTGACTTTTTTCGGCGTTCTTCCTTTCCTGATTAGCAATTTCCTTTTCCTTCAAAGCCTCTTCTCTACTTTTCTCTGCCACTCCTTTTTGCTCCAAGGCAAGCACTTTATTAGCCTCCGCTATTTTTTCCTCCTTTTCGGCTTTCTGCTTCGCAATTTTTGCCGCTTGCTCTGATTTCTCTGCCTTGTTTTTTTGTTCAAATGAATAAATTGAAAGGAATAAAGCTATAACCCCAAAGCCTGCAATCACTACTGCAACCCTTTTAGCCCTTTTCAGTCTTCGCTTTTGAAGATTCTCCTTATGTACCTTTTCTTGTTCAAATTGATTTTTGGAATGAGTAAGAAAAAGAATAGACTTTTCAAAATTGTTATTATACCTAGAAGCCCAAACTTCATTTGGCATTTGTGCCTCTTTCCATTTCCATGCAACCTGCAATTCTGGATCTCTCCATAATCCTCCGTTTCCAAGTTCATATAAGTCTGCTGCCTCACCCAATCTTATATAGGTTAAAGCTGACTGGTTTTCTTCCTCTAGCCAAAGAATTAATTTCTCCCAAACGCGCATGATACTTTCATGAGAAATATCAATAATGGAAGATTCAGTCAGTGGTATATTTTGTGGTGGCATTAAAAAAGCCCTACCCTCTTTTCTAAATACTTCTATCACAGAAGAGACCTCAGCAAAACTTGCATTTGAAATGGAGCATAATTCCGACATCTGGCTAGGTCGCCGAATCCCCCTAGCGTCAGATCCTTTATCGGTAAGCGTCTTAAAAATACTTTCACAAATCCTACGCTCCTTATCCGTGGCAAGATCCGCATAAGCCTCCTCCGCATGTTGAGAAAGCGCATTTTGCATTGTACCAATCGCCTCGTAGTCAACAAAATCAATTTCAGTTCCCTGGGTCCCCTTCTTTTTCTTCCATAAGTCCCAGGTTCGCATCAATGAATGCTGAAGAATAGGTAACTGGTCTGGATTATCCCCTACATCATTCAAAAGCAAGTTCAACAATCTTTGACTAATCTTGGCATTAGCAACTGCAATTGGTCCTGTGATTGCCTCCTTGCGCTCTTCTCTTGTCATGCGAGGTACCAAATAATTTCCATCATTGATGGCTTCTGGTAATCCCCTAAACTCTGTACAGTCGCTCAAAAAATCAGACCGCATCGTAAACACTATAAAGATGGGGAAATCTGTTTGCTTGGTAGCCTTTAACAACAGATTGATAAACGCTACTGAATCTCTTTTCCCGTCTTTAGAATCATGCTCGAATTTGCTAAAACGGAAAATCTCTTCAAACTGATCTACTAGAATCAATAAGTTATTGGTTTTAGAAATGCCGGATTGCTTATACGCTTCCACCAAACCATTGCTGCTTCTTCGAAGCGTGCTTTCAGCCATTGCTTTTATGGTGTCAAGTTGCTCCCCGCTCTGCTCATCATTTAAAACACCGGGCGTTACAATTGCCTGTGCCATATTTCCAATAGGATTATTCCCAGGCCTAAAAGTACATATGCGCCAAGAAGAACCAGCACCTGACATAAAACCACTTTGTAAAGAAGGTATTAAACCAGATTTTACTAAGGAAGACTTTCCACTTCCTGATGAACCTATTACAGCTATAAAACGAGTAGTTCTCAGCTTGGTAACCAATTCATCCACCTGTTTCTCTCTTCCAAAGAACAATATATCTTCATCTTCTTCAAAAGCACGTAAGCCTGGAAATGGATTACTTATTGCAGTTTCATTAAACATAATTTGTTCTTATAATTTTGATAATAGCGTTTTTAAAGAATCAACCGGAAATTCACCCATCCCATTGATAACTTCCGAATCTTGGGATCTGAATCTTTCTTTCGAAATACTAGGTGGACCGGCCAAATAGATTGCTTTTACATTTAAAGGGTTTTCTCTTCCATATCCACTGATCTTCAAAAAATCCCTTGTTTTAGAACGTAACCATATTTCATTGGCATTTCCAAAAAAGATAATGGCTGCATCACACATTTTAAGGTTTTCAATATGATCATTCCTTATTAGCGATTCATCCCCTTCAAAAATAGGCAGCACTACTTCGCATCCATTTTCAAATAAAAAATCTTCCAGCGGCTTTATTTCATCAATATCCAATATATCAGAAATAAGATAAATAATTCGTGACCCACCACTACTACTGGCTGAGACTTCTTTGGTTTCAGTTTTTTTAACTTCTGCAGCAACCATGCTTTTTTTATTGGCCCGCTCAATAGAACTCAATTTGTCGCTCAATATTTCTTTAAAACTTTCAAGGGAACTTTGAATTAAATCTGCCCCCTCAATTCCTTCATTTCCCTCATTCAGCTTATTTACAAATGAAATTTGTCGCTCTTCCTTTGGATTAAATCCTTCAGGTAACCAAATAAGGCGTTGAAGTTTTCCAGCACTACTTGCAGCGGCGGCGACTTCATTTTGAATCTCAACAATTGATTTTAAGGTTCCTTCCGGAACTAATCCATAACTCTCCCCTACCAAATGAACGGATAATTGTGCCTCACTAAGAAATGATTCAACATTTTGAATGAGCGAAGACTCTACAAATGGCAACTGTTTATCAGGGTATATCTTATACCCACTATCTTGCAATTCACGACGAATACTATCCCTAAGTTCTTTGGTCTCAAAGCTAGACTCAGCTAAGTATACTTTTAAACCCTCTGCTTTTGACCCGGCCCCTTCAGCTCCTGAAACACCCCCCGATCCGGCATCCAAACTCTCCAAATCTTCCAAAAACATAGCAATGTCATTGGCAAGATCATCCATTTTATCCCAATATAATTTCTCTGTTTGCTGACCCAGTTGTTGGGAAAATTCCTTCAATCTACCCGTTGATGGATCAGAAGAATAGAATTCATAGCCCAGGATATTTCTGATACTCTCAGGATGCTGCTCAACTTTTAAAGGAGTTTTGATAACCTTAAAAACCCTTGCCTTATTGTTGATACTAAACCCAATGTTAGTTTTACATACATCGTGAAATTCATTGGCTTCTTTTACACACCAGTCCGATTTTGCATAGCGCGGAGTAAGGATGGATATCATAATGGCTACCTGTGAAAACTGATCAACAATTTGTTGATCAAATATATGATTGCCTTGCAAATCCGGATCACGCCAGATGATGGGCCTTCTCCCCAATAACTGAGATAACCGGATAGCCAATACCCTGTGAAATTCAGTAATCCATCCATTTTGAGATTCTACCAAAGGTTCATCATCAATATGTGCATAACTGATAAAAATATCTTTCTCAAATTTCATGGATAATTATAATTTATTAATTGACTTTTTTAATATTTGTACAAGTGGCAGCAACAGAAAAAGATTCAAATCCTTATCCTTTTCTCCTTGAGTTAGATTTTCGTAAGGTATTAATTGATCATGTATTTTCATCACCTCTTTAACGATGTTTTTTTCTCTTTTATTTTGAGGAAAAGGACCATATTGATAACTAAATACCAGTTTTTCGCTACTCCACCTGTAATGTTCCAACTTCGCAAGCTTCGGATAAAATTTTACAATGTTTTCACGATTTGGAGGAGTACACCCTATTTCATTCAATACATACATTTTAACCTGAATATGACGCGCTGCATAGCGATTCGATTCCTTTTTTCTATTATTCAGTACATTCCAGTTTTTTCTAATAGTGGCACATTGCCTCAAATCAGAGACTGAAGCGCCTGTCTTTTCTGAAAGGAAATCGAGAAAAGCTGATTCAAATTCCATTTCAGTAAAACTAAAATGGCTTTCTGGAAAAACAATAATATACCCACTTAATTCATCAATTATCTCTTGAGAAACTGTTAAGTTTAATTTTTCCTTGAGCATGGATTGGAATTCATAACAAACAGCATAATAAAAATTGATTACCCTGGAAATAACATCAATCAATTCCCCTTCTTCGATGATTCCCTTACCAGTGAAAGTATCTGATTTTCGTTTTACAAAATGTTGATTAAGCCCTTCGGATAATAATTTTTTTATCTGATTTTTTTGTAACGTACTATTGTTCATAAAATCAAAAATTTCACTTTCCTGAGGAAGCGAAACCACCATTGGCACTTGGGTTATACTTGAGGTGCGATTATAAAGAAACTGCCTGAATGCATTGGCTGTGTTAATCACTTTAGCATCAGCTGCCCCGAAAAAATAAGCCGCTTTTATTTTGCCAAGTTCCTCAATATTCGAATTAGACGAACAAAAATTTTCATGAAAATTTGCATTCAATAACTCAATCGGAATTAATTCAACAAACTCTCTATAAAAAGGATACAAGTATTTAAATTCTTTTAAAAAGTCATTTGCATTTTTATCGACCAAAAAGATTTTAAGCGGCTTATGATCATGATAATGGCTCAATATCACATTCTCCAATAAAAAAGCTTCTGCAGTTTTATCAAGTCCAACAACGGCTATGCTATTTTCACAGTCTTGGTTTCCTTCATTAAAATAGGCATGCGGCGGATATTCATCATATATTTTCTGAGCAGCCATTTGTTCCAAATTGATTGCATGCAAATCGTAATTGTCTTCAATATTATCAATATCAGAATAATCTTTAAGCACTCTTTTATTATGCTGGTCTTTTATATGAATAAATAGTTTCATTGCCTCATGGTCACTACTTTTTTTATTCAGATCAAAATCATACAAGCTGATTTGCCCGGCAATCTCAATATTTACTTCATCCTTATCATTTGCCAAAATACAAGCCCTCGATGTTGAAAGGCCAATCTTTTCAAGTGTTCTACTCTCAAATGGATTTGAATAAATTACAATACCACCTGCATTAATAATCTCTTCAACAAAAGGAGATTCCCGATTCGTTTCAACCACTACTACCAAATACCCGTTTTCGAGCAGCTCTTTACTAATTCTAAAGCCTAGCGAATCAAGTGAAAAAACTATAATATGCCTCCTGTAAAAAAACTTGATTTTATATACCACCAAAAACTCCCTGGCATGTTCAAAGAAAATTGAAAATAGGCTTAGCCCAACTAATAGTGCCGCGATGAATTTTGCAGCTAA
>JBIIVV010000184.1:0-6216 GCA_044339235.1 Ferruginibacter sp.
GTATTCAAAATTATGGTCCAATGGTTTTTTGGATTCCGTGCATCAAGGCGTGCAATTTAGTAAAGGAGAAGATCCTGTATTATACATTAAAGATAACGATGGCATCAGCCGCAATGAGCGGAGGGAGATGTTGGACAATCTTTCTGAGTTGAATAATTTGTCTTATAACCAATTTGGTGATCCTGAAATAGCTACGCGCATCAAGCAATATGAAATGGCTTACCGTATGCAAACAGCGGTGCCCGAAGTAATGGATTTATCAAAAGAGCCAGATAGTATTGTAAATATGTACGGCCCGGATTGTTTGGTGCCGGGCACTTTTGCAGCCAACTGTTTGCTGGCAAGAAAACTATCTGAAAAGGGTGTTCGCTTTGTGCAGTTGTATCACCAAGGGTGGGATCAACATGGTCAACTTCCCTTTGAAATAGCTAGTCAGGCGAAAGATGTGGACCAGGCTTCTGCGGCATTGGTGATGGATCTTAAACAGCGTGGTTTGTTGGATGAAACCTTGGTAATCTGGGGAGGTGAATTTGGACGTACCAGCTTTACACAGGGCAAATTAACTAAGGAGGATTATGGCCGAGATCACCATCCCCGTTGTTTTACGGTATGGATGGCAGGTGGAGGCATAAAGCCAGGTATTACCTATGGCGAAACGGATGAACTTGGCTACAATATTATTAAAGACCCTGTTCATGTGCACGATTTTCAGGCCACCGTTTTAAATCAATTGGGGCTCGATCACGAAAAACTTATTTTTAAACATCTTGGCCGACGGTATAAGTTAACAGATGTTTCCGGAAAAGTAGTAAGGGACATTATCGGTTAATAAATTAGGTATTCAATCATCCTAAATGGTATCCATTGTAATGAATAATAAACTAAGAATTGTTGCTAGGCAGTTGTTAATAGTGTTAAATATTTTTGCACTATTTCTATTGTTGTTTTCAAAATATATTGTACTGCCCTTTTGGATACAGCCTTTAGGAAGAATGCATCCTGCATTACTGCATTTTCCTATAGTGATTTTGATACTGGGTGTGGTGATGGGATTGCGCCGCTTCTCCGGTCAGCAGGAAGAAAACACTTCATTTGATAGGTTTGCACGCAGCCTTGTATTGGCAGGTGCTTTATTGGCAGGGGTAACGGTTATCCTAGGTTTATTTCTTTCCAAGGAATCGGGTTATTCGGGTGATACATTGATATGGCATAAATGGGCAGGGGCTTCGATTTTTTTTATGTCATCATTTATATTTTGGGTTAGCGATAAGCCTTGGTACAAAAAAGCGGTGGCCTGGTCTTTCGGATCTATGTTGGTAATGGTAATTTTGTTTACAGGTCATTATGGTGGCGTATTGTCGCATGGCGAAAATTTTATTATTCAGCCCATCTTATCTAATATCAAAAAGCCGTTGGTGCCCATAGAAAAGGCGATCGTGTTCAACGATCTTATTCATCCCATCTTTGATGCTAAATGTGCCAGCTGTCATAACCTGCATAAACAGAAAGGAGAGTTGTCATTTGCAGATACGCTTTCCATGTTAAAGGGTGGTAAAACAGGCAAGCTGTTTGTATCAGGCTATCCAGAAATAAGTTTGCTTTTACAACGGGTACACCTTCCTATTGATGACGAAAAACACATGCCACCATCCAGTAAACCGCAACTTAGTGCTGACGAAATAAATTTACTTGGGTTGTGGATTAAAAACCAAGCCAGTTTTACACAAAAAGTAATTGCATTGCCCGCAACTGATTCTTTAAGGCTTTTGGCAAATAAATTATTGAATGGTCCAGCAGCTCCTGTAGAAAATTTTGATTTTTCCGCTGCGGATGAAAAAACAATCGCAAAGCTTAATACCGATTACCGAACGATACAGCATGTTGCTAAAGCATCTCCAGGGCTTGATGTAAGAATATTTAACAAAGATATTTACAACGTGAAGCAATTGGAGGAATTAGGTGAAATTAAAAAGCAGGTGACATCATTAAGTCTCGCTAAGCTACCTGTGAAAAATGAAGATCTTAGTAAAGTGAGCATGTTTGAAAACCTGCGTAAGTTAGACATCAATTTTACGGATGTTAACACTAGCGGTCTTGGAGCACTATCCTCATTAAAACATCTGCATACGCTTTGCCTTTCTGGAACGAAAATATCGAGTGCAGGATTTAAAGAAATGATTAGCCAATTCAAAAATCTTGCAACGGTTACTTTATGGAGCACCAGTCTATCTGCGCAGGAAATTACTCAGTTGCAACAAAGTTTTAAAAACATCAATTTCGTGCAAGGCTTTGTTATTGACGAATCAGCAAAGCTAAAAATAAATCCACCCCAGGTAAAAAATAAAAGTTTGGTGTTTGCCAATTCCATTGATGTTGCATTATTTCATCCTATTAATGGAACAGAACTTCGTTATACGATTGATGGAAAAGAGCCAGACAGTATTTCGTCGCTTGTGTTTAATAATAAAACGGTTATTACAAAAACTACTACCATAAAAGTCAAGGCATACAAGCGGGGTTGGTATTCTAGTGATGTGGCGGAGTTTAGCTTTTTAAAAAACAAGTTTATACCTGATAGTATGGTATTGTTATCTCAATTGGGCAGCAGACATCAAGCCGAGGGTTCGAAAACGTTTTTCAATACAAAGCTGGGGGTTATTGGTGCCAACAACCCTGCATGGGCCAACTACTGGGCTGCTGTGCGCGACAATGATTTGATTCTTGATTGTATTTTTAATAATCCAATTACACTAAGTTCTTATGGCATGCACATTATGGTGGAAGAAAAAGCAGGCATTTACCCGCCGATGTCTATAGAAATATGGGGAGGCGATAGTCCGAAAAATTTACGCCTGCTTACAAAATTTAAGCCATCGCTTCCCGTAAAAGACGAAACCGTTTCACTTAAATTTATTGAAGCGGTATTTAAGCCAAGTAAGTTATCTTATCTAAAAATTATTGCAAAGCCCTATTTTAAGGAGAAGAAAAAATATTACTTGTTGACAGATGAAATGTTTTTGAATTGATTCATTTTTACATCCGGTGACTCACTGCCTCCGGTGAGTCACCCCTCCGTTTCGTCAGCCCTTCCGGTGAGTCACCGCGATCGGTGACTCACCGGAAGGGCTGACGAAACGGTAAAATGCATTATTGTAGGAAATAATATACAAAATATGTATATTGATGGAGATCTTTCGCGGTGACTCACCCCTCTCGGTGAGTCACCGGAAAAGGAAGATAAAACAATAAAATGCCCACTCCCGAAACGCTCAAAGCTCATTTTTCTCCAGTTGAGTATTACCATATTGTTTGTAAAAGCATTGATGGACTTTTACTTTTTCAGGATAATCAGGACTATAAAACCTTTAAGGAACGGTTTAAAATATTTACAGGCGACTTTCTGGACGTCTGGAGTTTTTGTCTCCTTACCAACCATACTCATCATATCATTAAAACAAAGTCCTCGGCATCTATCTATCAATTGATACACCAGATTCCAAAAAAGGAGCGGACAAATTCAATGAAGCGTTTTTATGAGGAGCGTGAAAATGAAATTTTTTTCAATAAAGTGATAGAGCGTCAAATGAACAGCTTTTTGGTTTCATATGCCAATTATGTCAATAATAAATACGAAAGGAGGGGAGGTGTTTTTCAAAAGCCCTTTAAAAGAATACAGATTGATGGAGAAGCTCATTTGCAACAAGCTATTATTTATACTAATGCCAATGCTCAGAAACACGAACTGGTAAAGGATTACAAAAATTATCCTTTTTCATCTTATTTGCCGGTCTTGCAAAATGATCATAGCTGGGTAGATTCTAAAAATGTACTTGAATTTTTTAATGGGATAAATAATTTTATCTTTACTCATAATCAACAAGCAGCTTATTTTTATCAAAAAGATTGGCCCTCATCAAAATTGGAATAACACCCGGTGAGTCACCGCACCCGGTGAGTCACCGGAAACCCGTATCTTCAACAACTTTTTTTATGGAAAAACCTACCTTAATTTACTGTTACGACGCCTACTGTGGCTGGTGCTATGGATTTAGCCCTGTAATAAAAACAATCTTCAATGAATATAAAAACCAACTTGATTTTGAAGTGCTTAGTGGCGGAATGATTCTGGATGAAGAAGCCAAACACATCAGTGTTACTGCCGATTTTATTAAAAAAGCCTACAGCGTGGTAGAAGAGCATACAGGAATTAAATTTGGAAATGATTATTTATGGCAAATCAATCATCCAGACCTAAGCGATTGGTATCCAGCATCTGAAAAACCAGCTATCGCAGTTTGTATTTTTAAGGAATTTTATCCCGCCCGGCAGATTGAATTTGTAGCAGATCTTCAATATGCCCTCCATTTTGAGGGAAGAGATCTCTGCGATGACGAATCCTATCGCCATTTGCTCGAAAAATATTCGATACAGCCTGAAACATTTTATGCTAAATTAAAATCGGAAGCCTATAAGGAGATGGCCTACTATGAATTTGCCCTTTGCAAACAATTACGGGTAACAGGTTATCCAGCAGTATTACTGCAAATAAATGAAACCAAATTTCATTTGTTATCTAGCGGCTTCACTTCCTATGAAACTTTTAAAGAAAGATTGGACCAGCTCTTATCAGAATTATAGTATTCAAAAAGGGCTTTAACTGAACCGAGTAAGCAAAAAAAACGCGGATAGAAAATCAGCGTTTTTTACTACCCAATCAATTAGTTATTCGAAGGAGGTCTTTGCTGCCTAGTAGTAGGCTCAATTTCTTCTTTCCATTTATTCATTTGGTCTGCACTGAAAATTGCTTTTAATTTTACGTCTCTTGCATCTGACTGCTCTTTGCGCTTGGCCATCATCGCATCTCTGTCGACTGAACCACTTGCGCGCATTTCGTCCATTGTTTTTTGCCAAGTAATATTATAGTCAGCAAAAATCGCTTCCGTTTTTTTGGTAGCGTCGGCATCCAAATTTAAGGGAGCAAGCTTTTCCATGGTAGCCTTAGTTCTTTCTTCTGGTGTTAGGCGTTGTCCTCCACCTTGTGCATTTACAGCAGTAAAGCTTAACAATGCAGTAGTCAAAAGCAATGCAATTTGTTTTTTCATTTTGTAAAATTTTAGCTTATGGTTGACATATTGATTTAAACGTTCAATTGGTGATATAGAGTTGGCAGAATTCATTACATTATTTTTTTTCACCCTCAACCCTTCTTCCAAAAACTTTATTGAATAAAGAATCAAAAGCAGGAAGCTGAGAAGGCTTGCAAAGCTGTCTGATATTTTTTATGTGATACAGCATATTTACTTCCATCGTTTTATGGTTTGCAGCAGACTGTTCACCCAGCAGTTGGATAACAGAGTCGCTAAAATTTCCCGCCACTAGCTGTTTCAGCTGCTCATTTTTATTTGCACGAAAATTTTCAAAAAGATGCTTTGTTTTACTTCGGTACAAATTGCTAGCGGTATCATATTGCAACAACTGCTGCTGGTCAAACCCGATATCGGTTTTCAAAAAATTGCTAATCATTGCCTTTCTATCAGGTCTATTATGCCCTTTGCGACTTCCCTCCTTATTGACCAATAGAAATGTCAGCAGTACAATGTTTACGGCAAGTAAAATTATTAGTGCGATTAGAAATACCTTTCGCTGATTTGGATTATTTGTAATCATGGTTCTGAGTTTTCATTGTCATAAATGCTGGCGATCGTATAAGAAAATTCATCGGTAGATGCCTGGATATTTTGTTCTGAAATTGATGCAGATGGCTCAGTAGCATAAAAAATAACGGCAGTTAAATTAATCAGCATCAGCATTGCTAATCCTGGTATTGCAAAACTGGGCTTGCCGATTAGCAATGCTGCATTTTCCCACCAGCTATTGCTTTTTTTAGCGAACATTCTATTGTTAACACGCGAAAGAAGAAATGGCTTTACGCTGGCCCGCTCAATATGGTTGATGCTATCAAAAGCTTGTTCAACGAATTGGTCGATCGATTGTTTTTTATTCATAACGGAAATTTTATTGGTCTGATAAACTTTTGTAATAATAATTATGTAACAATATTTTTAAATTTGCTTTTGCTCTGCCCATTAGCGCTTCAATGGCATATAAACTTTTGTTCATTATTTCAGCAATCTCTTGATAACTCTGACCTTCTACTTTATGAAGTATAAAAGCTATTTTTTGTTTATCAGGCAATTGTTGCAGCGCAGCAAATAA
>JBIIVV010000185.1:0-6208 GCA_044339235.1 Ferruginibacter sp.
CCAATTGCAGCACCTGCGAATGGAGCATAGAATTGTAATGGAGCTGGATCAGATGCAGAAGCTGCTACAATCGTAGTGTAAGCCATCGCACCATATTCTTCCAATGTTTTCATGATACCTGCAATGGTACTGGCCTTTTGGCCAATTGCCACATAAATACAATATACAGGCTTACCTGCTGCGTAAAATTCTTTTTGATTGATGATAGTGTCGATACAAATGGCAGTTTTACCAGTTTGACGGTCACCAATCACCAATTCGCGCTGTCCGCGACCAATTGGAATCATTGCATCGATTGCCTTGATACCTGTTTGGAGTGGCTCCTTCACTGGTTCACGAAAGATAACACCCGGGGCTTTACGCTCCAAAGGCATTTCGTATAATTCTCCCACCAAGGGGCCCTTGCCATCGATTGGCTCACCCAATGTATTGATCACGCGGCCGCTCATTCCTTCTCCTACTTTAATAGAAGCGATCTTGCCGGTACGCTTTACCTTATCACCTTCTTTAATAGCTCCGCTATCTCCCATCAATACCACACCCACATTGTCCTCTTCCAGATTCAATGCAATAGCTCTTACGCCATTGTCAAACTCCACTAATTCCCCACTTCGTACATTGTTTAATCCATATACACGAGCAATACCATCCCCTACCTGCAATACAGTACCCACTTCTTCCAAGCTTGCGCCTGCATTAAAACTGCTAAGCTGTTGACGAAGTATCGCCGAAATCTCGTCTGGTTTAATTTCTACCATAAAAATTGAGTTTTATTTTTTGCCCTGCTAAAAAATATTTTACCTGCTATATCCCAATTTCTTGGAATCGTAAACCCCCATTTTGGGCATTTTTAGCTACAAGCTTCATTTAAGGCTGCAAAGGTAATGGATGAGGGCAAGAATGGCAAAAAAATAAGGTGATTTTAAAAGAAAAAGTCCACCCCTTTTGAGGTGGACTTTTTTTAAGCCGATTCGTATGGTAACTTAGGTAAACTTTTGTCAGTATTTCAATAAAAGGTCATCTGAAAATGATCTTGCAAATTGTATTGGCAAAGATGAGCACTTGTTTACCTTAATTTATGCAAATAGTCGTTGTTTAAAAATTGCTTTTTAACATCTTTCAAATCTCTCAAAATACTTGCATCGAGTGATTTTCCGGCTGTTTCCAATATAAAACCCCCAATCAATGCCTGGTTCACTACTGTTTCAAGGTCAATGCTACCATTCGGATTGCCTTCCTTCACCTTTGATAGAATGGCATTTTGTAAAGCTTCCCCCATCGGAACGGCAGTGGTGATCTTTACTTTATGAATATTATTAATAACATTATACTGGTCTACAAAAGCAGCCGCAATTTCAGGTAAATTCGTTTCTCTAGTCTTGGTAACCAATAATTTGATAAAGGCAGAAGTTAGTTCGCTTACCCTTTCTTTGGTGATCGATTCAATGATCTTTCCTTTTGAACTGGGCTTAATGATTGGGCTAAGCAATACCGCCAAAAAATCGGGATTGGATTTGCAAATCCTTAATAGGAATTTCATATCGGCATACACCGCATCTAACTGCTTTTGCTCAATGGCTAAATCAATGATACTTTTTGCGTACCTGGTTGCTAAACGTGGATTGGTCATTTAATTGTAGAATTTGAAAATTAGGAAATTAGAAAATTGAAAACGTCCGCTAACTGGCCCATTTCCGAATTTGCGTATTTACTAATTCAGTTTCGCTTCTGATGCCAATTGCTTGATATAAAGCTCCTGCTCATCTTTATTGCTCAATTCGCGACGTAATATTTTCTCACTAACCTCAATCACCAAACTGCCTACCTGATTTTTAAGGTCGGTAATGGCGGCCATTTTCTGATGATTAATGGTAACTTGTGCATCAGCAACAATTTTAGCTGCCTGTGCCTTTGCCTCTTCCTTAGCCTCGCTAATCAATTTTTCTTTTATTTCTTTGGCTTCTTTCAAAAGCAATGCTCTTTCTTCCCTTGCTTTTATGAGAAAAGCCTCGTTGTCATTTTTTAATTGCGACATTTCGAGTTTCACTTTTTCTGCAGAAGCGATGGCATCAGCAATGTTTTGTTCTCTTTCTGAAAGTCCTTGGATAATGGCTGGCCATGCGAATTTTTTTAATAAAAAAAACACGATCAAAAAGGCCAATAATGTCCAAAGTAATAATCCTAAATCGGGTGTTAACAGTTGCATTTTTATACAATTAAAACTGAAAAATAATAATTTCCGAAAACCAAATATTTAAAACAGTGTCATGGGCGATCTTTCAATAAAATGAATGGACGCAATGAAGCTGATGAAATCAATAATACTGCATCCTCCGTCCTGTACTTTGGATGCAGTAATCATGTAGGTAATGGTATTACAATACCATTGCCAAAAATCCGATAATGATAGCGAACAATGCAGCACCTTCCACCAAAGCCGCAGCCAGGATCATGTTTGCACGGATATCATTAGAGGCTTCCGGTTGACGGGCAATCGCTTCTACAGCGCCTTTACCAATTTGTCCGATACCGATACCTGCTCCAATCGCAGCAAGACCTGCACCTACCGCACCACCTGCATTTGCTAATGCATCTAATAAAATAAAGTCCATAATTGTGAATTTATACTGGTTAAAAAAAACGTAGAATCAATTTAAACTTCTTAAGCATGTGCATGTTCGTCCTCATGGTGCTCTCCCTCAAATGCCTGCCCAATAAATACTGCCGTAAGTACTGTAAAAATAAATGCCTGTAAAAATGCCACCAACACCTCAATGAAATAGATAAAAACAGTAAACGCGATTGATACGGGCGATGCTGCAAATCCTAAAGCAGGCTGTATTTGGGCAAATATAAAAATCAATGAAATCAAACAAATAATAATAATATGCCCTGCCACCATATTGGCAAACAACCGGATGATCAAGGCAAACGGCTTAATAAAAACACTTAAAAACTCTACCAACACCAAAATTGGTTTTACAAAACCAGGCACCCCTGGCGGGTTGAAAATATGTCCCCAATAATGTGCATTGGAACTGAACATGATCACCACAAATGAGATCAAGCCTAGCACTACCGTAAAAGCAATATTGCCGGTAACATTTGCAGTGCCCGGAATCAATCCGATCACATTATTAATTAAAATAAAGAAAAATACAGTCAGTAAATAGGGTAGGTACTTATTTGCCTTATGACGCAAATTGGGCCTAGCAACCTCATCCCTTACAAATGCCACCAACACCTCCACCAAATTTTGTTTACCCTTGGGTGCGGAGGTAACTCCCTGTCCCTTTGAATAGGTTTTGGCAACGCTGATCATCAACCAAACCAAAAATGCCAATGCAAGTAGCATCTGAACTACATTTCGAGTTGGAGAAAAATCAAACACCTTTACAGCTGCTTCAGTAGATAGTATTTTACCTTCTACTAATTTGTAACCGGCAACTTCCTTGTGCCCATGCTCAAAAGCGGAGGACATAAAAAAAGAAAATCCATTTTGGGGAGAATATAAAAAGATGGGTAATGGAATAGAGACAGGATGAAGCTCTCCGTCGCTACCTTTATAGTTGATGAAATGAAATTCGTGGGCATCCATGATATGTTCAAATATCACTTCTTTTGCATTAAAGCCTTCTTTTTTGGGGGCTGCATGCGCTTCCTCAGCGTTCGTAGCTTCATGCTGAGCTGTTGCCGTAAAAGAGTAGCTTAGTAAAATAGTACTTAAAACCGCTACCAGTAATGATTTGATGCTCTTTGTGGCCATATCTTTCCCGAAATTTGGCGCAAAGATAGGAGAATATTGAATAATTGGGGAAGGAAAATCAGATATTTTAACCTGAATTTTGGCGAATCGAGGATTAATCCAAACCCATTTCTTTTCTTACCAGCTTAATCTTTTCTAATTCAAGCACATCGATTGGGTCTTTGGGGCGGTTGATCGCTTTTTTATTGGCAATAAAGCGGGCAAATTGGTTAAAAGTCTTTTTTATGAGTAATTTTTGCTTTGGAGAGCATTTTGTCAATTCGCATTAATCGCATCATAATGCTAAATCGTTCGGAATAACTAAGACTCAAGGCCGCTTTGATTTTTTTTTCTTCTGCAATTTTCCAAACGTCTTTATCACCTGTATCTTCATGCAAGATGGGCTGAACGGATTGCTTCGTATTGTTTTTTTCAACACTCATACCTGCAATTTATTAAAAAAATCAGGTAGTTTTTATAGAAAAATCATCTTTCCCCTTGCATTTCAAATTGCATTTGGTGCAACTGGTAATAGAATCCCTTTTTTACAATCAAATCTTCATGTGAACCAAATTCCTTGATTTCGCCCTTATCTAGCACGATAATCTTATTCGCTTTACGAATGGTACTTAGCCGATGAGCAATAATTATGGATGTTCTTCCCGCTATTAATTGATCAATGGCATGTTGGATCAGTTGTTCACTCTCGGTATCTACAGAGGAGGTTGCTTCATCCAAAATCAGTATCGCTGGATCATAGAGCAAGGCTCTCACGAAAGACAATAATTGCCGCTGACCCAATGAAAGGGTTGCCCCCCTTTCCATCACATTGTAATCATAGCCCCCCGGCAACTGTAAAATAAAATCGTGTATGCCTATCAGTTGAGCCGCTTCCACCACCTGCTCTTTTTTTATGTCGCTATTTCGCAGGGTTACATTGTCATATACCGATCCGCTAAATAAAAACACATCCTGTAATACGACGGCTATTTTACTTCTTAAATAAAAAAGGTCGAAATCAGTAATGTCAATTCCATCAACCGTGATTAGGCCTTTATCAATATGGTATAACCGATTCAATAAACTAATGATAGAAGTTTTGCCACTGCCAGTATTACCCACAATGGCAAGCGTTTCCCCGGCATTAATAGAAAATGAAATATCTCTCAATACATATTGCTGCTCAAGGTAGGCAAACCATACATGTTGAAAAGACACAGCCCCCGTTGATATTTTGAGCGAATGGGTGATTGGGTCTTCGCTATTCTTGTTGGCAACAAAATCCTTGTTATCCATTAATTTAAAAACCCTTTCACTAGCAATCATACCCATTTGCAGCACATTGAATTTATCTGCAATGACCCTCAGCGGACGAAACAATAAATTGAGGCATAAAATAAATGCAGTGATATTGCCTGCTGCCTCCGGACCTTGGCTACCCCCAGCCCACCATACCAGCAAGCCCAGTGATATTGCCAATATCAATTCTACAATGGGAAAAAAAACGGAATAGGCAAATATGGACCGCACGTTGGCATTTCGATGTTCCTCGTTAATATGATTGAATTTTTTAAACTCTCTGTCTTCAGCTGCAAAGGCCTGCACAATTCCCATGCCGGTGATATGCTCCTGAACAAAAGCATTTAGCTGTGCCACCGCATTGCGCACGCGAGTAAAGGACCTACTCACACTTTCCTTGAAAAAATAAGTAGTAATGATGAGCAGTGGAAAGGGAGCCATACAGATCAATGTCAACTTCCAATCTACATAGACCATATAACTCAACACAGCAATGATTGACAATAAATCCGCAATAATTGGAATCAACCCGTCGCTGAAAATATCATTGATCGATTCAATGTCATTGATGGTTCTTGTAGTAAGTGTACCGATGGGAGTTTTATCGAATTGGGATAGATTTAAATTAATTACTTTTTGATAGGTAACTACGCGCATATCTTTTACCACCATTTGCCCCAGCGATGCAGTAAAAAAACTAAATATAAAACGACAGACCGTTTCAACTAATAAGATCCCCAGTTGGATGATGGTAATGCCGATGATCACCTCTGCCGCCCCCTTCAAAAACCAAACCTGTGCACCTGGCTGCATGCCCTTGTTAATCGTAATTTGAATAAGCCATGGCCGAATGGGGGAAATAACTGCTAAAAATATAGCTAAGAATAGTGACCAGAAAAACTTCTTTTTGTATGGTGCGGCAAATTGGAATACCCTTTTTAATAAAGAAAAATCGACAACCTTTTTAGCTTTTACCGTTTCAATCATGCAGCAAAGATATTGAGAAATTGACTGTTGCACCCAGGTTCAACAGCGAGTTGAAAGAGTTAAAGACCTAGTTCCATTTTTTTATTGTAGGCTTTAATAAAAATAGCACCCAGGTTTTTATAGGGAGGGATATAATCATCCCAACTTTCCCTAATGGCTCTATTGGGGTCGCTGTAA
>JBIIVV010000186.1:0-6164 GCA_044339235.1 Ferruginibacter sp.
TAAGGGATGTAATCCCATTGCACCTGCATATTGAATAACGCTAGGCATTGAATGATATTTTATTTTGGGGCAGGCAATGGCGCAGGCTGGATTTTTTTTCAAATGCATCACTAATTCTGTCACCAAACCTTCTGTCACTTCGGTATCATTATTTAAAAACAAAACATATTCTCCTTTGGCAAATTGCAGACCGATATTATTTCCCCCTGCAAAACCTACATTAACCGGAGAGCTGATATGTTTAATAAAAGGATAAAGCTTTTTTAAATAAGCAGAAGAATATTTCGGGGAAGCATTATCCACCACAATTACTTCCCAATTAGGATAATTCAGTAAGGACAGAGAATGCAGCATCGCATCCGTAACACTAGGGCAATTGTAATTAATGGTAATGATGGATACCAAGGGCTCATTCATGCTAGGGTAGATTTTGGCAGAGAAATATCCCATCGCGTACTCATTGAAATTAAAGCCCAGCTGACATACACAATGGTTAAAGAAGGTACATTGTTCATGACTTCATTGCCATAACTACAAACCAAAATGGATACGTACACACCGCATAAGGCACATAACTGGTTTCGCAATAAGGGATCCCTCGTATTCCAAATCAAGCCAACCGATTTGCCAAAAATATACAACATGATGCCCAGCCACAATATGAAACCAGTGATGCCATACATCACCCAAACTTTTACAAACAAACTATCTGGGGCAATTTTAGAGGTGGAAATATGGGCATTATACTTATTACCCCAAGCTCCACTCGTACCAGGACCAGTACCAAAGGGCTTACTCTGTAAGGCATTGCTCAATATTTTTTGATTGATTAGCCTTAGTTGAAAAGATGCATCCTTTACATCCGTACCAGAACGCATTCTTCTTATTTGATCATTTCCATGACCGATTTTTGTAAACTTCAGCATCCCAATAAATCCCAATAAAATCGCACCACCCAACAGTATAATCTTTACCTGCTTACTCAATACTAGAAAAACTAGCCCTCCACCCAGTATACCAGCCAATGCCCCACGGGTACCTGAAAGAAGCATCCCATAAAAAATAAACAAACCAGCTGTTGCATAACAAATCCGCCTCAGCCTTGAATGAGGACCAAAAACAAGTATAAAACACAATATGACGATACTTGCCTGGGAAGCCCCAAATTGAGCAGCCTCCAAATAATAGGAAAATATCCTCACCTTTCCGTAAAGCATATGAGTTTTGAGGTGTTCCTGCAAATACAGTTGTTCGGCAGAATCCATGCCTATATACAATTGCTTCATTCCATACAAAGCCCCTAACAATGAAAGGAAGATAACCAGGTCTGTAAAGACATAGATGTCTGATTTTTTATTAAAAACAAGCATGGTTAATGGAATCACCATCACCCAATACAAGGAAATTGTTCTTGATTCTTGAAGCCACCCAACAATATTTGGGCGAGCAGGGTTTCCTATTTGCAAAACAGTAAGAATAAACCATACAAGAGAAAGCCATAACAAATCATTGTTGAGCTGGCGATATCGATACTTTTTGCCCCTGTAAAAAATAACGGCCAACCAGGTGATTAGCAATAAAGCGTCGATACCCAAGCCCACCTGAACTTCTATAAAATGACGTCCAATGCCGGGCATTAAAAAACTATACACCAAAAAAGAGATAAACCCTACCCTGGGATTCAAAAAAACAAGTATTAAAAATCCAATTAAAATAGGTACAGCAATGAATAGGCCCGCTACGGTAAAACCAAAGTAAGCAATCAACCAACCAATAAAAGCAGCAATCAATAAGCAAGGTAAGAGCAGCATAGAATGATTGCCAATATCACCTTCGGAATAAAAAACGTCTTTTTTAATAGGCAGTGAATTCATTTGTTGTATTAAATAAACAAAGCTTTTAATTAGGAAATAATTTTAGGCGCGAATATTTTTTTTATTTCCAAATTCAAACTTGGCCAATCCCTTTAGATAGGAACGAAGAAAAAATCTCTTTTTTTGTGTTTCACCAATATACTCTTCAGCAAAGTCAATCTTCACCCCGTTCAACAAAAAAGAAAGTGTAAGGCAGGTGCTTTTTACAAATAGGGATAATAAATTTTTATCAATTTTACCCCAAACCCTATTTGCTCTACAAACTAAAATACTATGATCCATTGGAGGTATTAAACCAGGCCTTAGCATCATAGAATCCAGTGGTGGAAATTCAAGTAAAACAATATCCTTTGAGGAAGAAAAATCAATTACTCCCTCATTCCATTGCAGAGTTTCCACAGTATAATTAAGTTTTGAAAAACCATTACTCAATGCATTGATCAAGGTAGACTTACCTTCCTGCTCCTGAATACTAAAAAATCCAATGGTAACCGGTTTTTTTGAAAAATTTAGCAGAGGGAGTAATTGTTGTAACAAACGTAAATTTGACTTTTGAATAAAAGCAACAGGGGCACTTAACAGGGGGTAAATCCCCAACATGGGTAAACCAGTCAAACTAGCTGCTCTATCAGGTCGTTGAAGAGTTTGATTAATGAGAACCCTCGCTAAAATGATTGACAACACCAAAATAAACCCCACCATAAAACCCACTATCACCAGCACGATTCGTTTGGAGGCATTCGCCTTCATTGGAAGAAAAGGCGGATCCACAATATTCAATTTAGTAGTAAGCTCAGTATTTTGCTGCGTTAATTTAGCCGTATTTAATCCGTGTAACATTTCAAGGTACTCTTGTTCAGAAACATTGATCAACCGCTCAATTTTTTTTAGCAAGGCCCCCAAAGGTGCATACTTTCTATATTCTTGTGAGAACTCAATTCTACGCTTATCCATCGCAGTTAACCTTGCCTTATTTTGTTCAACATCCAAAGATGTTTTAATCCACTCATCCAAAACAAATTTATTAGGTATGCCATTAGGGGTAAGCGAGTGGGAATAAAGGTCATAAACGGAACCCTTCATTTTTTTATCCAACTGAGCAGATTCATTGCGAAGACTATCCAACACATGAAGATTACCCTTTTCATTTTTATTAAAAAACTCCCCTACCGCAATGGTATTATTCAGATCCGAAAGCTGGGCTCTTTTATTGATAATATCAGCGCCATATTCATTTTGGTAAAGCCGATTCTTTAAATTGTCATTTACTTTTTCCAGTGATTTGATACTGGCCATTTTATCCATCACTAAATTATGTTCTTGTACACCTAGGTTTTCCTTTTGAACAGCCACTGCTTTTGTCTGCTCATAATAATTAATAATATCATGTTGTTTATTAAATTCCATAAAACTTTCTTCGGCAGCATTTAACCTGGAAAGGGCATTATGAGTTTGCTCTTCAAAGTACCCTACCACTGTTTCAGATTGCCCCTCCTTGATCATGCGGTGTTTTTTCATAAAAGATTCCTCCAGCAATTCCAATGAACGCATACAAATAGCAGCATCACTAGTCTCATAAGCAATTTTGATCAGGTCGCTATTGTTGATCCGAGAAGCCTTAATGCTATTCATTGCATTGAGGGAGTAAAACGGATTGTCGGAATGAATAATTGAATAAATCACATTCCCTTCCCCTTTTTTCATATACTGATTTAAGGACAGTATGGTACCCTCAAGGGTTGGCTTAACAAGAACTGACCGAATGCTATCGGGCACCAGCAACTGTAGCTGATTGAAAGCATCCTGTGATAAAATCAGCGGATCCTGCTTTTTTAAAAGTAAATGGCCCGCTAATAAATTGATTAATACCTCTTGCTTAGTTTCCCTTGAATTAATCAGTGAAAGCAAATTATCAAATGCATTACTGGTTGCAAAGTAGTCGGATTTATTGCTTCCACTCAGATTATATCCAGATGCGATACCAGTGTACACAACCGATTCAGAAGAATATATCTTTTGTTCATTTCGGGTAAAATAAAAAATAGACCCTGCTACTACCATTGGTATCAGTATCAACCAAAGCCAATTTTTTAGTAGCAGTTTTATAAAATAGATAAAGCTCATTTAGACTGGATTACTAAAGCTAAAATAGTAGTTCCCGTAAATGCTTCTAGCTGAAGGTAACTATTTTGAAATTTATTAACATAGGTTTCATATTCGACAACTGATTTATTATATACCCCCAACACAACCGAAGCCTGCTCTATATTTATTTGTCCGTTCAAAAAATCTTTCTCCGCCATCAAATTATTAACTTGCGCAGCCTCTTTATTCTTACTGCTTATGGCCATTAGTTTATGTATCAATTTAAAATCAAGATATAATTGAATTACCTGCTGCTTTATATTTACCACTACCCTTTCCTGCTCGGCATTAGCCATATTCAATCTCGACTGGCCCAATTTTAAAATATTTTTACGATTGATAATTTGTGAAATTGGTAACTGCAATCCAATACCAACTGTATAGTTTCCATTTTGCGCCTTTGTTAAATTGGCAAATCCAGGGGTTAGGGAATTATTGTTAGATGAAAAAAAATTGGTGCCGTAATTGTAAGATGACTGAAGTGATAGCGCATCATAGATGACGTTTTTGGAAATTTGGTAATTCGCCTTTTCGGCCGATCCACTATTCGTTGCCCTTCGATATTCTGGTGAATACTTGATGGCAGAATCAATTAACATGGGTAATAACTCATCGCTAGCCAACACCCTTTTTAGTAAAGAATCCATCGTCACTGATTGAGCCTGCAGGGTATTAAAAAATAAGAATAGAAAAGAAAATACAACTGTATGGAGATGGCCTTTTAAACGAAACATATTATACATTACCAGTTTGAAATAAAGCTGGAAAGGTGCGTACAATCAATTTGATGTCATTTACGAAACTGTGATTTTTGGCATAATCATTATCTAGGTTTAACCGCTCTTGTTCCGACATTTCTTCCCTGCCTCTTTTCTCCACCTGCCACAAGCCGGTAATACCCGCTGGAGCCATAAAGCGCAGTGCAGATTTATCCGTGGTTATTTTTTCGGCTTCATACAATGGAAGTGGTCGGTTGCCTACAATTGACATATCCCCCGTAAAAACGTTCCATAATTGGGGCAGTTCATCTAGGCTAGCATTTCTTATAAAATTACCAACACGGGTAATTCGAGGATCATTTTTTATTTTAATAAATGCCGAGGAGGATATATTTTCATTTTGCTGGCTAGAGAGGTATTCACAAACAACCCTGTGATCTGTATACAATGGATTTTGACAGGCGCTACCAGTCTTTCTGCAAAACCCACACAATGCTGCTGAAACAACAGAAGTAGCTTCGTTACAGGACTTCGATTCGTTATATTGATTGAGATGGAAAAGATCTTTTAACCGCGCGTCTGCACCGGTATACATGGAGCGGAATTTATAAAACTTAAATATCTTATACCCCGTGCCCACCCTTAAGGAATAATAAAAAACAGGCCCCTTCGATTCCAGCCTTATTAGCAGAGCTATGATGCCAAAAATGGGACTTAATAACAGGAGCGCCAAGCCTGAAAAAGTGATATCAAAAATGCGCTTGATTTGTTGAATTTTATAAGGTGGATGTATTAAAGGCTGCGGAATTTTAGCCGTCCAGTTTTCCATCAGATAGGTTACCCTTAGTCGAAACGCCTTTGCATTAAGCGGTTTGGAGAATATCTCTGCGATATGATCCTGCATCGCCAACTTTCGATCTTCATCATCTATCTGGTCCATCAAAATAATAAATGGAATAAGTCCATGCCCTAAACTGGTTAAGTAATCATGTAAAGGAATGCCACCTGAACCATTTAATTCATCTGCTGAAATAATGGCACTAAAAACAATTTTACTTTTAAGCGATTCGTTAAACCCCTGCCCATTATTAAAAAAATACAATTCGTATACATCTTCCAATGCACCCTTCACCTGCTGGGAAACGGCCTCCTCTCTGGTGATTACCGCAATTTTTTTTAACTGATTCACCATGATTGTTTAGGAAAAATTATTTTTACGCGACCTTCTAAGAATACCATTCATTCTGGCAGCTAATTCCCTTGGATTAAATGGCTTAGCAATAAAATCATCTGCACCGGATTGAAGACATCGAATTTTAACTTCGGTACTTTCGCTAGCCGATAACATCAACATAGGAATTTTTTTTAAAAAACCGCTTGCCCTCACTTGTTCAATAAAAGAGTATCCATCCATTTCAGGCATGTT
>JBIIVV010000187.1:0-6143 GCA_044339235.1 Ferruginibacter sp.
GGCAGGTTTTAAATCCGATAATAATTGTGTTTTTACACCCGTTAATTTCACAGATACTAGTAAGGCTGGCATTTACGATTTGATAGGTGCTTATCGCTGGAGTTTTGGCGATGGTTCATTTGACAATATCCAAAACCCCACACATGTATTTAAAAGTGCAGGAACTTATTCTGTAAAATTAATTGTGAATGGAAGGGCCTGTCCCTTGCTACAGGATTCAACATTGCCTGCACATCAGTTAAAAATTGTAGATAGAAGGGCTGATTCTATCTATACCAGAAAGTATATTGCATACAATAATCCAACTACTATATGTGCTTTACCAGCGGGAGTGAATTACAATTGGTCACCTGCTCTAGATTTAAGCAGCACTATCATAAGCTGTCCTACTATCAATGTAACACATCGAATAAATAATTACCTGATTAAAATTATTGATTCTGCGGGCTGTACTATTACAGACAGGGTTGAAATTTGGGGTTTTATGGGGAATGACATTTTTCTGCCGAGGGCTTTTATCCCAAACAATGCATCGGTAGCAGAAAATAGAATACTCAAACCTGTATATGTTGGCATTAAAGAGATCAGGTATTTTAAAGTATTTGATCGTATGGGACATGAAGTCTTTACTACCAATAGTATGAGTCAATATTGGGACGGTACCAGCAAAGGAAAAGAAGTTCCTACTGAAACCTATTCCTGGATCATTTTAGCCATTGATGAAAAAGGAAAGGAACTGATTCGGAAAGGAAATGTAACCTTGATTCGGAATTAGGGCATAAAAAGCGTTTGTAAATTAAACTGTGTCAAAAAATATTTTGGTGTTAGTTAAAAAGAGGTGGTGACGGCTCCATCCACAGAGCAAGGCGCCACCTCTTTTTAACGGTGAACTGTCAGAGCGCCGTCTTCATTCTTTCTGCAAATATAATTTTTAATTGGGATGCACAAATACCCCAATTGGCTAACGGCATATTCCATTTTAACTGTATTCGATCTGTAGCTAAATAAATCAGTTTCATCAGTGCCATATCGCTGGTAAAAACACCTTTATTTTTCGTGACTTTGCGTATTTGGCGATGATATCCCTCAATGGTATTGGTGGTGTAAATAAGTTTTCGGATAGAAGGCGGATACTTAAAATAAGTACTGAGTTTATGCCAGTTTTTCTCCCATGACCCAATCACCATCGGATATTTATTACCCCATTTTTCTTTTAAGCAGTCTAATTCCGTCAATGCCTGAGCTTCATTATCTGCCTTGTAAACGGGTTTAAGATCTACCATAAAAACCTTTTGATCCTTGCTCGCAATGTATTTGATTGAATTTCTGATTTGGTGAACTACACAAGTTTGCACCTCCGTTTGAGGGTAAATGGTTTTGATTGCCTCATCAAATCCCTTTAGGTTATCGATACAAGCAATTAGAATATCATCCAGCCCACGTTGATTCAAGTCTGTAATCACGCCGAGCCAAAAATTAGCACCTTCGCTATGCGAAACATACATTCCCAGCACGTCTTTACGTCCATCTTGGTTAATTCCCAGTATGTTGTATACGCATCGAGTTTGGGTTCGACCATCTTCTTTTACTTTGTAATACATAGCATCTAACCATACAATGCAATACATACTCTCTAAGGGCCTCTGTTGCCATTCTTTTACCAGCGGAATCACTTTGTCTGTAATAGAACTCAATGTGGTGGCTGAAATATCTGTATCGTAAGTTTCCTTAATATGGCTACTAATATCCCGAAGGCTAACCCCCAAACCATAAAGGCCGATGATTTTATCTTCGAGGTTTTGAGCCATAATGGTCTCGCGTTTCTTGACCATCTCGGGTTCAAAACTTCCATGACGATCTCGGAGAGTGTTAATTTCAATGGTACCAGCTGAGGTCTTTAACATCTTGCCGCCTTTTCCATTCTTGCGATTGCCAGAACGTCGTTCATCTTCATCCAGATGAGCATCAATCTCGCCCTCAAGAATTGCATTGAGCATCTCTTCTAAAAGGGGGGCAAAAGCACCACCTTTACTAAATAAGGACTTGCCACTGCGTAGCTGCTCCTTTACTTATTGCTTCGCCAGTTCGTAATCGAAGGGCTTGGGTTGGTTGTTTTCCATTTTCTGTGTTTTAAAGTTAAGATTTTAACTTCTGACACAGTTTATTTTACACTCTGCCATTTTATAAAATTAGAATTTAAAATAGTAAAAATAGTCGCTTTACCCATTTTACAAAAGGAAATTACGCAATTTATATGAACCCATTGCAATTCCCAATAGTGGGAAAGAAAGATATTTTGCGTTGTAAAATATCCTCTATTTACAATACTTAGCAATCATTTCCGTAGCATTTTCGCCCAATTTAATTGCTTCGTGAAGATCAATACAGCTTCCTTCAGCATCTTTGAGCATATACTTTATATGCACAAAATAGAAAATGTAAAACCCATTTTTAATGACCGAATTGACAATGGCTTGATTTTCCAAAATCCTTTTAGAAAATTTAAACTCATTTTTAAGGGAGATGAGGCAGAAGCATTAAATACTTATCAGGGAAATAGGCAATTTGATCTTGAATTTAAAAATGATCATGTTTTCGGTAACCCGAAACTTAATAAAGAATATAATCGACAGGTACAATTCAAACGGTAAATTTTGCTCCAATCAGGTCAAGACAGGACAGTGTTGAGTTTTAAAATTCATAATTTGCTTTAGTATCCCTTTTAAGAATAGCATTGTTTACGATTCGCTTTATTTTACAGATAATGAATAATAATTCAAGAAAAATATTTTCTAAAAAAAATGTAATTCTTCAATTTGATAATTTTTTGCATACCCACCTTTCAAGGAATTATAAATATATTATACCACTATATTAAATTCAATTTTTTAAATAGTTAATAGGTTTCTATTAAAAGACAAAAAGTGTAAACGTTCAAAAACGATTTCTGTTTTATTTTTAAAATTCAAATTTTTATAATAAACCATGCTTAATTATTATAAATACCTTCCCACAAGTTCAGAAGATGAAAAATGTGGTATACAGGTTGTAAATACCGGCTTCAACAAAACAAGTTTGGAGTCGGCTTATCCACTACTTGAGCATCCTACTCATCATTCTTTTACATGGAATCAAGGTCGTATATTGGATGAGTATCAAATAATTTATATAACCAAAGGGGAAGGGGTTTTTGAATCCGAAAATTGCGGGCATCATTTAATAAAGCAGGGGACTGTTATTTTTTTATTCCCTGGCGAATGGCATCGTTATAAACCAAATCCACAAAAAGGATGGGATGAATTTTGGGTTGGATTTAAAGGTGGTATTTTCGAGAATATAGTTGACAAACATATTATTTCAAAAGAAAATGCTGTATTGGAACTTGGATTGCACGAATCTATTATTCAATTATTTATTTCCATTATTGATAAAGCAAAAGGAGACAGGACCTGCTGCCAACTCTTGTTGTCTGGCATTCTAATGAACTTACTGGGTAATATTCAGTCGATTAATAGACTACAATCTTTTGTGGAAGAAGACATAGTAGCGTCAATTATTAATAAGGCAAAGATTATTTTAAAAACCAATCTTGATCAGGATTGTACAATGGAACGAATAGCGGAAGAGCTAAATGTGAGTTATGCATGGTTTCGAAAGTCTTTTAAAGCTCACACTGGAATTGCACCGAATCAATATTTATTGAAATTGAAAATTGAGAAAGCTAAAATACTTTTAGATGATCATTCAAAAACGATTAAAGAAATAGCGTTCGGATTAAATTTCGAATCAGCATTTTATTTTTCAAAATTATTTAAAAATAAAATAGGTGTATCTCCCGAACTGTACCGAAAAAATATTACTCGCCAAGTATTGTTTGAAGTCTAAGTTAAAAGGGTATATGAAAAATCACCTAATAAAATCCTTGCTGTATGAATGTTTCACCTAAAATATTATTGGTAATTTCTTTCTTTGTAATTGTTACAGGGTTATTTCAGGCATGTAATAATCAGGAAGCAAGTCTACTGGTTTCTTCAAAAATTCCAGATTCTGTTAGCTATAATTATGATATTCGTCCTATCCTATCTGATAAATGTCTATCGTGCCATGGTCCGGATGCCAACAAGCGGAAAGCTGGATTAAGATTAGATCAGGCGGAGAGTGCGTATCATGCTTTAAAAGAAAATCCAACTGCCCATGCATTGGTGCCAGGCAAACCCGATTTGTCTGAAGTTTTTTTGCGAATCAGCTCAAAAGACACTGCGATGGTCATGCCTCCTCCTGAGTCGAATTTAAAACTGACACAACATGAAATTGATCTGATTGAAAAATGGATTGCACAGGGTGCAAAGTATGAGAAACATTGGGCGTTTGTAGCGCCTAAAAAAGGGCCTCTCCCTAAGGTGTCAATGGCTAGTTGGCCAAGAAATGAAATTGATTATTTTATATTAGCGAAGCAAGAGCAAAAAGGTATATCGCCTAATGAAGAAGCGGATAAAGAAAGGCTATTAAAACGGCTAAGTATTGATCTTACAGGGCTGCCTCCTTCATTGGGTATGATGAATGCATTTTTGGAAGATAAAAGTCCTGATGCTTACGAAAAGGTAGTGGATCAGTTAATTCAAAAGCCTGCATATGGAGAGAAGATGTCTTTACTTTGGCTCGACCTGGCAAGATATGCAGACTCGCACGGATACCAGGATGATGGCTATAGAACACAATGGCCTTGGCGCGACTGGGTTATTCATGCGTTTAATAAAAACATGAGTTACAAAGATTTTGTAACCTGGCAATTGGCAGGAGACTTGATTCCCAATTATACACAAGAGCAATTGCTGGCCACAGGATTTAACCGAAACCATAAGATTACCGAAGAAGGGGGGGTTATACCTGAAGAATATAGAATCATGTATGTAACAGATCGTACGGATCTTTTTGGAAAAGGGTTGTTAGGGGTTACCTTAGAATGCGCGCATTGCCATGATCATAAATACGATCCCTTTTCCCAAAAAGAGTATTACCAGCTTTTTGCTTTCTTCAATAATGTGAAGGATAAAGGAATGGAATCAGGGATTGGAGGTCCTGAGACTTATGCTAAAAAACCTTTCATGGAGATCTGCAAAGAGGATATTAAAAATATGCTCACCTTTATCAATAAAGAGGATACCAATAAACTGATTGTATCTGTAATGAGCGACCAAGATACGATTCGCAAAACGCATATTCTTCAACGTGGGCAGTATGATGTACCAGGCGATGAAGTAGAGCCGGGAACACCCGCTTCGATTTTGCCTTTTAAAGCAAGTTATACTAAAAACAGAATGGGATTGGCTAACTGGTTATTTGACCAGGAAAATCCGCTTACAGCAAGGGTGTTTATCAATTTATTGTGGCAGGAAATTTTTGGAAGAGGCATTGTAAAAACCTCCGGCGATTTTGGTATGCAGGGCGAACTACCTTTCAACCCGGCATTATTAGACTGGCTGGCGGTTGATTTTATGCAGCATAATTGGGATATTAAAAGACTGATGAAACAAATGGTGAAGTCTGCCACTTACAGACAATCGGCTGAAATAACGAAAGAAAAATTGGCCAAGGATCCTGACAATATATTGCTTGCTCGAGGACCACGGTATCGGATAGAGGCTGAATTAATTAGAGATTTTGTGTTGTCAAGCAGCGGATTGCTGAACACCAATATCGGCGGGCCAAGTGTGAAGCCTTATCAGCCCGATGGTTTATGGGAAGGCGCTACTTCCGGCAGGGGCTTATTATCCGTGTACATACAGGATCATGGAAAAGAATTGTATAGGCGTGGCATGTATACACTGATTAAAAGAACGGTACCTCCAGCATCTATGGGCATCTTTGATGCCAGTAATCGTGATATCTGTGAAGTAAAAAGGCAAAGAACCAATACGCCATTACAAGCATTGGTGATGATGAATGATCCAACCGTATTGGAAGCATCTAGGGTGTTGGCTGCAAAACTTTTTAAGGAAAATGCAGATGTTAAAGAAGCGATAACAAGGGCATTTCGGTTAATCGTTTGTCGCAAACCACATGAAGACGAAATACAGATTTTGTTTAAATATTACACCCAACAAGCAAGTTCAATCGACGCATTGTCTGCGAAGAAGATGCTT
>JBIIVV010000188.1:0-6134 GCA_044339235.1 Ferruginibacter sp.
GATTTTTTTAACTTCAAAAAAATCAAATCGTCTTAGGTGCAAAATCCTCGCAAACTCAATACTGACAATATTTTCAAAGAACTATTCATTTCAATAACGCAACGCTAGTGATCCCCTATATATTATTAAGAAAGGTTTATTTTTTTTCTTTGAAGTTGTTACATTCAATTATTTTATTAACTTGTGCCTCTCTAAAATATTTCTATTTATCAATTGATGGTAGGAATAGTTTTTTTGCTTAGCATTGTAAAACGAAATTTTTTTTCAAACCAATTTTCACTTTAACACACAAAAAATCGAACGTTATGGCAGAAACCAAATCAACTGCAAATGTAAAACCATCTACATCAGTACAAGTAAAAAAATCTAGTAATGCTATCTCATGGATTGCTCCATTGGTTTGTGTTATCGTTGGGTATGCTTTCTGGAGATTTATTTTAGGAGACGCTTCCGGGTTTACAAAGCCGGATTCTGGAGCATTTTGGCCATCACACGAAGGACCAAAAAGTGCATTAAACAAAATGTATTTAGGAGGTATTATTGTACCGGTATTAATTGGTTGCCTTTTAACCGTTATTACTTTTGTAATCGAAAGAATGTTGACTATTACTAAAGCAACTGGCACAGGAAGTAATGCTGATTTTGTTCGTAAAGTACAATATCATTTAGCCAATAAAAATGTGGATGCAGCTTTGGCAGAGTGTGACAAACAAAAAGGATCTGTAGGAAATGTAATGAAAGCAGGATTGCATCGTTATAAAGATATGATTAGCAATACAGAATTGTCTACTGATCAAAAAGTAATGGCAATTCAAAAAGAAGTAGAAGAAGCTACCTCATTGGAATTACCGATGTTAGAAAAAAACCTGGTATTTTTATCAACCCTAGCTTCAGTAGCAACCCTGATTGGTTTGTTAGGAACGGTGGTAGGTATGATCAAGGCGTTCTCTGCATTGGGTGAAGATTCAGGTGGTGGTGCTGCAGCAACTCAGTTGTCTGTTGGTATCTCTGAAGCCTTGTACAATACTGCATTGGGTATCGGTACTTCAGCATTGGCTATTATATTTTATAACGTGTTCACTACCCGTATCGATGGAATTACTTACGGTATTGATGAGTCCGGTTTTACATTAACGCAAAGTTTTGGATCCCTGTACAAATAATTTGTACGGAATTGTCAATTATTTTGCATCAAACCGTAAAACAATAAAATTATTTAAAAATGCCAAAAGTTAAATTACCTAGAAAGAGTACGGCGGTAGATATGACTGCGATGTGTGATGTGGCTTTTTTGCTGTTGTCCTTTTTTATTCTGGCAACCAAAACCAAACCACCTGAAGCGGTAACAGTTGTAACCCCCTCTTCCATATCAACAAGAATTGCTAAAGAAGATGCTATATTAGTTACCTTAAACAAAGAGGGTAAAGTATACCTGATGTTGGGTGACCGTGCAAAAAAGCAGGCAGTTCTCGAAGATGTAAACACAACAAAGGCTTTAGGGTTGACTCCGGAGGAATTGATCAAGCTCAGAAAAATGGAATTTTTCGGAATGCCATTCAATAAAATTAAGAGCATGTTGCAACTGGAAACTCCTATGGAGCCAAAGATGATGGAAGGTATACCTGTTGGTGACAGTTTGCACAATGAATTATCCGACTGGATAGGAAGTGTGGTGCGGTCATATGCAGGCGAAAGTATGGATAAACTTAATTTGCTGGTGAAAGGAGATAATGCTGCAAAATATCCAACTTTTAAATTTGTGAAAGACGCTTTTAAAAGAAATGATATTTTTAAGTTTAAGATCGTAACTAATCCAGAAGGTGTTCCAGCTGATTCAGAATTGGCCTTGAACCCTCCAATAAAATAATAATTACCCCAACGTTTGCCTTCCCCAAAAAGGAGCGCAACTTAAAACTACCGATATGGCAGAATTGGATACATCGTCCGGTGGCGGACATAAAAAAGGGCCTGGCGTAAAGAAGGCCAAGAAAGCGAGCACTAGGGTTGATTTGACACCCATGGTTGATTTGGGATTCCTTTTGATTACATTCTTTGTTTTTACAACTACCATGAGCACTCCAACGGCTATGGCAATGAATGAACCAAAAGATGATCCAGATAACCAGTTGAAAGTTAAAAATTCAGGTGCAATGACTTTGTTATTGGGAAAAAATGATCAGGTTTATTATTATTTCGGGGAATTATCTGCTGACAATGCATCAGCCCAATTCAAAAGCAGTAATTTTAAAGAAATACGTCAGGTAATTCTCGACAAAAAGAAGGCTACTCCTGTTGGCGATTTGATGTATATCATCAAATCTGATAAAGAAGCAACCTTTAAAAATGCGATTGATATCCTTGACGAAATGGCTATTAATGCGGTTCCCCCCGGGCACTATGCCGAGGTGGACATGAGTGATACAGAAGCTCAGTTAATTAAAATGACAGAAGAAGCAAATGGCATTAAATAATTTATGGAACTGGTTACATTTTAAATCTAACTAACAAAGTATTTTACAATGGAAATAAATAAAATTTTAACTGCCGACATCCTCGATATTATTTTCGATGGCAAGAATAAGCAGTACGGAGCCTATGAACTTCGAAAAACCTATAACAGCCGTTTAACAAAGGCTATCATCATTACAGTATCATTGGTGTTGTTGGCTTTATTTGCGACGATTTTATCGGATTTCATAACAAAAAATTCAAAGGTTGAAATTGAGGTATTGGATACCCAGATGGCAGAAGTCAAAAAAAATGACACACCACCGCCACCACCGCCACCACCTCCTCCTAAGCCACCACCACCACCCGAAATCAATCAGGTGAAATTCACCCCTCCAAAAATTGTGAAGGATGAAGAGGTAAAGGAAGATGAGAAAATTGAAGAAATTAAGGAAGATCAGGTGATTAGCACCAAGACCGTAGAGAGTGATAACAAAAATCAAATTGTTGCTCCGGTTGAGGACAAGGGAACCCAAGTGGTAGAAGCACCAAAAGAGAATGACGAAGACAAGATTTTCACCAAGGTGGAAAACGAAGCTCAATTTCCTGGAGGTCAGGCTGCATGGGTAAGGTACCTTCAGAAAAATTTGAACGCCAATACGCCTGTTGATAATGGAGCACCTAGTGGTACTTTTCAGGTAATTGTTAAGTTCATTGTGAGTAAAGATGGTACTATCAGTGATGTTCAGGCAGAAAGCAAACATGGATACGGAATGGAAGCGGAAGCGGTTAAGATCATTAAGCGTGGACCAAAATGGTCACCAGCCCTCCAAAATGGTAGAAATGTGAATGCCTATCGTCGTCAGCCAATCACTTTTGTTGTGGAAGAACAATAAGCAAAAGACATAAATTTTCAAATCCCTCTACACTTCTGTAGAGGGATTTTTTTTACTTAAAATTTGCCCCTTGGATTTTGTGACTTTCGTTACCAGACATGGTATCTTTGTTAAATGTTACAGAAAATTGCTGGATGGGATGATACCATTGTTGCACTGGCTACTCCGCCGGGTGTAGGGGCAATCGGTGTGATAAGGTTAAGTGGTAATAATGCTTTTGTCATTGCTAGTGAATTATTGCCCTCTAGGAATCTGATGGAGCAAAAGTCTCATACCATTCACGTTGGACTTCTGAGTGATTCCGGATTAAATATCGATGAAGTGGTATTGTCATTGTTTAAAGGACCTAAAAGCTATACTGGTGAGGATGTGATTGAAATAGGTTGTCACGGTAGCCCGTATGTGCAACAGCAAATATTGGAAGCATGTATTCGAAAAGGGGCACGCATTGCCAAACCAGGTGAATTTACTCAGCGGGCTTTTTTAAATGGAAAATTGGATCTCACTCAGGCAGAAGCGGTAGCAGATTTGATTGCGAGTAATACAGCAGCCTCCCAAAAAACTGCCTTAAACAATATTCGCGGTGGATTTAGCTTGGTGTTAAAGGAATTAAGAGAGCAGTTGATTGGTTTTTCTGCATTGATTGAGTTGGAACTTGATTTTAGCGAAGAGGACGTAGAGTTTGCTGATCGAGCCAAATTTGATGCTATTATTCAGTCTGCACAAATTAGCACACAGCAGTTGCTGGAATCCTTTCAGCTGGGAAACGTAATAAAAAATGGCGTAAGTGTTGCTATCATTGGCAAACCCAATGCCGGAAAGAGCACCTTACTGAATACGCTTTTAAATGAGGACCGTGCCATTGTAAGTGAGATAGCAGGTACCACTAGAGACACGATTGAGGAGGTTATCAATATCAATGGAATCTTGTTTCGCCTGATTGATACCGCGGGCATTAGAAAGGATAGTACCGATGTGATTGAACTGGTGGGTATTGAAAAGAGTCTAGAGAAGATGAAGGGGGCAGATGTGGTATTGTATATTTTTGATGTGAATGAAATGGAGCCAGCCGAATTGGATGCTATTGTGCAGCAGTTTGAACAGTCCAAAAAGAAATATGTATTGGCGGGTAATAAGTCAGATATTGCCAGAGGGGAGATGGTTAAAAAGTTTAGCGATGCCCATACCATCTTTTCGATTTCTGCCAAAAACAAAGAGGGTATTGACGAGATTAAAAATGCCTTATTTGCCTCCACGGTCGGTGAGTCACCGGCTACTGAAAATGTGGTGGTGACCAATGCCCGCCACTATGCAGCCTTGCAGCAGGTACACCAGTCATTGACAGATATTAAGGTAGGTCTCGATGAGGGCACCGCTTCCGATTTGGTGGCGCTAGACATCCGCCGTTGCCTGCATTATATTTCCGAAATTACCGGCGATATTTCCAATGAAGATGTGTTGGATTTTATTTTTTCTAAGTTTTGTATCGGAAAGTAAGTGTTAAATAAGTAAAGCAAGGTAGGCAGGTCAATTAAATTTTTGAACACAGTTCATCTGGTGCCAATACAAGTATTTCACTTCCTTTAAAATCTTTAGTATTTCGAGTTACAATACAATCGATTTTTTCAATGTTTGTTGCACAATAAATCTGGATGGAATCCTCAAAATCTTTATGCTTTGATCTTAATCCTTTAGAAAGAATTTCTTTATCAACTGGAATGATCGATACATATTCGAATAAACCTAAAAGTGTTTTTCGTAGCGTCTTATCATCTACAAACTTTTTTAATAAATAGTGAGTTGTTGCCATTGTATGAGAGGAAGTAAAAAGTGTAATCTTTTTATTCTCTGCAGCTTTGAAAATATCGACTGCATATTTGCTGAATGGTTTCCGATCAGCTAGTAGATCTACCAAGATATTGGTGTCTATAAAAATTTTTTTCATAGATGTTTTTTCTCGAGATAAGATTGTAGCTCTTTTTTTTCATTGAAGTCCTTCGGTAACTTAACTACCCCTATCAGTTTTTTTAATTTAGGAGAAACTTGCTGGTGGTTATTTTCTTGTGTTATAGTATCTAGGTATTGTTCAATAAGTTCTGAAAGACTTCTGCCAGAACTTTTAGCAAAGCACTTGGCCCTCTCAATAACATCTTTTTCAACGGTGAGGGTAAGTTTAGTAGTCATAATACGTGTCTTTTTATTAAATATACGTATTTTATTTAAAAATCCAAATGCCTTGTACTTACATTGCAAAATCCGGACAACATGATTGCCTTGATCCCCTCTCGGCTGGCCATGGCCGAGAAGGCGAATCAGTCTCCTTGCTGGTCACTCAAAATTTGAAATCCCATCGCATATCGACCCGATTTTCTGTGTATCATCAATTGAATAATTGTTTGTATTTCAAATTTAAAAATTCAGTGGGTAGAATATTTTTTAACGGTTTATTTATATGTAAAAAAAACAAATGTTTTCTATTGCGTGTAAATTGAAATAGTTTATAAATTATATTTTTAAATAAAATTATTCTACATTATTTTTGTGTTAAAATTTAGGATATCGTTACAATTTTAGCATATACTTTTTTTTATTAATATTAAAATTCAAATTCTATGGCAGTTTCAAAATTAGAGTACATCTGGCTCGATGGGTACAAACCAACTCAATCATTAAGAAGCAAAACAAAAGTTGAAAAAGATTTCAGTGGTAAATTAGCGGATTGTGCTATGTGGTGTTTTGATGGTTCTTCAACTGAGCAAGCACCCGGTGGATCAAGTGATTGTTTGTTAC
>JBIIVV010000033.1:0-20300 GCA_044339235.1 Ferruginibacter sp.
CGATATTCATACTATAAATTTAATAATGAAGAAGATTGGAAAGCAGCCTGAATGGTATGTTCAGACCCTTTTTTAAGAAAAATTCCTTCAGGGTCTATTCATTCGCATCAATTCATTCAACCATTCCCTTTTTTGGCAATTGACTGAAACTGATGCAATTTACCGATTTATTATTGTCGGCACCCTCCATTCATGTAATACATTTAAATGACTAAATTTGTTAACTCAAGATTAGCTATGGTACAAAAAATTACAATACTGGTATTTGCAAGTTTACTTTCAGTGGGCACTACGGCCCAAAAAGAAGATTCACTAGTCATCAAAATGATTGCGGACAATATATTGATTCAAGGAAAAGCCTATGAAAACTTACGGCAGATTTGCAAAAAAATTGGTCCAAGGTTAAGCGGTTCTATTCAAGCCCAAAAAGCGGTAGCGGCTACTGCTCAAATGCTGCGTGATTCGGGGGCAGATACGGTGTATTTTCAGCCTTGTATGGTTCCCCATTGGGTAAGGGGTGTAAAAGAAGTGGGCTATATAAAGTTACCCAACGGGTCTAAGTATCCGTTGAACCTATGCTCCTTAGGTAATTCGGAGGGCACAGGGTTGAAGGGAGTCAATGCTCCCGTAATTCAAGTTAGTACTATTGAAGAATTAGAAAAATTGGGTAAAGCTGGCATTAAAGGAAAAATTGTTTTCTTTAATTTCGAGATGAACCCGACTTATATTGCCACTTTTAAAGCTTACGGGGAGAGTGGGGTTTCGAGAACTGCAGGCCCTTCAATGGCTGCAAGGTATGGAGCAATCGGTGTGCTAGTTCGATCTTTGGCAAGTAATTTCGATGACTTTCCTCATACGGGGGTTACTATTTACAACGATTCTTTTCCTAAAATACCTGCAGTGGCCATCAGTACCAATAATGCGGATTGGCTGAGTAGGCAGCTAATGAAGCAACCAACGCTGACTGCCTTTTTCAGCAATAGCTGTACCATGTTGCCGGATGAGCCTTCTTTTAATGTAATTGGAGAAATAAGGGGTAGCTCATTTCCACAGGAAATTATTACGGTGGGTGGTCATTTAGATAGTTGGGATCTTGCCGAGGGAGCTCAGGATGATGGTGCAGGTTGTGTGCAGAGTATCGAAATACTTAGGGTGTTTAAGGCAACTGGTATTCGCCCTAAAAGAACCATCCGAGCTGTAATGTTTATGAATGAAGAAAACGGAGGCAGGGGCGGCAGTAAATATCTGGAGCTGGCTATATTAAATAAAGAGAATCATTTATTTGCTTTAGAAAGTGACGCAGGTGGATTTTCACCAAGGGGGTTTTCTCTTGATATGAGCGAAGGGCAAGCTAATAAGGTTAAGCAATGGAAAAACTTGTTTTACCCATATGGCGTATATGATTTTTCAGCTAGCGGAAGCGGATCAGATATCGGCCCTTTAAAGGAAACGGGGGCTGCATTGGCAGGTCTTAGGCCCGATGGACAGCGTTACTTTGACATTCATCATGCACCAACAGATGTTTTTGAAAATGTGAGTAGGAGAGAACTTCATATGGGTGCTGTAAATATGGCTGCTCTTATTTATTTGGTTGACAAATATGGATTAAATTGATTTGTAAAATTTATTATAGCGACAAATGCATTCCTTACTTTATACAATAAAAAATGAGTGGATATAAAAAAATTTTTTACTCGGTAGCTTTTTGCGCTATACTGGCATTGGCCTTATTCGGTTATTGGAAGTATTATTTTACTTTTAGTGAGGGGTATCGTACCGGGTTAATTCAGAAGTTGTCGCTTAGGGGAAATTTTTTCAAAACATATGAAGGTGAATTAGTGTTAAGTAGCATAGTATCTTCCAATAATATCGCATTGGCTTCTGAAAAATTTTATTTCTCAGTGCCCAATGATAGCATTGCCAACCTGCTGCAAAACTATGAAGGCAAACAGGTGAAACTCCATTATGTACAAAAAAATCACCCAATTTGTTGGCGCGGCGATAGCGAGTATTTGGCAGATGGAGTGATTGCTCAGCAAGACTCAAAGTGAAAAATTATTTGGTAGTTTGTAATAGAAATATGACTGGCTTTTTATGCAGGTCGATTTTTTCTTTTTGCCATTCTGCCACCATTTTTGTTTTAACGTATTCGTTACTGCTCGTTAGCTCCGAAGCGATACAAATTTTTGTGGTAAGTTTACATGTCTTTAAAAGGGCTTCTAGCAACTGATTGTTTCGGTAGGGGGTTTCAATAAAAATTTGGGTGCTATTTTTTTTTGCAGAAGTAAGTTCCATTTCCCTGATCAGTTTTGTTCGTTCAACATTGTCAATTGGAAGGTATCCTACAAATTCAAATTGTTGACCGTTCATACCGCTTGCCATTAATGCCAGTAGGACAGAGCTTGGACCTACCAGTGGTTTTACGGTAATATTCAATTGCTGTGCCAGTTCGATTAGGATTTGTCCGGGATCAGCAATTCCAGGACATCCGGCTTCACTAATAATCGCTATGTTTTTACCTTCTTTTATTTTTTGACGGAAACTACTTTTTTGTTCTTCCTCGGCTTTATGAATAGTGAACCATTCATAATCATCTATAACGATTTCTTTGCAAATGCTTTTCAAAAAACGCCGTGTAGTGCGTTCGTTTTCAGCAAAAATCACCTGGCAATCTTTTACTGCATCAATGAGATAAGTTGGAATTGTTTGAATTGCCAACTCATCCAATACAGAAGGCACTAAATAAACCGTACTCATAAATAGCGGCAGTTTTGTTGATGGGTAATTAAAATAATATTTAGATTCAAAGGGGGTTTATTAGTACAGGTAACATTGCCCATTTTATTGCCGGGTTTTGTACAAACTAATAGTAGCCGCTATCACAGAATAGCTGGGGGCTAGCACCCAGCCCACCACTACAAACAGGTGCATCAGGTAAAAGACAATGCCATTTCCAATGGCTAATCCTTTGTGTTCGCTAATGAATGCGATGCTTTGCGATGCAGATAATTTATTTCTTTCGCAACTATAATCGAGCATAGAAAATCCAAGGTAATACGCTTCAATTAGTAATGCAAAAAATGGAGTAAACCAACCAAAAAAAGGAATGAAAGACAAAATTAAAATTGATACGATGTATACAGTTTGCCATAAAGCATTACGGAACACTAATTTTACGCTTCTACCGATATCTATAAGCAATTGATTGAAACTGAATGGGAATTCCTTATTCTCCATGATAGCGCTTGTCTTTTCGCTTAAGTAGGAAAAAAGTGGCGACCCGATAATTAAAAAAATATATTTAAATAGGGAAAAATAAAATAAAATCAAAACCAGCTGAAGAATCACCTGGCCGAAAATAAACAGAAACTTAAGCCAGCTTTCTTCGAGGGTAAACATCCATTTTTTTAAGCCAGTTACTGAAAAGAGCAGGTCGATTGCATTTCCACTGCTTATCCAAAATAAGTAAATGCCTGCCGTAAATAGCATGGCATAAATAATACCAGGTATTAAAATCCATTTCCAAAGGCGGTGCTTTACGATAAATTGATGCGCCTGGTAATAAGACTGAATGGCAATAATAATATCTTTTAACATGTCTTTGGTAAAGCTTTTTTTCTATGGATGAGCGATTGATTTGATTGCAAATAATTCGTTCCGAATTTTAGTTTTAAAATAGAAAAAAAACTAGTTCTATTAAAATGGCAATTGATTGATTAGCTAAAAATACAATTAAGTTGAAACAATTAGCGATTTGGGAATTTAAATATTCAAAAGGGATGCCTGTTTTTGTAAAATGGTGTTTAAAATTTTGGACAGGGAATACCCTTAATTTGGCTAGATTTCTTAATATAAATAAGTGAAAACTCTGCGCCACCTCTACTTGCAGTAGCCGCTTTCAGGCTAGAGGTATTAATATCATAACTGGCGCCAATTCTCAATCCCTTTACTTCTATCCCTACATAAGGTATTAAAGCATCATTCATCCGAATCCAGGAGCCAAAATACAAATTACTGGGATGATCCGTGTCGCCATTTAAATTGGCAGACAATGCGGCTCCAGCCAATATTTCGCTGGCATTATTTTGTATTTGTTGAATAATGGAAGCGTTAACGGAAAGCACATTGCTTACTGGAAAAGAATAACCTCCATGAATCGTTACTCTGGAAGAAAGGTTCCAAACTTTGTCAATAAAGCTGAGATTGGGCCGGTTGATATGATAGATGGAGGCACCCAAATAATAATTATTTGAACCGGTACTGGAACCGGAATACAATATGCCGGCATTTATATCCATATAATTGCGGGCATTACCATTGTTTAAATTTTCTGCTGTTACTCCGGTAAAGCCGTTTTGGGTCAACTGGTCTTCGAAAGTCAACTTGCTAAAATCCAAGATAGTGCTACTATAAGTTGCCTGAAACCCAGCTCCAATGGTATTGTATCCATTTTCATCCAGTGCCTTGTGATAGCTTACAGAAACTGAGCCGTAGTTAAGTTTCAATGCTGCATCTGCACTTTGATCACTGACTGCAGAAAATCCAATTCCAAAAACATCTCCCTCGCCGATTTTGTTTTGTAATAAGTTGAAATCAGCAGAGGCGCTGGTGGTTACATAGGCTTTAGGTATGGATGGCCATTGATCGCGGTGGTTGGCAGTCAATCTCATCTCTCCATCAAATTTACCAGTGAAAGCGGGATTGAGTGTTTGTGGCGATGCGAAAAATTGAGAAAAATGAGGATCCTGCCCCTTCACAAAAAAGGAAAGCAGTAAAATCCCGCTGAATAGTAATAATTTTCTCATTGTGTTCTTCTTTCAAAATACCGTCAATAACTCCTTTGCAATGGGAGCACAAATAACAATAATTTGCTGTTGCAAGTTCGGTCTATTAATGTAAAAAAAGTACTGATTATTTATTTTAGCATTTTATATGGTGGAATTCAGGCTCATCTTCCTTGTTTTTAATAAAAAACAGCGGCTTCATTTAAAGGCTAGGATTGCATTTTTTGTCCAAATGCTAAATCGCCTGCATCCCCCAAACCTGGAACGATATACCCCTTGGCAGTTAATTCATCATCAATATCACCACACCAGATGGTCGCTTTTGGATAAGCCCTTAAAACATATTCTAGACCTACGGTGCAGGCGATTGCGCAAACAATATGGAGTTCTTTGATCTCGCCTTCTTGTTTCAAAGATTGAATCACTTTAACCAGTGAAGCACCCGTAGCAATCATCGGGTCGCTTATAATTACCACCTTGTCTTTAATTGCTGGGCAACTCATGTAATCAAGTTTAATTTCGAAACTCCCATTTTCCTGATGTTTGCGGTAGGCGCCGATAAATGCATTTTCACCTTTGTCAAAGTAATTGAGTAGTCCGTTATGCATTCCAAGGCCTGCCCGAAGGATAGTAGCTAACACAGGCTGTGACTGTAGTACTTTGCAATTGGCTATCCCTAATGGGGTTTCGACCTCTTTATTTTCCCATACTAATTTTTTGCTGATTTCATAAGCGGCCACTTCCCCAATTCGTTCTAGATTTCTTCGAAAACGCATTTGGTCACACTGGAGATCTCGGTCTCTTAACTCAGACATCCAGTTGCATACCAATGAATTTTGATCGCTTAAATTTATAATCATACCAATGGATAGATTTTAATACCTCTATATTTACAAAACTATATTTTGCAATTTAAAAATTGAAATTTAATTATGGTTTATAAGGTAATAGGTGTTTCAAGTGGTCACATATCGAAAGGGTTGGATATTGTTTTTGTAGAATTGAACGAAATAGGGGGTAAGTGGAGCTATGAGATAATCGCAGAAGAAAGCACCTTATTGACAGATTTTTGGAAGGAACAATTGGCAGGAGCATCACAAGTGCCGGTATTGGAATACCATCTGTTGCATACTTCATTTGGAGCTTATATTGGAGAGCAGATTAACGAATTTATTCAGCGCAATGAGCTCAATCATAAGGTGCATTTGGTTGCATCGAATGGGTATACTGTCTTTCATTTACCGGAGCGGAAAATGACGGCTCAATTGGGTCATGGGGCATTGATAGCGGCGGCAACTAAATTACCAGTGGTGAGTGATTTATGTTCGTTGGATATGGCTTTTGGGGGTAGAGGGGAACCGATGGGTGCAATTGCCTCAAAATTATTGCAGCCCGAAAATGCGTCCTTGCCTTTGATAATTGCGTTGATGGGAGTTTTGAGGTGGCGCGAGGAAACTACCATGTTAGGCTCCACTTCGGGCGCTGAGCAAGATAGTATTGGCGGAGCATTGTGGTTAGGTACGGAAGCCTAATTGTATTTTTATGAAAAGCAAGTACTTAATAGTGTCCGTAAAATTGAAAATGATCTCCATCAAACAACCCAAGGTCGCTTAGTTTTATATGAGGGATTACCAATAATGCCATAAAAGATAAGGTCATAAAAGGAGCTGCCAATGTTGAACCCAATTCATCTTTGACCATTCGGTCGATTTCCGTGTAAGCTGCGGCTACCTGGTATCCGTCGGCATTGCTCATTAAACCAGCTACCGGCAAGGGTAATATCAGTTGCCGCTCCTTAGAAATACAACTTACGCCTCCCCGGTTTTTGATCACTAAATTGACTGCCCTGCAAATGCTTTCATCGTCTACGCCTACTGCTATAATATTATGACTGTCATGTGCCACAGTAGATGCAATGGCTCCTTGCTGCAGCCCAAAATTCTTTACAAACGACTTGGCAATAGGAGCTTTCGTATACCGGTTTACTACCACTAATTTTAAAATATCTTTACTTAGATCACTTACTATTTCCCCATTAACAATATGAGGGATAGCGATGAGTTGATTTGTTATCAATTGCCCCTCTACTGCTTCAATTACTAAAATTTCCTTTTCATTAGTGTGTTGGATAGAAAAATCAATAACAGCTTGTTCATCACAATTAAATTGGTTAATAGTTTCTGAAACATTTCCATTGATGAATGACTGCCCTTTTTCGGCCACCAGTTCTCCATCTATATAGGTTTGGATTACAGTAAAGTTTACAAGATTGTCTACTACAATAAAATCAGCCGCATCATTTACTCTTAGTAGCCCCACCTCCAGTTTATAATGTAGTGCAGGGTTAATACAGGCGGCTTGTAATACCTTAAAGGGGTTAACTCCTTTTGCCACCGCCCTTGAGCAAAGCAGGTTGATATGACCCGCTACCAAACTGTCGGGATGCTTGTCATCACTGCAAAACATGATATCGTTTGGAAAGTCATTTAGTAAATCAATTAAAGCATCAAAGTTTTTTGCGGCACTTCCTTCCCTTATCAGAATCTTCATGCCATATTGCAGTTTTTCTAAAGCTTCTGCTGCAGTGAAACATTCATGGTCGGTACTGATGCCGGCATCGATATATTTTTTTGCTTCTACTCCCCTAAGTCCAGGCGCATGCCCATCCACCGGTTTATTATATTTTTTGGCAGCTGCAATTTTTTCCATCACCTGTTTGTCTTCCATTAAAACGCCCGGAAAATTCATCATTTCACTCAGGTATTTTATTTCATCTTTCTGTAGTAAACTGTCCACATCGCTGGGAGTTAAAACAGCACCTGCGGTTTCAAAACTGGTAGCAGGCACGCAACTAGGTGCGCCAAAATAAAATTTAAAAGGAACGGTTTTACCATTAGAAATCATGAACTCAACACCGTTCATTCCGCACACATTGGCAATTTCGTGCGGATCACTTACAGTGGCTACTGTACCATGTACTACTGCGAGTTTGGCAAACTCACTGGGTACCAGCATAGAACTTTCTATATGAACATGACTATCAATAAAACCCGGTAAAATAAAGGCTGCTTGGTCTTTAGGGCCCGATTCAATTTGCGTTATTTTTTTAATTCTTTTTTGTTCAATTGTTATCTCACCAAAAAACACCAGTTGGTTAAATAGATCTACAATATTTCCACCTATTTTTTGTGCCATTTTCGGAAGGTATAATTCAAACAAATATAAGTCCGTTTGCCCGGTTGCATTGTACGAATTTTTGCTATCTTCAATTTCAAATAGTCGGGTTGAGTAATTTATTTTTATTTGGGTTGTTGGTAGTTTTGTTGCTCTTGGCGCAGTTTGCAGCGGCTAAAACAGCCGATGAGATCATTGAAAGGCATCTTCTAGCCTGTGGCGGTCTAGAAAAACTGTCAGCCGTGCAAAGCATTTATTTTGAAGGGATAAAGGTGGAGGGGGCAATGGAGCCTTGTATTAAAATTGTAAAAGAGCAGAATAAATTTTGTCGAACTGAAATTATTACTGGAGAAGAAAATGCTTTTTTATTGGTTACAAAGCAAGGGGCTTGGTCGTTTTCCCCTCAAAAGCCAGGTTTTGCAAAGAAAATTCCCAGCGAACAGGCAGTTGCTTTGCAATTGGAGATTGACACAGTTGGTCCGCTGGTTGATTACCTTGCTAAGGGTCATATGGTTTCATTGATGGGAAAGGAGTTGTTGGAAGAAAAAAAATGTTTTAAAATAAAATTGAAAACAAAATCGGGTGTTGAGATGTTGTTTTGGATAGATGCTAAAACATATTTGATAAAACAATCATCTATTAGGCGTCTTGGAGAAGGGGCTTATGAAACACAGACACAGTATAAAAATTACAAAGCAATAGGGGGAGTCAAATTCGCCCAAAGCATTATTACCTATGAATCTAATAGAAATCAGCCTAATATATCGCAGGAAATTTTCTTTAGGAAAATACTAATCAATCCACCTATTGACCCAACAATGTATCAACCTATATAATCAAACATAACCAAACAGCATGAAAAAATTAACCATTGGCTTATTGGCAATTGCAGCAGTAATAAGCGTTCAGTCGATCAAAGCACAAACAGTAGATGAAGTGATTGACAAATACCAGATCGCCCTTGGGGGTAAAGAAAAACTATTGTCGCTAAAATCAGTTAAAATGACTGGTAGTGTCAATGTGCAGGGTTTCGAAGTAGGAGTAATTGTTACCACCGTTGATGGGGTAGGTACTCGCAACGATATTTCAGTTCCTGGAATGGGAGAGGGTTTTCAAGTGGTGAATCCAAAAAAAGGATGGGATTTTATGCCATTTCGCGGACAGACAAGTCCTGAAGAAGTGTCGGAGGAGCAGTTGAAATCTTCTCAGAGTTTACTTGATTTACAGGGATTACTGGTAAATTATAAAGAAAAGGGAAGTCAAGTAGAATTATTGGGAAAGGAAAATGTATCCGGTGTCGAATGCTTTAAGCTGAAGCTGACTAATAAAATTGGAAAAGTATCTACTTTGTTTATCGATGCTAAAACCTTTTATCAGGTGAAGTGGATTTTTAAATCCTACTCTTCTAATGGGGAAGTAGATACTGAAATTTCTTATGGCGACTACAAAAAAACGGCTGATGGGTTTGTATTCCCTTTCCTTCAGACTATCGAATCTGGCAGTATTGTATTTAAAACAATTGAAATTAATCAGCCCGTTGACGAAAAGATATTTACAGTTAACTAGCTTTCGGGAGATTAACTTTCCATCATTTTTATCAGGCGCTTGCCTGATGTAAAATGGGGTTTTTCGTTACCGATACTAAGTTTTGTAGGAATTAAATATAGAATTGTGAAAGAAAGCTCGAAATTCGGGCTTTCTTTTTGTCGCAATTTTCTTACCTTCGCAAAGTTTTCAAAACAAATAAAATATTTTAATTATGAGTACAGTAAAAGTTGCCATCAATGGATTCGGACGTATCGGCCGGTTAGTTTTTCGCCAAATTTATAATATGCAGGGTATTGAGGTGGTTGCCATCAATGATCTAACCAGTCCTGCGGTATTGGCACATTTATTAAAATATGACAGTGCACAAGGTCGTTTTGGTCAGGAAGTTACTGCTACTGAAAATTCAATTATTGTAAATGGTCACGAAGTAAAAATATACGCTCAAAGAGATCCTGCACAAATTCCTTGGGGAACTCACCAAGTAGATGTGGTAATTGAAAGTACTGGTTTCTTTACTGATAAAGCCAAAGCAGAAGCCCATATTACAGCAGGTGCAAAAAGAGTCGTTATTTCTGCTCCAGCAACAGGGGATTTAAAAACCGTTGTTTTTAATGTTAACCACAGTATTTTAGATGGTACCGAAACAATCATCAGTTGTGCAAGTTGTACTACCAATTGTCTTGCTCCAATGGCTAAAGTGTTAAATGATCAATTTGGAATAACAACGGCTATTATGACTACCATTCATGCCTACACCAATGACCAAAATACACTCGATGCACCTCATCCTAAAAATGACTTGCGCAGGGCAAGGGCAGCAGCTGCCAATATCGTACCCAACAGTACCGGTGCCGCAAAAGCAATTGGCGTGGTATTACCCGAATTAAAAGGGAAATTGGATGGAAGTGCACAAAGGGTTCCTGTAATTACCGGTTCACTTACTGAGTTGACTAGTATTTTGGAGAAAACGGTTACCATCGAACAAGTGAATGCAGCGATGAAAGCAGCAAGCAACGAAAGCTTTGGTTATACAGAAGATGAAATTGTTAGTTCTGATGTAATCGGCACCAATTTCGGTTCATTGTTTGACGCAACGCAAACCAAAGTAATGTCTGCCGGCGATAAGCAACTGGTAAAAACAGTGAGCTGGTATGACAATGAAATGAGTTATGTTTCTCAATTGGTTCGGACTGTAAATTATTTTGCAGGTCTTATCAGTAAATAAGTCATTCAAAAATAAACTTTTAATAGAAGGCTAAATTGTTTTGAAATTAGTTTAGCTAAAAAATACATTATTGAGAATCGGAGTTTTATCAACCAATCATCCAGTTCTTTTCTTAACGTTTTAACAAATAAGGCTCTCAATTGAATTGGGAGCCTTATCTATTGTATCATCCTTAAAATACGTTCCACAGAAAGGGACAACGGCATTATGAGTAAATTTTCCAACTTTAATTTTAGCGGCTTAAAAGCCTTGGTACGGGTAGACTTCAATGTGCCTTTGAATGATGAATTTGCCATCACTGATGACACCAGAATGTCGGCAACTATCCCTACCATAAAAAAAATATTGGCAGACGGGGGGAGTGTTATTTTAATGAGTCATTTTGGCCGACCAAAAGAGGGGCCTACCGATAAATATTCGCTGAAGCATTTGGTAAAGCATTTGGAAGCTTTGTTAAATGCGGATGGCAAACCAACCACTTCGGTTCTTTTTGCGAATGATTGTATTGGGGAACAGGCTTATCTTTCTGCCAGTGCATTGAAAGCGGGAGAAGTATTGTTGCTTGAAAATCTTCGATTTTACAAGGAAGAAGAAAAGGGTGACGAATCCTTTGCTGAAAAATTAAGCAAATTGGGCGATGTGTATGTGAATGATGCATTTGGCACAGCTCATAGGGCACATGCATCTACAGCAGTAATTGCAAAGTATTTTGGTGCCGATAAAAAAATGTTTGGATTACTGATGGAAGGCGAGGTAATCAGTGCCGAAAAAGTATTGCATCATTCTGAAAAACCTTTTACCGCAATCATTGGTGGAGCAAAGGTTTCAGATAAAATTTTAATCATTGAAAATTTATTGGAAAGAGCCACCGATATCATTATTGGGGGAGGAATGGCCTATACTTTTTTAAAGGCCCGTGGAGGTCAAATTGGCAATTCTCTTTGCGAAGATGATCGAATGCAAATAGCAATTGATATTCTGGCAAAGGCGAAACAAAAAAATGTAACGATTCATTTGCCGGAAGATTCGGTGGTTGCAGATAAGTTTGCAGCTGATGCAGCTACCCAGGTGCTTCCAAGTGATGCAATCCCTGCCGGATGGATGGGATTGGATATTGGCCCAAAGGCAGTTGGAATATTTGAAGAAGTGATTCGGCGGTCAAAAACCATTTTGTGGAACGGTCCCATGGGCGTTTTTGAAATGGAAAAATTTCAAAATGGCACTAAATCGGTTGCTTTAGCAGTGGCTGCAGCTACAGCCCAAGGCGCATTCAGTTTGGTGGGTGGGGGCGATAGTGTGGCAGCAGTGAATCAATTTGACTTGGCCAGTCAGGTTAGCTATGTTAGTACAGGGGGCGGTGCAATGCTTGAATATTTTGAAGGAAAAGTGCTGCCGGGAATAGCAGCAATAAATAGTTAATAGTCTTTCAATGTCGATATAGCTGCCCCAAAATTGAGTTGTTGGTTGCGGGTTAGTTAACTTAATGCAAAATAGGGAATAGAAAGAACCTCAGTTGTCAATATTTTGTTATTATCGCACTGGGGAAATTAAATATGCTCGATTATCGTTTGAAAATCATTATTTTTAATTGAAATAAAATCAATCAAATATGAAACGTACAGGATTATTAATAACATTAGGGGTCCTTATTATTATTGGATTTCTAGGATGCAATGGGTATAATGGCTTAGTTAAGCAAGATGAGTCGGTTAAAAATGCCTGGAACAATGTGCAAACTGAATATCAAAACAGGGCTGATCTAGTAGGTAATTTAGTGAATACAGTGAAGGGGGCTGCTAATTTTGAGCAAAAAACATTAACCGATGTTATTGCAGCAAGGTCTAGGGCTACCAGTGTAAACATTAATGCAAATAACCTTACCCCTGAGAAAATTGCTGAATTCCAAGCTGCCCAAGGACAATTAAGTGGTTCATTAAGTCGTTTATTGGCAACGGTTGAATCATACCCAACTTTAAAGGCAACTGAAAATTTCACCCGTTTGCAGGGGCAATTGGAAGGAATTGAAAACGGCATTAAAAATTCCCGTAAAGTATTTAATGACGAGGTGAATTTGTACAATACCAAGGTGCGCTCTTTTCCGATGAATATTTTGGGTGGCTTGTTTGGATTTAAACAAAAAGAAGGATTTAAATCAGAAGCTGGAGCAGAAAAAGCCCCTGAAGTTAAATTCTAATAAATCCAGGAATGACCAAACAACGTTATACAGGCTTCATTATTGGAGGGATATTCCTCCTGCTGGTAATCTATGGAGTAATTACATTTAACTCGCTTGTTCAACAAGAGGAAAAAGTAAAACTTCAATGGAATGAAGTTCAAAATGCTTACCAGCGAAGGCTTGATTTTATTCCAAACGTAGTCAATATTGTTAAAGGCCAAGCAGGATTTGAGCAAGAAACGCTGGTTAAAATAACCGAAGCCAGAGCCAAAGCTTCCTCCGTTACGATTTCATCGGGTGATTTATCTGCCGAAAAATATAACCAACAAATTGCAGCGCAGAATGAATTGGCTACTGCCACTAATCGACTGGTAATTGCTGTTGAAAAATACCCCGAATTGAAAGGGACGGCCGCTTTTGAAGGGTTGCAAACTCAATTGGAGGGAACAGAGCGAAGGATAAAAATTGCCCGCAAAGATTTTAATGGCGCAATTGCTGGTTATAATAGTTCTGTGAAAGGTTTTCCTACAAAACTGGTAGCCGGCATTTTTGGTTTTCAGCCAAAGGAAGGTTTTCAGTCGGATGCAGGTGCAGAAAAAGTAGTAGAAATTAAATTTAATTAATTACCGTGGGAATATTTTCCTTTTTTAAAAAGAAAGCATTTTTTTCTGAGCAAGACCAGGCTCGGATAGTAGCGGCGATTGCTGCAGCAGAAAAGTCAACCAGCGGCGAAATTAGACTGTTTGTAGAAAGTAAAAACCCCTACATGGACCCATTGGAAAGGGCTGCAGAGATTTTCTTTCAATTGCAAATGGAACATACCGATAATCGCAATGGGGTGCTTTTGTATATTGCGATGAAAGATCGCGAACTGGCTTTGTTTGGAGATGAGGGCATTCATAAAAAGGTGGGGACTGAGTATTGGAAAAATGCCGTTCAAAATATGATAGGCCAGTTTGCCCATCAGCACATTGCTAGTGGAATTGAGCAATGTGTGCTTCAAGTGGGTCAAACGCTAAAGGAAACATTTCCTTATGATTCCTCCAGCGATAAAAATGAATTGTCCGACGATATTGTATTTGGCAAATAGTAAAGCATTGTAATTTGTCTTATAAGTGCAGTAAATCAATGCATATTTAATTATTCAATAACAATTATTTCCCTTGGGGGAATGGATATGAAAAAAATCACTTTCACATTACTGTTTTTTTTTACCGCCATGGTTTCTTTTGCCCAGCAGGGACAAGGGTTCTCGATGGACCAGGTAATTAAAACCCCTCCTAATCCCCCCAAGTTGGTAAATGATTTTGCCAATGTTTTAACAGCCGATCAAAAGCAGGCACTCGAAAGAAAACTTACCTTATTTAGTGATAGTACTTCCAATGAAATAACGGTGGTAATTGTGCCGCATTTGGATGGCATGGATCCAGCGGATGCAGCCATTGCTTTAGGAAGAACTTGGGGTGTTGGAGGAAAAAAGAATAACAATGGGGTGGTGCTATTAATTTCAGTAGAAGACAGAAAATTAAACATTTCACCCGGATATGGACTGGAAAAATCACTTCCTGATATTGTCTGTCAGCAAATAATTAAAAATATTATCGTCCCTAACTTTCGTGGTAAAGATTATTATCGTGGGATAGAGGAAGGTACAGATGCTATTGTGCAGGCTACCAAGGGCGAGTTTAAGGCAGATGCGAAATATTCCAAAAGGGGACGTCCTGGGGGTATTGGGAAATTAATTTTCTTTGTACTGATTATTATTGTTTTTATGGCAGTTGGGTCAGGTGGCCGCGGAGGTGGTGGATCCTTTATGAGTAGTGGAGGTGCATTTCTGCTAGGGAGTTTGCTCGGAGGCGGAGGAGGTAGAAGTAGTGGTTATGGTGGTGGCAGCAGCTCGGGAGGATTTGGGGGTTTTGGTGGAGGAAGTTTTGGTGGCGGCGGCAGCAGCGGAAGTTGGTAATTATAAAAAAGCTATAAAAAAATCCCGGCCTTTTAGCCGGGATTTTTTGTGGAGGTATTTTTATTTTGTAAAAATTTATTTAAATACCTGTGTAATATATTCGGCTACAACACCAGGTTTGGCTTTTGAAATTTTATCAAGTCCTGCCTTAAAACTAGCATCGGTAAAACTTCTATACTGCTCAGGAATAAACCCCCTGAATTCTATGATATAGTCAATTCCCTGTTTTACCTTTTTCACATCGGCAACTTTTACTAGGTAATCACAAAATGCACCGGTCATTTGTAATTTATCTTGGCTGGGAGGTGCATCATTGTACCGATCAGCAATAAAAGTAAAGTCATCTTCTGCTCCATTTGAAATCAATATGGCTGTAACTACTTCTTCTAATAATCCTTTTGTATCTGAACTGTATTTTTTTGCTAATTGATAGGATTGGGCGGGCAGTAGCGAATGTAAGCCCTCCAATGCAGCACCAGCAACACTGTAGGAGGAGTCTCCTATTAGTTTGTTATAAAGTGGTTGGTATTGCGGATCCTTGGTATTGGCTAAAAAAAGCAGCGCCGCAGCCTTCGTTTTTTTATCCTTTTCATTGCTAGCTATCAATGCTATTTCACTGAGTATTTTTTTGTCTGTAGTAAATTTCGATTTGGCTAACTCATCAATGCTCCATTTTCGTATGCCTGCAAATGCATCGTTGAGGCCAAGTTGTAATTCCGGCATATTTTTTTTGGCAAAATATTCTAGTGCCTCTTTTCTATCTAAATAGTTGGGGGCATGTCGATATTGAAAAATAAAATCATCGGATGTTTTGGTGTCTGATTTATTCCAGAGTAATACTTTGTCTGCATCCACATTTACTAGATCAGGTTTTGTGCTGCTGCTAAATGAAAAGCTGTCCAACCTGTTATTCATCCATACATTGTACCGTTTTTTAGCGCTACCCGTATATACATCAATTGCAATGGGCAGTTTGAATACTTTGTCTTCGGATTGTGTTTGTTTAATATAAACGGATACTTTTTCGTTCACTGCATTGTAGTAATAGTTGATTTCCACTTTAGGTTGCCCGCTTCCGTAATACCATTGGTTCCAAAACCAGTTCAAGTCTTTACCGGTTATTTCTTCAAAAGCGAGTCTTAGCTGATGTGCTTCGCCCGTTTTAAATTTATTGGTGGTTAAATAATTATTGAGGGATTTAAAAAAAGCATCATCTCCCACATAGTTGCGCAGCATGTGTAAAATTCTCCCACCTTTATTATAACTGACTGCATCAAACATATCTTCCTTATCTGCATATTTGAAGCGAACCAGGTGCTTATTTTCGCTACCGCTTTGCAGATACCCCGTCATATTTTCCAGGTTATGTTCGTCGGCGGCATCTTTTCCGTATTTGAACTCATCCCATAAGTATTCGCTATAGTTGGCAAAGCTTTCGTTGAGTGTAAGGTTACTCCAGCTTTCAGCAGTGACCAGGTCGCCAAACCATTGGTGAAACAATTCATGTGCAATGGTTTCTTCCCAGGCATTGCCATCTGTTAGTTGTCTTGAATTTTGATAGGCACTTTCTTGGTGAAGGGTAGCTGTTGTGTTCTCCATTGCGCCACTAACATAATCTCTACCTACCATTTGTGAATATTTGGCCCATGGATATTCAATACCAAGTTTGGTTGAAAAAAACTGGATCATCTCAGGGGTATTTCCAAAAACACCTTTTGCATAAGGCGCTTCTTTTTTCTCCACATAATAATTCACTTCCTTGCCTTTATAGGAATCTTTAACAATCGCAAAGTCACCCACCCCCATAAAAAATAAGTAGGGTGCATGGGGTAGGTCCATTTTCCAGTAATCGGTGCGCGTGTCATCCGTATTTTTCTTTTGACTGATTAATTTGCCGTTGCTGAGTGTTACATATTTTGCTGGAACGGTCATGTAAATTTCTTCTGTAGACTTTTGATTGGGCTTATCAATGGTGGGCATCCATACGCTATTGGATTCCGTTTCACCCTGTGTCCAAATTTGCACCGGCTTATCTTTATCTTCCCCTGTTGGATTAATGAAGTATAATCCTTTTGCATCGGTGATGGCGGCACTGCCTTCTACAGTTAGCTCGTTGGGCTTTGAGGTATAGTCGATATACACCGTATACTTTTCAGCTCCTTTATATAGTTTATCTAGTTTGATGAAAAGCTGAAGCCCATCATATTTGTATTGCAATGCTGATTTGATGGGTCCTTTCAAAATGGACACTTCATTAATACCCATTCCCTTTGCATCCAGCGTTAGTGAATCGGTAGAATAAAAGTGAGGTTGCAGGGTAATGGTTGCTTTGCCATACATCCAGGCTTTAGGGTAATCAAATTTCACTTCCAATTTGGTATGAATGAGATCATTGATTTTTGTATAGCTTTCGCGATAGGTCTTTTTCCAGGCGGTGTCGGTTGCTATTTTTTGAGATTGGGCAGCCAATCCTATTCCAATGGCAAGGATTGTTAGCAGTAGTAATTGCTTCATAAAAAATTATTTATTGTAAAATTAGGGCGACTTCTACTAAAGCGCAATCATTTTTTTGATAAATGGCAAATCCATTACTATAATGAGTAATTTTGTATTCTAAGCAAATCATAGCATGAAGGATTTTACAATTGTATTTTTTACTCTTTTTCTTTTTTTGTTGCCAGGGCTAAAAGCACAGCAAAATCATTTTATATATATTCAGACTGAAAACCATCAGGCTTTTTATGTTAAGGTGGAAAAAAAAGTATTCACTTCATCTGCTTCGGGATATTTAATACTGCCTAAACTTAAAGACGGTAGCTATCAACTTTCTATTGGGTTTCAAAAAAATGGGGTGGCGGAGCAAAATATGGTTTGTACAATTGATAAAGCAGATATTGGGTTTATATTGAAAAATTTTGGAGCCAAAGGTTGGGGTTTATTCAATTTGCAAACGCTGGATGTAATAATGGGTAATACGGTTAGCAGCTCCAATACGGTGTCTGTGGTTACCAAAACGGATGCTTTTTCAAATATGCTTTCCGAGATTGTGAATGATTCTTCCATTCGGCAAATCGAAACTTATAGTGTGGAGACCAAAAAATTGGCTGTCAAGGAGCAGGAAAAGAAGCCTACTGATTTGGCAATCGTTCAGCAGGCAGCCCCTGCTAATCAAACAAAAACTGTTGAGGCAATTGTGCAAGCTCCTGTCGTTACTCTAAAAAGTAGTCCTACCACTGGGGTTGTGAATGTGCAGCAGTCTGCAGTGAATTATACAAAGTCTACCATCAATCGTAGTTTGATAAAAAAGGAGGAGGGTGGCACAACGATGATTTTTATTGATGAAAAAAATGGAAGCAAGGATACAATTAGCGTTTTCATTCCGGTTGAAAAAATACCAGTTCTGGTTGTTGAAGAAAAGCCTGTTGAGGTTTTAGCGCCTCTACCGGAGATTCAGCCAACAGTTGTAGTTAGGAAAGATAATGTGGGGAATAGTCGTTTTCTTGATATTGAACTACCGGTAAAAAATGGTCTTTCAACCGAAAAGCAGCCGGTAGAAAATGAGGCGGTTAAAACCAATGAATTGAGTAGGGATATTGTTAAAAGGGAGCCAGATAATTTGCCATTGCAAGTGCTAACACATCAGAGCCCCATGATCAATTCCGATTGTAAAATTCTTGCTTCGGAAGAAGACTGTGTGAAGTTGCGAAAAAAAATGGCAGCAGCTGGAAGTGAGGAGGAAATGTTGAAGCTTGCCAAAAAATCATTGAAGTCAAAGTGTTATTTAGTAGAACAGATTAAGGATTTGAGTGTAGTTTTTTTAAGGGATGCTGGAAGATTTGCATTTTTTGAAGTTGCTTATCCCTTTGCTTTTGATTCACACAATTTCAGGGTACTACAAAGTAAGTTAGTGGAAACCATTTATATCAATCGTTTTCAGTTAATGATTGCTCACTAAAAAATTCGCTCCGAAGCCATTGAGTTGTTAAGGAGTGTGAAAGGTATTATGCTACGCTATTTCATCGAAGTTTTGTATAAAGGCAGCCATTATTCAGGTTTTCAAATTCAGCAAAATGCCAATTCAATTCAGGCTGAAATCGAGCAGGCGCTTTCAATATTTTTCAAGGAAAAATTTTCGCTTACAGGTTCTTCTCGAACCGATGCGGGGGTTCATGCATTCAGTAATTTTTTTCATTTCGATTCCAATTGTTTAGCCAGCTATACTCCCGATCGGTTAGCAAAAGTGGTGTATAATTTGAATGCTATTTTGCCCGATGATATTGTGATCAAAAAAATATTTCTGGTTAAAAGTGATGCCCATTGCCGCTTTGATGCAATTGGCAGGGAGTATAAGTATTTTATTTATCAGTTGAAGGATCCTTTTTTATCTGACCGAGCGTTTTATTATCCATACCAGCTAGACATACAATTATTGAATGAAGCTGCAAGCGCGCTGTTTTCGTATCGGGATTTCACAACATTTTCAAAACGAAATACGCAGGTTACTAATTTTGAGTGTAGTATAGTGAAAAGCGAATGGGCTTTTGAAGACAATCTGCTTGTTTACACTGTACAGGCGAACCGTTTCTTACGTGGAATGGTGAAAGGGTTAGTGGGCACTATGCTTAAGGTGGGTACAGGAAAAATGGCTGTTTCAGCGTTTTGCGCTATTGTAGAGAGCAAGGACTGTTCCCAGGCAGATTTCTCAGTTCCTCCCCAGGGGCTATGTCTTTTAAATGTCATTTATTAGTTGTTGGGCAGTTTTGTTGCCCCATTTGCTTCATTTTCTAGCTGGGTAGCAAGTAGTTTTCCTCATTATTCCTAGGTGATAAAAAGAACAGCTAAAATAATTACAGAATTCCAAAGTTCTGTTAGTCAGTGTAGGCAATCGTTTCAGTGTTATTTCCATTTTTTTTAGGTAGATGTGGGCTCTTTTTTTTCAAAAAAACTTGGCTAGTATTCCATATCAAGTTATCTTTGCCGTCCGCTATCAAAAAATGGCAGTAGTTCTTAAAAATCCAGCACAATAAATTTCAAACTTTTTAATAAAATTGTAGAAATAAAATTGGGTGGTAGTGTAAACAAACATACCTTTGCACTCCGAAATAAAAAATCGGAATTAGTTCATGTAAATATTTTCCTAAGTAATTCATTATCAATCAATAAAACGAAAGTTAGTTGAAAAATAAGGAGTTCAAATTTGGGTAATAATAATAGTGTCATTAGCTTGACATAAAGTTCTTTGAAAGATTGGAAACAACAGCAAGAATCTTCGGATTCAAAAAAGCAGACGTAGCAAACAATAATTAGAATTTGAATAATTAGTTTCTTCTTTGAAATTACATTAGTCAGATTAAACAACACATTTACAATGGAGAGTTTGATCATGGCTCAGGATGAACGCTAGCGGCAGGCTTAATACATGCAAGTCGA
>JBIIVV010000189.1:0-6111 GCA_044339235.1 Ferruginibacter sp.
ACCCCGATGTCCTCCAACCGTTTTTTTTATTTAAAAGATGGAATGCTAAAAAAACATTCTCCCTTAACTTCCAGAAAATCAAACAGTAATATATTTTTCATTGTAAGCTTTGAAATAAATAGGCTAGTGTATTGAAAAATTAGTTATTTTTAAATACAATTTTCATCCTAAGAAAAACCATGGCTTTTAAAAAAGTTGCGTTGCTGCTTTTGTTTTTTTTTATTATCGCTCCAATATTTGGGCAGGATTCTTTGTATACTTCAGCAAATGCCCATTCCCACAATGATTATAAACAGCATCGACCTTTTCATCAGGCCTATAAAAATGAGTTTGGCTCCATCGAAGCCGATGTTTATTTAACAGATAATGTTTTATTGGTGGGCCATAGTTCTTTGAAGTTGAAAAAACATAAAACACTGGAGTCGATGTACCTGATTCCATTATCGAACCTTATTGATGAAAATAATGGATCCGTGTATAAGGACCAAACTAAGAAGCTGCAACTGCTGATCGACTTGAAAACAGAGGGTATTTCCACACTCAATGCACTAATTGACCTATTAAAAAAATTTCCTTCCATCACCTTCAATAAATCAATCACCATTGTAATTACCGGCAATCAGCCAAATTCATCGGCTTTCATTGACTACCCGGATTATATTTGGTTTGATGGTCGCCTTAATCAGAAATACAGCGAAGCTGCTTTGTCAAAAATTGCCCTATTAAGTAATAATTTTAAACGATACTGTAAATTGAAAGGGAGAGATTCACTTTCTGAAATGGAGAAAAATAAAATTGAAAGTAAAGTCATTTTTGCACACCTTTTGCATAAACCGGTCCGCTTTTGGGCTAGTCCTGATTATCCGCAAATTTGGAAAGAATTGATTAAATTAAAGGTCGATTACATTAACACAGACCATATTGAATACCTTTCCAGTTTTCTACTAAATAAGTAGGTGCCCCCTACTAATGCATTTTTCTGCCAGTCCCATATTCAATCATTCCCTCATTTGAAGGGAAGGGAAATGCCAATAATTGCTCAGCTTTAAAACTAAATACCATGAATCGGTTTTCAGTTTCCCATTCTGAGTTACCTTTGCCGCCATGCATTACGCTTCCATAGAAAATATCAGCAAAACCTTCGGGGTTAGAACACTTTTTAAAAATATCACTTTAAACGTAGAAGAAGGGGATAAAATAGCCTTGGTGGCTCGAAACGGCAGTGGAAAAAGCACGCTGTTGAAAATCATTACCGGCCTCGATACGCCCGATGAGGGAACCGTTTGGGTTCACAAAGACATCAAAGTAGTCATGTTGCAGCAGGACAATGACTTCGATGGCAACAAAAGCATTTGGGACAATGTGCTGCGCCTCGACAACCCAGTGGTAAAAGTAGTAAAGGAATATGAGCAGTTTTTAGAAGAAGGACTGGAGGATATCGACAAATTAGGCGAGTTAATGGCTAGGCTTGATGACCTCAATGCTTGGAGCTTTGAAAGCGATCTAAAACAGATCTTGGGCAAACTCAACCTGCACCACCTCAATGAAAGAGTCGGCAACCTAAGCGGAGGACAAAAAAAACGAGTTGCATTAGCACAGGCATTGATCGAAGCCGATCTGCATGCAGGCCGCTGCTTATTGATACTCGATGAGCCTACCAATCACCTCGATGTGGATATGATTGAATGGCTAGAAGATTACCTTGCCGCAGCAAAAGTTACTTTACTGCTGGTTACCCATGATCGCTATTTTTTAGACGCGGTATGCAATGAAATCGTAGAAATTGATGAAGAAAAAGTATACGTCTACAAAGGCGATTATGATAATTTTTTAGAGCAAAAAAGTCTTCGGCTCGAAGTACAGCAAAGCGAATTGCAGAAAGATAAAAATATTTTTCGCAAGGAACTGGAATGGATGCGCAAGCAACCCAAGGCCCGCACTACCAAAAGCAAGAGCCGTCAGGATGCATTTGCAGATGTGGAAGATCGCGTAAAATTAAAGAAGGACGTAGAAGAAGTAAGCCTGCAGGTAAAAATGACCCGCCTCGGTGGAAAAATTCTGGAATTAATAAAAGTGCATAAAAGCTATGGCGACCTTACCATCATGAAGGGATTTGATTATACTTTCAAACGAGGTGAACGAATTGGTGTAGTGGGAAAAAATGGTGTTGGCAAATCTACCTTCCTAAAAATAGCTTTGCAACAGGAGAAGCCTGATAGCGGTAAAATCAATCACGGCGATACGGTAGTGTTTGGCAATTTCAGTCAGGATGGACTGGTATACAAAGAAGATAAACGGGCGATTGAATATGTAAAATCAATGGCAGAATTTTTCCCGCTCAATGATGGCAGCAAGATCAGTGCAAGCCAGTTTATGGAGAAATTTGGTTTTTCTGCAGAGCAACAGTTTACCCCACTGAGCAAACTAAGTGGTGGTGAAAAACGCAGGTTGCATTTAATGAGTGTGCTTTTTTTAAATCCCAATTTTCTGGTACTCGATGAGCCTACCAATGATTTGGATTTACAAACCTTGCGTACCCTCGAAGAGTTTTTAATGGAATACCCCGGCTGTATTCTCATCGTAAGCCATGACCGCTATTTTATGGATCGAATGGTAGACCATTTGTTTGCATTTGAAGGCAATGGTGTGATTAGAGATTATCCTGGTAACTATACCCAATATAGGGAAGCCATCGCCAATGGCAGTCTGACCGACGACCGGCAGATTATGAAACAGGAGCCAAAATTGGCCGAACCTTTGAAGGCAGCTAGCTCCAATTCAAGCGGACAAAAATTTTCATTCAAAGAAAAAAGAGAACTAGAGTTGCTGGAAAAGGAAATGCCCGAATTGCAAAAAGAAAAAGCTGCGTTGGAAATAAAAATGAATGAGGGTAATCCTGGTTTTGATGAACTGCAAAAAGCAGCCGAACGGATCGGCAAAATTGTACAGTTATTAGATGAAAAAGAAATGCGTTGGCTGGAGCTCAGTGAAAAGGCTTAAGCAATTACTGTACCTATTATGGATTGGGTTGATTGAAAAGAATGAATTACCTTTCTTACCATTAACTATTCAATCATTCACCAGCAATGAACCAACGCTTCTACTCACTCGATGTATTTAGGGGTGCTACTGTGGCACTCATGATATTGGTAAATAATCCTGGCAGCTGGAGCCATATATACGCTCCATTGGAACATGCTTCTTGGCATGGCATTACACCCACCGATCTGGTTTTTCCTTTTTTTTTATTCGCTGTTGGCAATGCCATGGCTTTTGTATTACCTAAATTGGAAGCAGCAGGTGAAGCGGCCTTCTGGAAAAAAATTGTAAAAAGAACGCTGCTTATTTTTCTAATAGGTGTAGCATTGAATTGGTTCCCTTTTATTAAATGGGAAAACGGAGAGATTGTAAGTAAGCCATGGGCCTATATTACCCAGGATGGAAAAGCAGCAGGAATTCGCATCTTGGGTGTTTTACAACGCATTGCCCTTTGCTACTTTTTCGCATCCATGATAGCCCATTATTGCAAACAAAAAGGGGCGTTTGTAGTTAGTGCATTTATATTATTAGCCTACTGGTTTGTATCTGTGGCTGCCAACCCCGCAGACCCTTTCAGCCTTTCGGGCTGGTTTGGAACTAAGATAGATTTAGCCTTATTGGGGGAAGCACATATCTATAAAGGAGAGGGCGCAGTCTTTGACCCAGAAGGTTTGATCAGTACTTCCGGAGCTATCGTACAAGTGATATTTGGATGGCTTGCAGGCAGCTATATTATACAAAAAGGCAAAACGCAGGAAATGGTCAATGGTCTTTTTGTAGCAGGTACTGTATTAGTTTTTACAGGTTATTGTTGGAACATGGTTTTTCCAATCAACAAAAAAATATGGACCAGCAGTTATACAGTTTATACCTCAGGGCTAGCGCTGATTATCATGGCTATCCTGATTTATGTTATTGAGTTCAAGCAATGGAAAGGAAGGTGGAGCGGCTTTTTGGATGTATTTGGAAAAAACCCGCTGTTCATTTTTGTATTGAGTGGTGCAATGCCAAGGTTATTGGCGCTGATTCAAATTCCTGGTAAGATTGACATTGATGGTAAACAAACCATACTTACTCCTTTTAGCTGGTTTTATGAGCAGGTTTGTAAACCTATCTTTCCAGCAGCGCCCAATCTAGGATCATTGATCTATGCCCTTTGTTTTATTACGATGATGTGGTTTTTCGCTTGGCTGCTTAACAAAAAGGGGATTTACATTAAGGTGTAATTACGATCTCCTTGGTTCCATCGGAAGTTGCTACAATATATGCTTCAGGACTGATATTGAATTGTTGCTGGTATGCCTGTGTAGTTTGCGCAATAAAATCTTCCACTCCAGTTTCTTCCACTATATTAATGGTACAGCCTCCAAAACCGCCACCCATCATTCTTGAGCCAATTACAGCTGGAAATTGCTTTGCCAGATCCACTAAAAAATCCAATTCAGCACAACTTACTTCATATAATTTACTCAACCCTTCATGGGTAGCAAACATTAATTTTCCAAAGCCATTCATATCAGTTGACTGTAATAATGTAGCAGCCTTTTTGGTACGGCCAATTTCTTCTACCACATATTTGCAACAATTATATACTTCTAATGGCATACTACTTTTTCCGATTTCCATTTCATCTGCCGAAGCAATGTCACGGAATGACTGAATAGGAAGCAATGATCGTAAAATGGCAAGTCCTTGTTCACAACGTTTTCTGCGGATATTGTATTCTCCTGCTGCAAGGGAATGATGCACCTTAGAATTAATCAACACAATTTTATACCCTACTTTCAATAAAGGAAAATATTCGTGCTGCAAACTTTTACAATCTACCAGCATCACTTGATCTTTTTTTCCCATCATATTGGCAAACTGGTCCATAATGCCGCACTGCACATTGGGGAAATTATGCTCCGCCCGCTGGCAAAGTAAGGCCAGTTCTAACCTACTGAGGCCAATAGCAAACATTTCATTCAATGCAAATGCCAATCCTCCTTCTGCCGCTGCAGAGGAGCTCATGCCAGAACCTCGTGGAATATCACCACCAAAAACACAGTTAAATCCCCGGATGGCAATTCCGAGTAAGGCAATTTCATTTACCACACTCAGTACATAGTTTCGCCAGCCTTCATTGATTTTGATATCATTAACTGAAACTGTATACTGCTCATCAAAATCAATGGCGTAAAATTGAATGGTATCCGTTTGATTTTCAGCGATGGCAAAGTAAATCCCCTTATCAATTGCTGCCGGCATAACAAAACCATCATTATAGTCAATATGCTCACCTATAAGATTAATACGCCCTGGAGAAAAATACAATTTGGGGGATCCAGTAAATTTTTGGGTAAATTTTTTTAAAACCGATTCTGCAACAATGTTCATCAAAATATCTGGATCTGAGAAATGAATAATTTAAAAATTAGCCAAATTTAATATATTTTAAGTGACATCCCAATAATTTAATAACTGTTTACCAAAGCTTTAAGAAAAAAGCAAGCCCCCTAGGGTCAAAACCTAAAAAAACTATACCCCCCTTACTCAAAAACCTAACGAAATTCAAAGATTTCTACCATGCAGTCAGCTCAGCTAAAAGCCGCTGTCGGAGTGATCGAGTCAGAATGATTCATCCAATTTATTTTTTAAATGTATGGTTTCTCCCTTACTCATTTTAAATTTCAAAATAGCATCCCTTACCTCATACTTCTTTTGAACCCCCTTAAAAATAAATTTGCTAAATGGAAGTTTTAATTGGAGCAGCCCCCCTGCTGCTGAGGTAATAACCACCTCTTTGGTCCTTCCGTTTTCCATTGAGGCAGAAACCAAAAAAGCGCCCTCTGTTCTTAGGGTTGTAAAGGACAATTTTTTCCAATCAGCAGGTATCGCCGGAAAAATTTCAATATAGCCATTGCTGCTTTGAATCAGCATTTCATGAAGCCCCTGTGCAAAGGCAAAATTGCCTTCCAGGGTAAATGGCCGATAGGTAAAGTTGGAGAATTGCCCCCCTCGTTGATCACCATTTAAATGAAAACTATTGGTAGACACAAAATTATTGGCAAATATTTTCAACATCCTAGC
>JBIIVV010000190.1:0-6071 GCA_044339235.1 Ferruginibacter sp.
TCTAAAATTTCAAAATCAACCCCTTTTGATTTTAATATATATCCAGCATAAAGACCTGCAGCACCAGCTCCTATTATTAATACCTTGCCTTTATAAGTAGCCCCTTCTAAAGAATCTTTTTTTGTACAAGAGGATAAAAATGAAGAAGGAATCAACATTCCTCCCAATGAAACTAATACTGACTGCTTTAAAAAATGACGTTTGTTCATTTGGATATCAATTTGTAAACTATGCATTTACTATTAAAGACTTCTATTTTAAAAAAAGGCAATGCACGTAGTTTGAACTTCAACTAACAAAGCTGTACTGAAACGAATTACACACCATCTTTATTATTAATTATTTGTTATAAATATATTAATTGAAATCCATTAAAACTTTCTCAAAGTCATGAATTGGTTGTAATGAAATCTCCGTACCAGTTTCTCCATTTACAGAATAATCAAATGGATTGTCGAGATCTTTAATCAAAAAAAACATATATGAAATAAGAAAAATAACGATTATCGTGAAAAATAAAGAAGCATAAAAAGGTTCAATTTTAATAAATATTAATCCAAATGTTAAAACGGTCCACATAATCTCAACAATTGCGTAGGCAGACCCTACGAAGTCTGTATCTCTAATAGTGCTAATTCTTAATATTGTTTTTCTAATAGCGTTTTGGTCATTTTTCATTTTAATAATATAATTAGGCTGCACCCCTGCTTTATCTAAGGATATAAAGAACTCATTCATCATACTTATTTTATTTAGGATGGAGGTGGTGGTTTCCTTTTTATAAAACCATTCTTTTAGCGAATAAATAAAAGATTTTTGATACTCAATAAACTGCCTTGCAGCATCCACATTTTTAGCTTTATAGAGGGTGTAAGAATCATCCAATAAACATTTAAGTGTGCTGGAAAGTTCACTCGGGATTTTTTCACTTTCCTTGTAATCAGAAAGCACCCCTGTAATAAGAAAGCCTATAAGAAAAATAGTACCTGCAACTAAACTAGTAAACAAAGCATTCAGCTCCAAAAATTCAAAATGATAAATATGGGCAAGGAATTTTAGAAGCGCTACCACAGCAATAATTGGGACTATTCTAAATGCGATTGACCATTTCTGCCAAATTTTTTTTAGTGATTTTTTTCTTATCTCTTTTGTCATAATAAATTATAATGTTATATAAGCCGGTGATTTCAGAAAAAACGATTGCGTAGACGCTAATTGATATTTGAAATTAGTGAATTAATAACTCAAAATATTATTTTACAGTTCGTTATTGCCTTTTTAAGCGATATATACATTATTTTTAAAATCTAAAAAGGCGAAACTTCTAAAACTTTATTGAAAAGCTTTGATCATAAAGCAAAGTGGATTATAAAAAAGAATATTTCAATTATTAGAAAACAACACTCAAAAATGAATAAAAGAATTCTATACATTTCAATTGTCGCAGTAAGCTTGTACTTTTTTTTATGCAGTTTTCACTTTGGCAAATCTCCTGAAAACAATACTGTCGTAAAAGACTCTACTATCCTTATGGCAGGCGAAAGGTATTTTAATGCAAACTGCAGTGGTTGTCACAATTTCAAACAAGATGGTATTGGCCCTCAGCTAAGCGGAATTACAACCCAGGCATCTGAAGATTGGATAACACAGTTTATAAAAAATTCCCAGCAGACGATTGCCTCCAAAGATGAAAGGGCCGTTCAAGTATTTAATAAATATAAAAAAGCGGTAATGCCTTCATTTGAAGCATTAACGAATGATGAGCTGCATGCACTCTATGCTTTTATTCAATCTCGGCAACAAACGGTTGCTACAAAATACAACAACAAAAACAAGGGCTTGTCCAATCCCATCCCTGACACGATTGCAGTTTCCAACTTAGAAGTAAATCTAGAACTCTTTACACAAATTCCACCTTCTGCAAGCAAGCCTCCACTTGCAAGAATAACCAAGCTAGATTTTCAACCCATTACAGGCAATCTATTTATCAATGATCTAGAGGGTAAATTATACAAAATAAAAAATGGCAAGCCCTTAATTTATTTAGATATAGAGAAACTGAGGCCTACATTCGTCAACACATCTGGCCTTGCTGTTGGACTCGGCAGTTTTGCGTTTCACCCTAATTTTAGCAGCAATGGAATATTCTACACTACACATTCTGAAGCAACCGGTTCAGGCAAAGCTGATTTTAGTTATGCAGACTCCATTAGAGTTGATTTGCAATGGGTACTTACAGAATGGAAAACAAAAAATACCAATGCTGATAGTTTTTCAGGCACAAGCCGAGAATTAGTAAGAATCAATGTTGTAAAAGTGATTCATGGCGTACAAGAAATAACTTTTAACCCAATTTCCAAACCCGGCAATAAAGATTATGGAATGCTGTACATTGGAATTGGAGATGGAGGAAGTGTGGAAGAAGGGTTTGGATTTCTTGCCCATAGCAAAGAAAAGATATGGGGCACTGTTTTACGCATTAATCCAATGGGAAATAATAGCAGCAATGGACAATATGGAATCCCTGCTGACAACCCATTTGCAAAAAGCAATAACAACCACTTGGTTAAAGAAATTTACGCTTATGGTTTTAGAAATCCACATCGCATCACCTGGACCAAATCGGGTGATATGCTCGTCAGCAACATCGGACAAGGAAATATTGAATCAATCAATCTTATTGAGCCGGGGCACGATTACGGATGGCCAATTAGGGAGGGGAATTTTGTATCTGCAGATGTAAAAGATAATTTAAGTACAGTTTATCCGCTGGCGGCAAATGATAGCATTTACAAAATCACCTACCCCGTTGCTGAGTTTGACCATGATGAAGGCAAAGCCATTTCAGGTGGATTGGAATATTGGGGCAAACGCATACCCGCATTAAAAGGTAAATTTTTATTTGGCGATATCCCTTCGGGCAGATTGTTTTATACAAACATCGCCGACATGAAGCAAGGCAAACAGGCTACCATTAAAGAATGGAAAATAGTATTACACAATGAACCAAAAACTTTGAAAGAAGTTTGTGGAAGCGATCGGGTTGACCTGCATTTTGGCAGAGATATAAACGGTGAGCTATACATACTTACCAAAGCAGATGGAAAAGTATATCAATTGACAAGCGCTTTAATGAAAACTTCAATCAATAAGAAATAAAAAATCAATTGGGCACTTTGTTAATGGTCATGTAAACGGTGTTCTTTACTGCAACGCCATCGGCTGCCCTAACAGTAAACCTGATACGAAGTGTATTCACTTCTCTTATTTCCGGAATTTCCAGAAAAATAGTTTTATCATCTACGTTAAGTAACGCTTCTTTAATAGGTACCGAATCGATGCCTTTCATCCCTGGATTTTTCAAAGAATAGTCTGCCGAACCATACCTACTAGTCCACTTATAATTCCACTGATCGATCATGTAATTTGAAACATTTTTTACATCCGTCCTATCTAATTCAAAATTGAATTTTAATTCAATTCCTCCCTTCACCACTTTTGCATCTACCACTAGGTGACCCTTACCACCTGTACTTCTTACCCTACTGAGTACACCATATTGTGTGGCAACTCCATCATCCCAACCGGTTAAACCGGTAGTGTATAATTGCTTGTCAACAGGGTTGAAAGCAGCTCGTTGAATACCTGCGTCCATTTGAAAAGGCATTGCCACCATTGAACCCTGTGTAATTTCTCCCACCGAATGAGGAAGGAAATAATAAAGCCAGCCTTTTCCATAACTGGTATGTATAAAATGATCGCCTAAAGGTCCCCAGCTTTTATCACTCCACACACCTCCACCAGGTGAATTGTCAAATTCCTGAGGTATCCACAATGCAGGCGAACTAAAGCTATCGGGTAGTTTTACTATATCAGCGCTAATCACTCCATCTTTGATATCCTCTTTACGATATACTGTACCATCGGGGCTCCACCCTCCTTGAGCAAGATTAGGTACATAGCCATAGTATTTGCCTTTTTCAACAAGATTAATTTTATTGGCTGGCATCCAATTACCTTGATTGTCGCTTACAAATACCCTATCATCTGGCGCTACTGTAACACCATTATTTACCCGAAAACCTGTTGCAACACTCTCCCATTTTTTTCCATCTGGTGAAACTTTTATTAGATTACCCGGTTCTTTATTGTCTGTATATTCTCCTGGTTTTGCATAATAAAAATTGCCTTTGCTATCTGTTTCCAATCCGAAATTAAAAGCATGGAAAAAATTGGATACGTCATGATCCGTATGAAAGACTTCATAAAAATCTGTTTCTCCATCCTTGTTAAAATCGTTCAGCCTGATAATTCCATTGCGGCAGGTTACAAATATTTGATCCCGTACAACTTTCAATCCCATAGGTTCATAAAGCCCCGTAGCAATTCTTTGCCAATTGATTTTTGTCAATGCTTTATCAATACCCCTAGCCATCCAGACATCCCCCGTATAGGTGCCAATCAACAAACGCCCATCACTCATAAAACCAAGTGATGTAGGTCGTATCCAAGCGTTGTATGCATTATCAAATGGCAATCCGATATTATCCACTGTGTATGGGTAATCGGCAGGAATATCAACCATCTTATTGGGTGATAACCTGTCTTTGTCACTATTATATTTTGGATCAAAATGCGGCCTAGCAACATTCATAATCCCTTTAGTTATTACTCTATTTGGCCACAAAGAATTACCTCCTTTGGTCATACCAACTAAATTGGCAAACTGTTTTTTAGCCGTCTGCTGTTGTATAAAAGAAGCAAATTGTAAAAGTTCGCCGTATCCTTTTCCGGAGATTCTAAATACCCTTATAGTCATTGCATCCTTGGCTATAGGGATACTTAAAATTAAACGATGACTGGAGTCTATACTCCATTTTAAACCTGGTTCAGAAGCAATGATTCCGGCAGCAATAAATGATTGTTCGCCATTTTTTTCCTCTATCATACTTACCAACAGATTGCCATCGACACCGGCAGTTGCACCAAGAAATTTTCCTTGGTAAGACAGAATACCTTCCTTGAAATTTGCTGCGCTATCTTTTATCTGGCCAATACAAAGTTGTTCTTCCTTTGAGCCCGGTTTAATTTCTAAGGTTTGAGAAAGTACTATTTTGTTGGTAAGATTAATTGCTTGGGGATATTCTAGAATCTCCCTTCCTGAAATTGCATAAGAAAGTATAACCTCTTTTTGGTAAACATAGTGACCGTGATATTGCAGATACACTTGTGGTAAAGGTGCACGGATTCCGCTTGATTTTTTTAAACTGTCTAAGCGATTATTATATAGCCATTGCCATGTATCTAGCCCTGAAAAGGAAATGCCCTTTACAAAAGGTTGCCCCTCACCACGATATTGCATAAATTTTGTTTCGGACAAATCTAAATTACCGCTCCATGCTGCAACAGTACCCATTCGAAGCAGGTCGTAACTCAGTTGAACGCTATTGTCCAACTTAACGGTTAATACAGAAGTAGAAAGACCTTTCAAGGGCGAATGCATCGCATACCCATAATTACTTTTATTATGCATATACCATTCCTGGCCATATTTGAGTGACCCCTTAAGCGCCTCCTTTTTAACTTCCACCAATTCTTCTTTTAATGTATTTTTCGACCGAGGAAGTTTTGAAAGGTACTGATCAGATATTTTAAAAAACTGGCTTGGATTTGATTTTTTAAAAAATTCTTCCCGGATAAACTGAATCACATAATACCGCTCCGTAGGACTAAGCCATGACTGGGCAGGCATCATGCCTGCACCACTGGTAATAGTCTGCCACATATCATAAGGCTTGTTGCCAAAGCGCATAGGATCCTTAATAAAGGAACGTGCCTGGGAAAGAGATGCAGTTCCATTTACACCATGGCAAGTAAAGCAAGCTGTTTGGTAAATCTCTTTACCTCTCTGCAACGTTTTTTTATTAAGACTATTAATTACCCTTTCATGATCTATTGCCACTGGCAATTGAGGAGTGCCATAAAAAAACAAAGCAAATAAGACTGCGGAAACAAGAAATATAAAGCAAGTTCTTTTCATGGTTTTATTTTTACTAAGATACAGATTTAAG
>JBIIVV010000034.1:0-20204 GCA_044339235.1 Ferruginibacter sp.
CGTATTTATGTTTTTTGAAAGCATTGGCAAACATCTCTTTTGCCTTTTTAATCTGATTGCCAATTTTTGGCAAATAAGTAAGTTTTAGCGGAGTGCCGTATTTGTCTATCAATGCTTTTATATCCTGTCCATTATATTGTAAATACTCATTTACCACTTTAAAATCTTCCTGAGGGAAATTAAAAGTCTGGTCCACCAAATCGGCGTAAGTATTATTCATGTTATTCATTTCCTTAAATGGGTTTAAATTTAATGCAAATGTAATTCAATGATGGATTCAATAAATAAAAAACCGGATGCGACATTGTCGCACCCGGCAGCTATTTTGAAAGGTTGAAAAGAAATAAGGTAAATGCTGGATGTTTCCACGCTAGCCATTTTTTTCATTACCTATTTCACCTGAGCTATCAAACTCTTGAAACTCTCTGGTTCGTTCATGGCTAAATCTGCCAAAACTTTACGATTGATATCAATATTCTTTACAGCCAACTTATGAATAAATTCACTGTAAGTCATACCTTCAGCTCTAACGGCCGCATTGATACGGGCAATCCATAAAGTGCGGTATTCGCGTTTTTTTAATTTACGGCCAACGTAGCTATACGTTAAACCTTTTTCCATTACGTTTTTGGCAACGGTATATACATTTTTACGTTTACCGTAATATCCTTTGGCGGCTTTGAGTACTCTTTTTCTTCTGGCCCTTGATGCAACTGCATTTTTTGAACGTGGCATATCTTAATTTTTTGAAATGTTAATGTTGTGATGTAAAATCCAATAACTATTAGAAAATTACCCCTTTAGACGCAATAAACGTAGCACGAAATCATGGTTGGTAGAATGAACCATACCATCTTTTCTCATATTACGCTTGCGTTTTTTTGATTTTTTGGTTAAGATGTGACGTTTGAAGGGTTTTTGGAAGGTAATTAAACCGGTTCCGGTAACTTTAAAACGCTTTTTTGCGCTTGAGTTGGTTTTAACTTTTGGCATTTAATAACTGATTATAGTTACTCCCTGCTGGCGCCCCGAACAGACGGGAACTTGTAGAGCCTTGTGGGAAATGTGTGAAAAAGAACATTCTTTTTCGGGCGGCAAAGGTAGGTAAAAAACAAATACGGCGCTTGTAAATAATGAATATTGCAAAAATGCAGGAATTCAGCACCTTATTTCGGTTGAATAACAGGTAATTGTAGGAAGATGAGCTTTAAGATTGGGAGAATTAAACCTTTCGGCAGACTTCAGTTAACCAATTGATTGACTGCCATTTACATAATAATCCCTCATTATTACAAAAACCTGGTCTTTAAGGTCAGTTGGTTTTACATCTAAAGAAGCAACCTTGGGTAAAAAATGCATTTTCAATCGCCTTGGAACCAAAAAAAATCCCTTATCAATGGGCATTGCTTCTCTAGTGCCAAAAATAACACAAGGGATGACATCTTTTTTTGCATCTACGGCAAGCTTAAATGCTCCATCATAAAAGGGTTTCAGCGGCTGACCAGTCCGGTTACGGGTACCTTCTGGATAAATACACATGTGAATATTATTTTGAAGTACGGTGCGCATGGCTTCGAAACTTTTTCGGCGGCTCTGGTCATTTTTACGATCCACTAATACAGACCCCCTTTTATAAAACCAACCAAAAATAGGCACTTTAGCAAAAGATGATTTTGCGATGGTTTTATTCCCCGCTGGTACAAAAGGAGCTGAAAGGGGTACATCAATCAGCGCATTGTGGTTATAGACGATCACATAAGTCTCCCCTTTTTTAAAATTTTCTTTTCCTTCTACAGTTACCGGACAACCAACTAGGTACAACCAAGTTCTCATCCAGCATCTTGAAACCCAAATGAAATAGTCTTGGCCCCTTTTACCCGGTATTAGGTAAGCAACCATTGATGGTAAAAAAATAATTAGGAAACTAAGTACAAAACTCACAAGCCCCCAGAGCGCCCAAAACCGTCCAAACAAATTAAATAAAAAATCAACGATGGTAATATTGCCTTTGCTTTCATCTACCTTATTTTTGTGCTGCATAGCCGAATTTAATTAGTTTTTTAAGAGGGTAACAGCTTCCAATCAATTGGAGCTCCCCCCTGCTGAATCAATAATTCATTGGTTTTTGAAAAATGTCTACAACCGAAAAAACCTTTTTTTGCACTAAAAGGTGAAGGATGTGGCGCTTTCAGCAAAAAATGCTTGGTTTCATCAATCAGTGACTGTTTTTGCTGGGCGAAATTACCCCATAATAAAAAAATAACCCCATTTTTATTATCAGCTATTTTTTTAATAACGGCATCCGTAAAATCCATCCAGCCAATTTTGGCATGGCTTGCCGGTTCATTGGCCCTCACCGTTAGGAAAGCATTCAACAATAAAACCCCTTGCTCCGCCCAATGCGTAAGGTTTCCATAATCCAATGGCATCGCAATCCCTGTATCCGCTTGTATCTCCTTATAAATATTGACAAGCGAACGAGGAGGTTTGATTCCTTCAGGAACGGAAAAGCTGAGTCCATGGGCCTGACCAGGATTGTGATAAGGATCCTGCCCTAAAATAACAACCCGTACTTTATCAAAAGGCGTTTGATTGAAAGCATTGAATATAAGTGGCTCTTGTGGGTAGATTATTTCTCCAGCGGCAAGCTCTCTATTTAAGAAAGCCATGATTGACAAAAAGTAAGATTTACTTAACTCATTTTCTAACTCAGCTTTCCAAGAAATATCCATTGGAATATCCATGTAGTAAGATTTAGGTAAAAATACTAAAGCAATGCCAATTGAGAAACGAGTTGGGTAAGATGCTGATAAAATATCTTTTCCCATCCAACACTAGGCAAAAGGCATTAATTTAAAAAAACCTCATCTACAAATACCCAGCCTTTATTCCCTTTTGGACTGTGCCAGATCGGTAATTTATGAACAGGTATCACCACTACTTTTAAATAGCGTGCATTGATTGGGGTAAATGAAATTTCCAAACCTTTGGTATAATTAGGAGCTGATTTTTCAGGTTGAATAGGTGATGCTTTTTTTACTAACCGCATACTACTAGGATTGTTGCCCGCCCAAACTTGAATTTGCTGAGCAGGAAAAATATGACTACCAGTAGCAACCAGTGTACTAAGAGAAACTGAAGATACTTGTATAGGTGCCTTCAGGGAAATAAGAATCTCCATGGGTTGGTCTTTAAAACCTATCCATTTCCCATTAGAAAAATCTTTATCCTCGCCTTTTTTAGTATCTATCAAAATTGAAGCACTAAATTTTTTGTATGGATCTTCTACAGACGGCTTAACCAAACTGACTGAGTCAATTTTAATCCCAGCACTGAAAAAAGTCCTTTCAACTACTTCGCTACTTACCCAACCTACTTTAAATGCTTTCACCTTTAAGGTTAAGCCCTTGTTTAACAAATAGTCCCCTTTATAAATAGGCGATAAAATACTATCCGGCTCTGTTCCATCCACCGTATAACGCATTTCAACCCCTTTTACATAATGCTTTAATTTAAGTGGGATAGGTTCCAGCAATACAAGATTCTCATTTTCAATGATGGGTTGGTTTAATTTTATGACAACCGTGTCGCCGTTGAAGCCAGTTTCAATGCGGGTGTTCTTCATTTGTTTTTGGAGAGCAGCCAAATTTTGGTTTTGCGCAGGGGTACTCCATATAATCAATTCGGTCAATTTAGACAGAGAGGATAACCCACCTAGGCTGGTCATATCCACGCCAGTACCTGATAAGGAAAGCTGCTTCAATGATTTTAACTGATTTAAAGCAGCTACCCCTGTCCCCTTGATATTGGTAAAAGACAAATTGAGTTTACGCAGATTGGTAAACTGTGCGATGGTAGCTAGATCGTCATCAGTCACTGGTATTTTATTGAGATTAAGTGATACAATTTGTTCTTTCAAAGGAAGTAATTCTTTGAGTTGTGCTGACTTGAATTGGGATGCACCAAAAAACTCTACGCCCAATGCTGGAGAACTAATTGCCAATGGTGTGATAAAGCGGTAATTATTACTCAATGCTTTAATGGTACTTTCATCTGCAGCTTTGAAGCTATAGTTATCTGTTTCAATGGTATTGAATAAAGCCTTTGCCAGCAAGCTCAAGGTGTCTGTTGCAGGTAAGTCAATCACTTTAGCAGTGGCGTTCGGACCGCTATGTATCCAATGATAAAGGATGTTAGCTTCATCTTCGGAAAGCTGAGGCTTTCCACTGGGAGGCATGTGTTTTTTATTATCCATTGGTAAATGAATCCTACTAAGCAATAATCCAAAATCATGTTGGGTAGAGTCCCATAAAACACCATTTTTACCACCTTTCAGCAGGTTTGCAAAGGTTTCCATCACCAATTCACCTTTGGCCTTATTATCATTATGACAACTGATACATTTGGATTGTAAAATAGGTTGCACCATATTGGTATAGATCACTGCATCTTCAAATAATACAATGGGTGATTGTTTTTCTTTCATCACTGGAGCCAACACAAAATTCTCTCCATGGGTAACACTGGCACCTAAATGACTGGTTACCAAAATGCCCATAAAAGCAGTAAGGGAAGTAAGGCCCAATAACAATTTGCTGCTTCGGATAGATTGTCTATACACATACCAAACGATAGATAATAATGAAATAAATACCCCACCCCATTTATGCCAAAATAGTATATCGGCCGCATAGCCATCTTCTTTGGAAAGTAATAAGCCCATCAAAGCACTGACTACTGAAGTAAGTGAAGTAATGAGCAATAGGTAATCTCCTATCACTGTTTGCTCCGGCTTGAGTTGATTTTTAAAGCCCGAAAAAAATTCCAAAAAAATACAGGCCACCAATAATACAATGGGGAAATGCAAAAGCATGGGGTGCAATCGACCGGCTGCCTGAACCCAAGGAGGAACAGATAAGCCCTTCTCGAAAATCAACAGAAATACCAACAAACAATTCAATGCAAAACTGGCATTGTATAAATAGGTTTTAGATCGTTGCATCATGTTAATACACTTTTATTTCATCTACGAATATCCATCCATGTCTAGGCTATCCCGGAAGCCAATCAGGCAAAGATGTAAATCCGTACAATTTTATTTTTAATTGATTGGTGACTATTTTATTTTCTGCAGTTAAAAGAATTGGCCTGCATTCGGGTGCGTTGTTACTTTTAATTAACTCGAACTTTTTTTCAGAAAAAAATTCGAATGTTTGATTGCTTTGGTTAAAATATTCTACGCTGATAATTTGAGGCGGAAAAACCCAGCTTTTATAATCCTGTAAAAAATCTATCAAAACCGAATGCAATTGTTGGGAAGTTTTCATTTCTACCGTAATTTCCACCGTATCCTGCTGGTAGCCAATCCAATTAGTAGACTTGACATTAGCGACTCCACCTTCATTATCAAATAAGTTATTGGCACCATTTCCTGGGTTTTTTTCATTGGGATTACTGTGTTGCTCAGACTTTATTTCCAATCCATCTTTTACAAAAGTAACCGATACGATTTCGGATGGTAAAAATGCTGACCCTGCAGTGATTGCTTGCAGCGTAGTCAACGATTTTTTTATTTGAATTGGTTTTTTGTAAATTTTATCTTTCTCTGTTGGCGGCTGCCCATTCAATGTATAATAAATATGGGTGCCCTGTTGTGCAAATTTCAATTCCACTATTGCCGCTTGCTTGAAAAATACAGCGGAGGATTTTAATAACGGCGGTGCCAACTGGACTGGTGTTTGTCCAAGGCAGTTAAGGCATAAGCACAATGCCAGCATAATGTTAAGTAGCGTACGCATTAAATAACAGGCGATAATTTATATGGATACACCTTGCCAGAATTCCACTGAGCAACATACAAATTTTCTTCATCATCCACACACACATCATGGGGATATTGGAAATACTTAACTGTTTGATACATTTCATCCAGCTTATGGTCTACATATTGAGGTTGAGATCCTCCCAGATTAGAAACTACTGTATAGTTTTTATCCAGTATCGTTACAAAACCCGATTGTTTACCTTGTTGTGTATTGGTTTGCAACACTGCAGCATACAAATAATCCCCTTTAATTACAGGGCGACAAACCCATGCACCAGGCAAAGGAATGGTATCAATGTACACGCCGCTAAAAGTGAATCTTTTAAATGCATTTTGCAGACGAGAAGTTACAATCAAACAAGGATGAAGCGGATCACGTTGGTCTATACAAATACCATGGGCATTAGCAAGGTGCTTGGCTTCACTCCCCTTACCACCAAAATGATTGATATAGCGACCGGAAGCATCGTATTGAATAATAAAATCTTTACCATACCCATCTGCAACATAAATATCTCCATTGGGAGCTATGGCCGTTTCGGTAGGAACATATTCAGCAGCTTTTGAATATTGGCCTGTTTCTTTGGGATAATCCAGCACTAGCAAAACCCTGCCATCAATAGTAGTTTTGATAACTTGGTGACGGCTATTATCGCAAATAAACAAAACATCGGTTCCATTTTCATTATGGAGCGTTAATCCGTGTGCTCCTGGGTATTCGTGGCCCCAGGTGGTTAATAACTTACCTGCTTTATCATAAATGATTACATTGTTTTTTACTTCATTGGTCAACAATATTATCCTACCCTTGCTATCCTGCACCATTTCATGACAATCATTGACAGGATTTTTAGCAACATCGGCCTTGCTCCACTTGGTGTCTATACGGTACCGCTTATTATTATGGCCAAGCAATGGATCCTCCAAAAAAGGAAAAGAGGGTTGGGATAAAAAACCTACTGTCCCTAGGGAAGAATTTCTTATAAATGATCTGCGTAGCATATTATTGGATTTTTAAAAATTTAAAAAATACCTTTTTAGGTTATCTATCTATTAAAAAATGATTTGACAATTAGTCCACCACAACAAGCTAACTAATAATTCCCTTCACCACTTTACCGGCAACATCAGTGAGCCTGTACCTTCGGCCAAGATGCTTGTAAGTAAGTTTCTCGTGATCCAAGCCCATTAAGTGCAAAATAGTTGCATGAAAATCGTTTACATGCACCGGGTTTTCAACAATATTATATCCAAACTCATCTGTTTCACCATACGACCCTGGCTTTACACCACCACCTGCCATCCAGATACTAAAGCACCTTGGGTGGTGATCTCTACCGTAATTTTCCTTGCTAAAATCGCCCTGGCCATAATTGGTTCTTCCAAACTCTCCTCCCCAAATTACCAATGTTTCGTCTAGTAAACCTCTTTGTTTCAAATCGGTGATCAGTGCTGCAGAAGCTTGGTCTGTATCCATACATTGACCGCGCATTTCATTGGGAAGATTTCCGTGCGTATCCCAACCTTGGTGATACAACTGCACAAAACGAACCCCATTTTCAGATAATTTTCTAGACAACAAGCAGTTGGCAGCAAAAGTGCCAGGAATCAAACAATCGGGGCCGTATAGTTTGATGATGTCATCAGGTTCTTTACTAAGGTCGGTGATTTCTGGTACCGCTGTTTGCATGCGATAAGCCATTTCATACTGTTGCACTTTTGCATTCACTTCAGGATCACCTGATTCCTTGAAAGTTTCAGCATTTAATTGCTCTAATTTATCGAGCATTTTTCTGCGGTCGTCTTTATTGATGCTCTCATGATTGTTTAAATATAATACAGGACTATCCCCACTACTAAACTGAACCCCTTGGTGAACAGAATCTAAAAATCCATTGGACCATAATTTTGAATACACACCCTGTCCATTCCCTTTTCCTTTGGATAATAGAACACAAAAAGCGGGTAAATTTTTATTTTCACTTCCCAATCCGTAACTCAACCAAGATCCCATACTTGGTCGATTACCCACTTGGGCTCCGGTTTGCAAAAAAGTAAGCGCAGGGTCATGATTGATTGCTTCAGTGTACATACTTTTAATCACACACAATTCATCCACCACTTTGGCAGTATGAGGCAGCAATTCACTCATCCAAGTTTTGGCCTGGCCGTGTTGTTTAAAATTAAATACAGAAGGAGCCAACGGGAATTTTTTCTGATCTGCAGTCATACCAGTAAGTCGTTGCCCATTGCGGATAGATTCGGGAAGATCCTGGCCCATCATATCCTGAAGCTTTGGCTTGTAATCAAACAAATCTAACTGCGAAGGGGCTCCATTTTGGAAAAGATAAATGACTCGCTTTGCTTTGGGTGCAAAATGCGGCAAGCCGGACAGGATCATATCTTCCGGGGTTTTTTCGCCAAACAAATCAGGAATCAACAGTGAGCCTAAAGCTACACTTCCAATTCCCAAACTCATTTTGGATAGAAAACGCCTTCTATTAAAATTAAGGCTATACTCTAATAATGCTTTGTTCATAATCAAGATTTTACGATTGCTTCTTCCATGTTATAAATAATTGTAATTACTTTCATCAGTGCAGCAGTTGCATTAATTTCAGCATTTTTATCAAAAGGGAATTCTCCTACATTCAAGGTGGCAGTGGCATCCAAATGCTTTTTTAAAAATTGTTGCAATTGGTCATCATAATAAGATTTTAAAATACTATATTCTTTATTCCCTGCCACCCTACAAATAATACGCTGAAAGGCCATTTTAATAGTTCGCTCCGGCGACAACTTTTGCTTCACTAGGTTTTGGGCAAGCACTCTCGAAGCTTCCAGCACCGTAGGATCATTCATCATCATCAATGCCTGTAAAGGAGTATTGGTCTGAGAGCGTTTTACTTCACATTGATCCCGATTACTGCCATCAAATAATATCATGCTAGGAGGTGGTACTGTTAATTTAATAAAAGTATACATCCCCCTACGATACAAATCTTCCCCCGTATCTTGTTTATAGGTTTTCAATCCTCCCCTACCTGAACTTGCCATTTCCCAAAGTCCTAGCGGCTGGTATGGTTTAACACTTGGTCCACCAATGGTGCTCACCAATAAGCCACTACCGGATAAAATGATATCCCTTACAAACTCAGCTTTCACTTTTTGACGCAAAGTGCGGGTAAGATAAATATTTTCCGGATCTTTTTTGTAATTCTCCACGTTTATTTTCGATGATTGTCGATAAGAAGCTGAAAGAACAATCTGTTTCAGCAATCGTTTGATATCCCAATCATGTTCCATAAAATCTACCGACAACCAATCCAATAATTCTGGGTGAGTGGGTAATTCGCCCTGCATGCCAAAATCTCCGGCGGTTTTTACCAGTCCCCTTCCAAAAATTTCTTGCCAAATATGATTTACAAATACCCTGGCAGTTAGCGGATTGTCTTTGCTTACTGTCCAAGCAGCTAAGCCCAGCCTATTGCGGTTATTTTTAGAAGTATCAAATGCCAATACAGATTTTAATGCCGCTGGAAATACTTCAGTAGAAGGATGGTCGTATACACCACGATCAAGTACATAAGTTCTTCGTAAAGTATCATTTTCACCCATAACAGAAACCATCAAATTGCCAGTATCCTTTTTATTGATGAAGGATAATACAGAATGGGATTCTTCGGTACTAATGGTAAGGATTGGAAGCTTGGCTGGAGTACCAAAAGTGGAAGGATGGCCCTCTTCTTTTGAATTATTAAAAAAAGCAAAAAATTGGTAATATTCTTTTTGTGAAATTGGATCGTATTTATGATCATGGCATTGCGCACATTCTAGCGTTAAACCCAAAATCCCCTTCCCAAAGGTTTTGGTTTTATCAATATTATAGGCAACGCGATACTCCTCGGGAATAACCCCACCCTCTTCCGTAATTTTATGATTGCGCAAAAATGCAGTGGCCAGCATTTGTTCTTTAGTAGCATTGGGCAACATATCACCAGCAATTTGCCAAGTTAAAAATGTATTGTACGGAATATTTTTATTGAAAGCATGAATGACCCAATCACGCCATGCCCACTGGGTTCTAGCATCATCATCCTGGTAACCAAAACTATCAGCATACCGCGATATATCCAACCAATGAACCGCCATTTTTTCTCCATAAGCTGGTGAACTCAATAATAAATCAACCGCCGTTTCATAGGCATTTGCTGTTTGATTAGCTGAAAACTGGGACATCATTTTTTCAGAGGGGAGTAAACCTGTAAGATCGAGCGACAACCTTTTTAAAAGCCTTTCCTTGTCGGATGCTTCATTGTGTGAGAGTCCCAACTGCGATTGTTTGCTAAAAATAAAATTATCAATCGCATTAATAGCTACCTGGCCTTTATCAATGGAGGGCAGTGGTAACTTTACGGGTTTCACAAATGCCCAATGAAGTTCGTATTTAGCTCCTTGATTGATCCATTTTTTAAAAAGGGCAATCTCATAAGAAGATAACAAGCCTAAATGAGAAGATGGCGATGGCATTTGATAAGCTGAATCAGTAGAACTGATACGTTTATAGACTTCAGACTCCTCTGGCTTAAATGGAACAAATGCAAAAGCGCCTTTTGTTTCCTTTAAAGGAGCAAAAGCAGAATCCTCCATATCAAGCCGCAAACCCGCTTCCCGCTTGCTTTTATCGGGGCCATGACATTTAAAACATTTATCGGATAAAATGGGTCGAATGTGAAAATTATAACTGATCAACTGCGGGATAGCCGATTGATTTACAGACTGAATATGGTAAAGCCAGCCAAAAACTATTAGCAGCAACAAAGCAGTAACTATTAAAAATTTAAACCTCATATAGACAACTTATTAACCATTCTGCTTTCAACTTCTTTTTTACAATTCAATATAAATCAAAACAAAATTTGAAAAACAACCTAGGCAAAAGAGTAGAATTTTACAATTACACAGTAAAAAATCAATCAAATTAACCCGTTTCATTATTATAATCAAGATTTGATAATAGCCTCTTCCATGTTATAAATCATATTGATCACCTTCATCAATGCCGCAGTTGCATTCATATCTAAATTTTCAGTAAAAGGAAATTCACCCACATGCAATGTGGAGGATGCATCCAATTGTTTTTGACGAAACTGTTTTAACTGGTCTTCGTAATAGCTTTTTAAAATTTCATTTTCCTTCTCTCCAGGTATTCTACAAATGATGCGATGAAAAGCTTTTTTAATTTTAAGATCAGAAGATAAATTTTCTTTCATTAGATTTTGTGCCAACACTCGGGAAGCTTCTAATACGGTAGGATCATTCATCATCATCAATGCTTGCAAAGGAGTATTGGTTTGAGAGCGCTTTACTTCACATTGATCTCGGTTACTGGCATCAAACAATATCATGCTGGGCGGAGGAACTGTTAACTTAATAAAAGTATACATTCCTCTGCGATAAAGGGCATCCCCTTTATCTTGTTTATAGGTTTTTAATTCTCCCCTACCAGAACTAGCCATTTCCCAAAGCCCCGCGGGTTGATAAGGTTTAACACTTGGTCCACCAATGGTGTTTACCAGTAAGCCACTACCAGATAAAATAATATCCCGTACAAATTCGGCTTGCACTTTTTGACGAGGTGCACGGGTTAGGTAAATATTTTCGGGGTCACGCTTGTAATTCTCTGGGTTTACCTTGGATGATTGACGATAAGTAGCTGACAGCACAATCTGTTTCATTAATCGCTTGACATCCCAACCATGTTCCATAAAGTCTACCGCCAACCAATCGAGTAGTTCGGGATGCGTAGGCAATTCTCCTTGCATGCCAAAATCTCCGGCGGTTTTTACTAGTCCTCTTCCAAAAATCTCCTGCCAAATATGATTCACAAAAACTCTTGCAGTAAGCGGATTGTCCTTGTTGACGGTCCAGGCAGCAAGGCCCAATCGATTGCGCTGACTTTTGATAGTATCAAATGCCAATACCGATTTTAATGCAGATGGAAATACCTCTGTGGATGGATGATCGTATACACCACGGTCCAGTATATAGGTTCTACGCAAGGTGTCATTTTCGCCCATTATTGAAACAAACAAATTGCCCGTATCTTTTTTATTAATAAAAGTTAAAACACTTTTTGATTCAGCATCTGAAATAGTTAAGATGGGAGATTTGGCAGGTTTGGATGAACTTACATCCCCCTCAAAACCTACTTCTTTCGTATTATTAAAAAAAGCAAATAACTGGTAATATTCTTTTTGAGAAATGGGGTCATACTTATGATCATGGCATTGGGCACATTCAGCAGTCAATCCCAATATTCCCTTAGTAAATGTTTTTGTTTTGTCAAGAATATATCCAATTCTATATTCTTCTGGAATAATGCCTCCTTCTTCGGTATACTTATGGTTTCTAAAAAAAGCAGTGGCTAGCATTTGCTCTTTTGTTGCATTGGGGAGCATATCTCCCGCAATTTGCCAGGTAAGGAATTCGTTGTAAGGAAGATTTTTATTGAATGCATGGATCACCCAATCGCGCCAAGCCCATTGAGTTCTAACATTGTCATCTTGATAACCATAGCTATCCGAATAGCGAGCGATATCAAGCCAATGAACTGCCATTTTTTCGCCGTAAGCGGGCGTAGTCAATAATAGATCAACGGCGGTTTCATAAGCATTGCTGCTTTGGTTGGCAGCAAATTGTGCCATCATTTTTTCGGAAGGAAGCAGTCCGGTGAGATCAAGTGATACGCGTTTTAATAAACGTTCCTTATCGGATTGCTCGTTGTGAGAAAGCCCCATTTGTTCCTGCTTACTAAAAACAAAATAATCAATTCCATTAACAGCCTGTTCCTTGTGATCGATAGATGGAAAAGCTGCTTTGATGGGTTTTGCAAATGCCCAATGCCGCTCGTATTTCGCTCCTTGATTGATCCATTTTTTAAAAAGGGCAATCTCATAGGAAGATAACATCCCTAAATGAGCGGTGGGAGATGGCATCTGGTAGGAGGAGTCTGTTGAAGTTATTCGTTTGTAAACTTCCGATTCTTCCGGCTTAAAAGGAACTAGGGCGAAAGCCCCTTTCGTTTCTTTTAAAGGTGCAAATGCTGAATCGGGTATATCCAGCCTTAAGCCTGCTTCCATTTTATTTTTATCTGGTCCATGGCACTTAAAACATTTATCAGATAAAATGGGTCGAATATGGAAATTGTAACTTACCTGGTCCGGCATCTTATTGGCCCCAGTACTATTGGAATGCATACAGGAAAGCCAACCTACCAACGAGACTAGCAACAAAGCAATCACAATCAAAAACTTAGATTTCATATAGCTTGCAATTTACAAAAAAAGTAAAAATACTTGTTTTCAAATATAGGGTATTATAAAGTAAATCCAATGCGCAACCGACTGTTAAAATGACATTTAGTTGAATTTGGTCTAGTTATCTAAAAAAGACATCTGAATTAAAAATTGTCAATAACCATAGTTATTATAATTTTAACTTATTTCAATCATCCAATGCCTTACCCTTTAAAAACACTCAGATCAAATAAATCGAATTTAAACCATTGGATAATTATGCATTATTTTATTTATTAAATTTATTTTACAACAATCTCATCCGCAAATATCCAGGCAGCTTGCCCTTCTCCGCTATGCCCTTTTGGACAAAATCCGATATTTTTTGCCGAAACCCTAATCCATTTAACTTTTTGGATTGGAAATTGAACCGTAAAATCATGAATTAAAGCATTTACCTCATTTACAGAAATTGGATTTGGAATAGTTTGCAATAAGGTAAAATTAAGACCATCGTTGGAAATTTCAAATGATACGGATTGTGGTAAAAAAATCCAATCTTTATAATTTTGAAGACAACCCAAGCTAATTGATTGAATCAATTTTTGTTCACCCAAATCAAGGGTTGCAACAAGGTCCTTTTCATCAATCCCGTGCCAGTACTTACCAGCAGCAGTGGTACCCCTAACGCCATCTGTTAATGAATTGGGGCCATCAGCCAAATAATTTGCACTGACAGGATTGGTATATACTACATTGGTTCCAATAGCCTTGTGTAGCACAAAGGATTGGGAACTAGGTTTACCTCCCATTAGTTTTCCACCCAAAGTACTAATTGCATTAACCGTCATTGATTCGCTGATAACAATGGGTTGTTGATAGAGATTACTTTGAAGTGTTGGGGAAGTTCCGTCAGTTGTATATACTATTTTGGTATCCATTGCATCTCCAATAAGGGCAACCATGAGTTTTCCATTTTTTGAAATCGGTTGGATTCCTACAGTATAATTTCCTGGAGAATAATGCAATCCTTTTTGATCATAGGCCTTAAACAATAATTGTAAACGTTGATTAAATTGTTCCCAATTTTTATTTTTTGCCTGAGTCCACAATACTTCTGCCAATGCGGGCATACGTGGAAGAACCATGTATTCCAAATGAGCTGCAGTGGCAATATATTCTGTCCAAACATTTCCCTGAGCGCCCAATACATATTTAGCCTGAGTAGCGTCCAATTCTTTGGGAATAGGTTCATAGTCATATACTTTTTTAACGGTATTGAATCCACCAATAGCCAGTGGTTCGCCATCTGGACCTGCCTGGTAATGATCAAAATAGCAGGGTGAACCTGGAGTCATCACTACTTCGTGTTTCATCTTGGCTGCTTCTATACCGCCGCTTTCGCCACGCCAGCTCATCACGGTAGCTTCAGGGGCGAGACCTCCTTCTAAAATCTCATCCCAGCCAATCATTTTTCTTTTTTTACCAACAATAAATTTCTCCATCCGCTTAATAAAATAACTCTGCAATTCATTTTCATTCTTCAATCCTTCCTTCTGCATTCTTGCTTGACAATTCGCACATTTTTTCCAGCTTGTTTTGTCCACTTCATCACCGCCAATATGAATATAATCAGAAGGGAAAATATTCATTACTTCCTTGAGTACATCCTGCAAAAAAATAAATGATTGTTCATTGCCTGCGCAATAATTCCCTTCCACCTTACTGGCAAAAAAATTACCGGGCTGACCAAAATGATTGATCTTGCTGCAAGATAGTTCAGGATATGCTGCCATGGCTGCTTCCGAATGGCCTGGCATTTCAATTTCAGGTACCACGGTGATATTCCTTACCTTGGCATAGGCCACAATTTCCATGGCCTGTTGCTGCGTATAATAACCACCGAAAGTAGCTTTTTCTTTGTCTGCAGTAAACTGTACGCTTGCCCAATTCCATGGTTTTCCTAAATCATCCACCCGCCAGGCAGCCTGTTGTGTAAGCTTTGGATATTTCTTAATTTCCAAACGCCAGCCACCGCCATCGGTCAAATGCCAGTGAAATACATTCATCTTATAAGAAGCCATCAAATCAAGGTACTGTTTGATAACATCCGTTGAAAAAAAATGACGACTAACATCCAAATGCATACCTCTCCATTTAAAACGGGGATAATCAGTAACCATCATACAAGGTATTTGTAGTATCGCATTGGTCCGTATAGGTGGCATCGTCTGAAACAGTGTTTGCATACCATACACAATACCTTCCTTTGTATTAGCGGTAATGACAATGGCATTATGAGATACATCCAGTTGATATCCCTCCTCACCCAACTCCGACATCTTTGCAATCACCAACCGCACTGACTGTTTTTTAGCAACATTCACCGGCAAACCATACCCTGAAATATTTTTTACATAGGCTGCAAAAAAATTGGCCGCCGCCATTAATTCCTTATTAGAATTACTGCAATGGATAGCCGTATTGTCATCCAGTAAAAAATAACCCTCCATTTCCTGCAGGCTTACCGGCTGGGGAATAATATTCACCTTTGTCTGGGCCTTTGCACTAAAAAAAAGGCAACTCAACATCAATACTGTAAAAAAAAATTTCATAATCATTTTATTTTTAAAATCAATACTTCCTAAAAATGAAGCATTGAGTAAAGCGCTATTTTTTATAAATTCATTTCTTTTCATACCCTGTTCTATTTACAATTAATCAGGAATAAAAGAAAAAGCCAATGCAGCGGGAACCTTATTCATTTTGCCAACTGCAGATGGAATCAATACGTTTACCTGATCTCCCTCTATTTTCCAGTGAACCGTTTCACCCGTTTGGAGAAGCTTCATGGCAGTACCTTTTTTGGGTAAATTTACTTTCCATGAAACTTTTGTAGGTAGTGTATTGCCTTCTTGAATACAAACTAATGCATAGCGAATCCCTTCCTTATTATTTTGAGTAAACCAGGTATTGTCTTGGTGATAATATTTGGTGATGCGGGTGTTATAAATTGCTGCTCCATTACGAACGGTCCAGGCACCAATTTCTTGCAAGCGCTCAATGGCTTCCATCGGTAATTCGCCATCCGGCTTAGGACCAATTCCAAGTAATAAACTTCCGCCCTTGGCCACTACTTCAATGAGTGAATGAATGATTTTGGTGGCGGATTTAAACTGGTCATTGTTTACAAAACCCCAGTTATTGGCAAGGGTCATGCAGCTTTCCCAAGGATGATCTAATTGGGTGGCTGGGATGCGCTGTTCGGGAGTTTGATAATTTTCATACATCCCGTGAACGGTCCTATCCACCATTAATAAACCTGGTTGGGCTTCCCGGGCCATTGCGGCAATTTTAGGCATATCAATATCTTGGCTCCATTTGGGGATATCAGCACCCCAGGAGCGCACTTCGTCATTGACAGTTTCCAAAGGGCGCACCCAGCCTCCATCCAACCACAAAATATCAATCGAACCATACTGGTGCATCAGCTCACTGATTTGATTAAAGGTGTACTCTTTAAATTTATTCCAACGCCAGGGAAACTGCCGAATATCATAATTATTATTTCGATTAGCCGTTGCATAAGCAGGCCACCAGTAATTTTCGGAATGCCAATCAGGTTTTGAAAAGTAGGCACCGATCATAAAATCATTTTTGCGGAAGGCATCAAAAACATATTTAGCAACATTAGCTTTAGGATGATTGGCAAAAGGGCCGTTCGATATTTTAAAATCTGTTTGCTTGGTATCAAACATGCAAAAACCATCATGGTGTTTGGTAGTAAAAACCAAATAGCGCATACCCGCTTCTTTACCGGCCTTTGCCCAACGCTCGGGATCAAATTTAACCGGGTTGAAATCTTTCTTCAAATCCCAGTACCATTTTTTATATGCTTCATAAGAGACATTACTGTCGGGGCGATTGATCCAATCCTCATTACAAAGATTCCAAGACTCGATGATACCAGGTACTGCATAGAGTCCCCAATGGATAATCATGCCAAATTTTTGATCCTGCCATTTATCCAATTTTGCTTTTACCGCTTCCTCTTTAGGCCATTCATATTCGGTAGACTGCTGGTGAATATTTTGCTGTGCCTGAGTTGTACTGCTAAAAAAAAGCACAGTTGAAATACAGGCAACTTTTAAAAAATGTCCCAAAACAGCGATGGAACGATAATGCATAGAATGCTTCATACTTTTATAATTGAAACGTTTGGAAAGATGACATCTTTACTGTTGATTGAGTGCTTCATTACTCATTTTGCATTCATTGTCAAAAAAGCCAACCATTTTTATTGACGTTGCGCCTGTTCTAAGTATATCCAAGCTGAATATCATAAAATCGTGAAAACCGTTTGCTTAATAAAAAGAAAATTGTTTTAGCAATTCACAAACCAAATATCAAATAAAAATTTGACTCATTGGAAATGTAAATACATACTAAAGCAAGTAAGAAAATTATTATAATAAAAAACTGGTAAAAAAAAGGGGCCGATTGTTTTGCAACCGGCCCCTTTTTAGCTTTGATAATTACATTACTACAAGTATTGTTTTGTTATATAAAAAAATACCCATTCGCATTGTATTTATCTAAACAATCATTTTAATTCATAAACCAAGGTTTTTTAGTAGGCGCATCAGTTCCACCCGTTATACCTTTCCAATTGTCATAGTTACCATCAATCTCACTTTGAGGATAGATGATTCTATAAATATTATAACCAGGACTACTAGAAGGCAGCGTTACGCTAGGGGTTGCATAATTGGTTCTACGCGATAAAGTCCAACCTTCAAATGGCTGATGAAATAAAGAAATCCAAAGCTGCTTATAAATCTGTTTAAGCCCATTAGCAGGAGTTAGATCGTAAGCTACTTCAGCGTTGGCTAACATAGTAGACAATTCTAAAGTAGTAGGAGCAGCAGCTGGTTTATTAACAACCCATACAGAAGATGTATTGGCTATATGATACCAGAAATTAACTGACTCTGTAATACCTTGCTCATAGTGAGTTTTAGCGGTGGCTGCATTAGCAGTGACACCCCCGATTCCTCTATTGTATATTTCAGCTTTTAAAAAACTAATTTCAGCTGCGGTGATAAAGAGTTGAGGAATATTTCTATCATTAGTATAATAGAAATTTAAAGGTGAATAATTATAGGTACCACCTGAATTATAAGTCGTTAACCTTTGCTCATTATAAGGGTCATTAGCACCACTATTTCCAGTTTCGGTTGGAGTAGTACTTAAAGGAGCTTGAGGATAAGGAACCCATTTACCGGAACTATTAGGTTCAAAGAATAATTTACACCTTAAGTCATAAATACCAGAACCATCATCGGCAGTGGTACTTGACATTGCAGTAAACATGGTAGAACCCATACGAACATAGGAATTACCTCTGTACCAACCACCCCTGTCTAAAACTAAATTTGGAATAGAGGAAGGGTATAATCCAAAGTTATCGCCAGATCCCAATAATGGTTTGGCAAGTGCATCAGCAATAATTGGATTAGCTGATTCAACATCCTTGCTGTGTAAAATAACAGCGTACCTTAAACGAATTGAATTAGCAAACTTTATCCACTTGGTTATATCATTCTGGAAAATAGTTTCACTAGCACCTAAAGATATTTGGGCACTATTGGTAGAAAAATTATCCAGCGCCCATTTTAAATCAGTAAGAGAAGCCTTAATGATTGAAGCCTGAGTATTGTAGGTAGGCCTGTAATAAGTTGCCCCTTGAAATCCTTTACCCCCATCAACATAAGGCATATCTCCATAAACTAATGTATTGACCAATGATTTATAGGCAATTAACACCTTAGTCATAGCTTTAACATTGGTCATATTAGCAGCTTTTGGGTCAGCTGCGATTTGTTTTTCCAATTCCCTTGAATTAGCCAATGCTGAGTAGTAATTACTCCAGTATGCACCTGAAAAATTATCCATTCTGAAACCAGTTGCCGCATACATAGCTGCCATCTGGTTATTTTGATAAATAAAAGAGGTGAGTAAATTCCCCGTACCCCCAGGCTCAACCATAGATGAAGCAATTGAATTGTATAAGGCAGGTATTTTTGCTTCATACACTTTATTATCCCATGATTTATTTATATCCCCAAAATCCTTCTCGCAGGAAGAAAAAATTGAGGTAATCATCAACGCCGCTGGCACGAATGATTTACCAATTTTGTTATATAGTTTCATATTCTTAATTATTTAAAATGAAAGTTAAAATTTAGCCCTAACCGAAAATCCAAATGATCTGAAACTTGGGAAAGCAGACCACTGCAATCCTTGTGCATTTCCGGTTCCATTAATTGCTTCAGGATTAAGATGATCAGGAAGAGATGAATAAATATATCCAATATTTCTTCCAATCAAAGACAAAGACAGCCCTTGGAATACTTTCGATTTCTTTACAATATTCTGAGGCAAATCGTAGGAAATCGCTATTTCTCTAAGTTTAACCCATGAGTTTTCAAAAACAGATAAACTCCTAGGCCTGTTAATATGAGACCATCCTGCATACTGGTTACCCCATTTGTACAAATAATGAGACACTCTATCGTTTGCCTTTTTATCATCCAAGTTATAGCCATCCAAAATTACACCATGATTGGCTTTTGTGCCATCAGGATAGGTATAAGGCAATCCTCCACCATTTCTTTCAACCAATGTTTCAGGAAGTAAACCACTTCCTGCAGCGGTAGCATGATCTACTGAATAAATATCACCTCCTACTTTAAAATCAATTAAGGCATAAAGAGAAAATCTATTGTACCTAAATGTATTTCCCCAACCTCCTGTAAACTTAGGGGCAGCATTTCCAATTTCAACTTGCTCATTGGTCATTACATATTCTGTTCCTACAACTGCATTAGTTGAAAGGTCTAGTACATTTTTAATTTGTTTGTTTCCTTGCGCATCGCGTAAGAAATCGGTGCCATAAATTGCGCCATATTTTTGACCTGGGGCAACTTTCATCACAACACCTAAGTTTCCAAATACATCACCTAACCATTGCTCTTTTACACCTGGAGCTAGTTCTTCAATATAATTGGTGTTTTTTGCAA
>JBIIVV010000191.1:0-6066 GCA_044339235.1 Ferruginibacter sp.
TTCTTGCACCATCTGCAGAGCTGGCAAATAAAATTTAGTCATAAACGCTTCTTTGGTAGGGTACATTGGATGAATCTCGGGGTGTTCAGTATAATATTTATCACTTAAAGGTTTTCCTTGATAAGTGATTATAACGGTTGGTAAGGGATACATATATTTGTTTTATTTGCAGTTAAAGGTTGATGTGAATTTTAATTGCTAAAAGTAACGAAAATGGGAATCATTACGAATTGGAAAAAAATTGTCCATGCTATCTGGAATATTGGGGTCGGTTTCATTGGATTTTCTAGCCTTTCTTTTCTGCAAGATTCAATAATCTTAATTTAGTTTTTATTAACTTTAATTCAGCTTTCATTCTGTCAGTTTTTTGAGTTACAATTGATTCGTTTTGATTTCAAATAAAACTCAACTGTAAGACTTATTGAATGAATAAGACATCATACATTTAAAACTTATGAAATTCCTACTATTTTTTCTAATGCTTAGCTCCTTTGCTCAAACAAATACCGAAGAGATTTATCAATTCACCACAGTAACAAAAGTGAATGAGTGGCGAATTGTAAACGATGGTGTGATGGGTGGTATCTCAAAAAGTTCCCTGATTTTAAATGAATTTGGAAATGGGCAATTTATGGGTCATGTTTCACTGGCAAACAATGGAGGATTTGCCTCCATACAATTGAATAAGACAATACAATTAGCGGATGAAAAAAAGTTTATCCTGTTGCGTGTAAAAGGAGATGGTAAGTCGTATGAATTTCGTTTAAAAAGTCAAATTTCTCAGCCGGAGTCTTATGTCCACCAATTTATAACAACAGGAGAGTGGGAAATTATTAAGTTGCCAATAAGTGAATTTTATCCTCAATTTTTTGGGCGTAAATTAAATAAACCCAATTTTAATTTTAAAAGCATTGAGCAATTGAGTTTTTTGATAGCCAATAAACAAGAAGAAGATTTCAGATTACTCATAGATTGGATAGGTTTGGAGTAAACGGGATTGTCAGTAATGTCCGTTGTCAAAACAACGAAATGCGCTACGACTAAACTGTCCACTTTCTTTGAAGATATACAATGAAGAAAAGCTCCCAAATATCATTCGAATGGATCCGCAAATACAATGGAAAATGCATTACACAAAAATGACTGGTAGTTTTATTAGGGTGCACAAAATTTTACAAATAGAAAAAACTTCGTTAACCAATTTTATGACCCCGTAATTCGTGGTATCAAATACAATTATCTACTTGGATTAATTCCTGTAGTTGGTTACAAGATTGACTTTTAAATTTAAATATATCCATGCATACATTAAAACCCTGTATACTGCTTTTTGCTTTTTTATCGCTCTCCCTGTTTTCATTGGGTCAAGATCGGTATAAAATAAGGGCTGGGGACCCAAACGGTATTAATAAGTGGTACATGGGCAGACAAATTGCACAAGTAATGAGTCATTACGGAATAGATTGGCTTGAAAGGCCAGAAAGAGAAATGGAAGAAAATACCTCTCTATTATTAAAAAATTTAGCCGTAAAACCAGGTATGCTTATTGCTGATATAGGAGCGGGAAGTGGCTACCATAGTGCATTACTTTCAAAAATGGTGGGAAGCGGTAAGGTTTTTGCAGTAGACGTTGAGCCAGCAATGATTGCTTACTTAAACGAAAGAATCAAGCGGGAAAAATTATCAGGTATAGTACCTGTATTGGGTACAGAACAAAAACTGTCTTTACCAGAAAACACCATTGACATGATGCTGTTAGTAGACGTATACCACGAATTTTCTTATCCTTATGAAATGACTTTATCGATGCGCGCTGCATTAAAGCCTGGTGGTAAATTAGTGCTTGTAGAATTTAGGTCCGAAGATGCAACTGTACCAATTAAAACCATTCATAAAATGAGTGAAGCGCAGGCCATTAAAGAATTTAAAGCAGCAGGTTTTGCATTTGATAAAAACATAGCTAATCTTCCATGGCAGCACTGCATGGTTTTTACAAAGCAGTAATTTAACCATAACAAATCACCATCAATAATAAGCAACTTTGCGCCATTCATTGAAACGGAACGATGTGAGCTTGCATCATCAGTAACCAAAACTATAGATTGGGGAGACTACGAATTGTAGCATTTATTGAGAAGTTGAATTACTCAAAATAGAATATCGTTGCGTGAAACCTCGATTTTTCTTATGATTCTCTATAAGATTTATCGATTATCATGGGAAGGTTAGGTCGAGAAATCTTTAAAAAAATAGATTTGTTATCCGCCTGCCTCCATTAACGTAAATGCAGTGTTGGTTGAAGTTCGTTAATCCGCTAGTCTATTAGGAATATCCATTTGTGAGTGAAGAATCCTTATTACATCTAATTCAGCATCGGTAGTTACATAAAATAGTAAATGCGAATTAACTTTAAAAAATCTATACCCTTTCCTTACATGTTCTGCTGATTTCCCAGATTTCGGCTCAGTGCAAAGGGATTCAATGGCTTCAATGATGTCCTTGTAATATTTGTCAGCTTGTTGTAGAGGCCAGGTATCAAGGGCATGAGTCCAGATTTTTTCTAGGTCTAGATAGCCTTCTGCTAGAATAAATAACCGTAGTTTTTTCATTGTAAGCGTTCATGTAATTTTTTAAGATGTTCCTTTGGATCAAAGTTTTCGACCCGAGGGCTTTTCTCTCCAATTACAAGCGCCTTTACCAACAGTTTCTTCTTGTTTTCTTCATCTTCTAATATTCGAAGTGCAGATCGTATCACTTCACTGGCCGAACTATATCTACCTGAAGCAACTTCCTTTGAAATAAATTCGTCGTAATGCCCTCCCAATAAAATGGATGTATTTCTTGCCATAAATTTTAATTTACACAATAAATTTACCAATAATTGGTATTATCACAAAATTGTAAAGTCAGATTTCAAAACGAAGAATTGTAACCAAGGTTCGGGAACATGCAGATGTATTTTAAACCCGGCCTCGGAATACAAGAATCCATTCAGTAAACCGGATTAGCTCGACAAACAATTGATAAGCGAAGCAGAATATCGGGATCAAGATCCGCTTCGACAAGATTACCATCGACCGGCTGATTGTCAACCAGGAGTTTGACTAAAGGCCGTAAATGCAGTCGGGCAGTGAATTTATGACGTGTAATGAAGGACCATCCGTTGCCATTTTTTTCACTATCCGTTTGCCAACAATAAAGGAGCGGAAATAGTTGGATGCAAAATTTATTCAGAAATGTCTGTAGCCTTAATTTTTTTTATCTTGCCATTTTCAGAGAAAACAAGGTAGCCATCCGTCTGTCGCTTGGATTTTAATAATTTTTTAAATGTCAAATCAAGGCCTTTTTTAATTTTATTTCGCAATTCGTCATTGCTTTCGATGTTAGTTTTCATTTGCACTCTTTTTAATGGTAGACCAAGTTGACAAATTATATACAGTGGTTTCCTCTGCAGCTTTTCCTTCGGCAATAAATTTATTAGTTCTGGTTGAATTATCAATGACCAGCCAATAGTCACATAAATTTACAAAATATCGTAGTAAATTTTTTAACCCCTTTTTATATCTTCTGATTATTACCGCTTCGGGTATATTGTGTCCACCCTCTGCAACCCTTGATTTTACCCTTTCGATGGCTAAATTAACATCATTGAGCCAAAAAAATAAAAGCGTAATCTTATATCCCCTCGCCCTGGCTAATTTTATGGTAGACTGATAAGATAAAGTAGTCAAAGTGGTTTCAATTGCAAAATCTACATTTTGTTCAATTAATAAATCAATTCTTGCTACCATCAACCTTCCAGCATGAAAAGATACTGTTTCGGGCTGAAAAGGCGATAGGCCTCTAGCTATCTCATCCGCATTTACAAATTCTTTGCAACTCAGCATTTCAGGCAAAATAGTGTAAGATGCCGTTGTCTTGCCAGCTCCATTACAACCTGCTATTATATATAAGTTAGGCAAAGTGTTTTTTATTGGTTACCAAAAGTACAAATATTTAATTGCATGTTGGTTGTAAGCATTTGATACTACCGCTTCAGCACCAAGTTTGAAAGGGATAAAAATATCGATAACAAGCAAGAATGTAGTTTCGACTGCTACCACACAATTTTGTGACTCTTTTTGAGCCTATTTGTAACTTTCATACTAAAAATGAATTAATTTATAAAAATGAAATCCTTTGAGAACGGGCATTTCGGAGTAAAATAAATTTTAAAAACTGTCAATGCTGTATTTACGGGCACAAAAAAACCGAAACCCTTTTGATTATTGGGTTTCGGTAGGTATCGGGGAGCAGACTTGAACTGCATTCTAAGGTTGGGGTGTTGAATACGTTACTCATTTTACATTGAAGGATGAGCCCACTAAAGCCCCTTTTCCTCTAAGAAAGTTATGCAAGCATACAAAGGCAAATTGATTAACCAATCCTCTTTTCTATAATCAGATAAGAAGTAAACTTTGCAATAACAACCTTTGCATATCCGTATCATTTTATAGCCCAATATACATTTTTTCATTTGTAAAAGTGTAAATCAATACATTAATTCAAAGAAATAAATGGAAATACAGAACATTTCTTTTAGCGGTAATGAGTCCTACCCTATTTGCCTTGTAGTAGTTGCACAAAATTAATTTGATGCAATTGAAAGAGATATGCGGTATTAAAAATTAAAAAATCATTCATTCTTCTGAAAACATTATCTGGAGAATACTATTAGCGGCCGGTCTAAGTTTCCTTTCCAACTCCCCTTCTTTTTTAATTACCCTAGTTTTATCAATGGTCTTTATTTGATCAAAAGCAAGGGATCCGGGAATTCCATTATGGGTGGTAAAAAGGCGGGTAGGGTAGGTTTTGCTAGCCGAAGTGAAAGGTACAATGATGAGGGTGTTCAAAGCCGTATTTACTACATTAGGGGAAACTACAAGGCAAGGTCTTGTCTTAGCTATCTCAGAGCCTTTTGTTGGATCTAAATTTACCAAAACTACATCCCATTTTTTATACATCTTCATCAGCAGTAAATCCGTCATTTAGTGTGATATCCCAATCTTTAAATTCTTCCTCCGAACTTGTATCTGCCTTTGCAAATAGATCAGCCCATTCAGTTAAAGGCGGTATTTTATGGGCTGGTTTAATCAAAATCCCCTCATTGGTTTGCTCAAGAATAATTTCAGTCGTACCCAAGGATAGCGCCAACTCTTTTGGGAGTCTTACCCCTTTAGAGTTACCTATTTGGGTTACCCTTGCGTAATAAGTATGTAGCATGGCATAAAGGTAATAACTTTTATTATAACATTTGGTCATATAAAGTTGGTATTTGATAATAATTCTTGCGTTTACAAGCACACACATCTTATTTGCGTAGAATAATGGCTGTATTCGACGCATAAATTGGGTATCATGGTATATATCTACCAATATTTGTACTCGTCGAATTAGTTGCAATCGAATTAATTGCTTGTATTTCAAGCAGTTGTGATGGAGTTAAAAAAGAGGATGTACAATATAAAATTGAAAAATCCTCTTTAGTATCGGGGAGCAGACTTGAACTGCCGTCCGCCGCGGCGGATATGAATCCCTTATTACTGAACCCGTTGGGCACAAAAAAACCGAAACCCTTTTGATTATTGGGTTTCGGTAGGTATCGGGGAGCAGACTTGAACTGCCGTCCGCCGCGGCGGATATGAATCCCTTATTACTGAACCCAATAGGAATTAAAAAAGAGGATTTACAATATAAAATTGAAAAATCCTCTTTAGTATCGGGGAGCAGACTTGAACTGCCGACCTTCGGGTTATGAATCCGATGCTCTAACCAGCTGAGCTACCCCGACATTTCGGGGTGCAAATATAGGCGTTTTTAGTAAATAGCGGACCGCTAATTGACTAAAAGATAATTTATCATTTTACATCTAGCTTTAGCAGCATTTCTTGCTCAATGAATGCTTCTAGCTCATCGCCAGACACACATTCCCCTACTCCGGATGGTGTGCCCGTAAAAATTAGATCCCCGATATTCAGGGAAAAATAATTGGAAATATGCGATACAATATAGTCGAAATGGTAGATC
>JBIIVV010000035.1:0-20183 GCA_044339235.1 Ferruginibacter sp.
GAGTTCTTTAATTCCAAAATCAATTGCTACCAGCATCACGGTTTGTACTCCCATGCTATAAAAAAAGAAAGCGGCAAGAAAACGTTTTAATATGGGCATATGTACCACCTGTTCCCAAACAATTTTTAATTCATGGAATCCATTCACCAATACATGCTTTTTTGTTTTTCTTTCACTTTTTGGGGTGATGGGCAATGCTTTAAAAGTGATTTGAGCAAAAACTACCCACCAAATCCCTACCAGTAAAAAAGTGATTTTTAGCGCCATCGTTTTGTCACTCATTCCGATCACCAAGCCGAAACCCACCAATTGCATCACTACGCTACCAAAATATCCCATGCTGTAACCTCTAGCGCTTACACGGTCGCGGTCTTCTTCAGCAGCAATTTCGGGAAGGTAGGAATTGTAAAAAACCTGGCTTCCATAAAAACCAATGCCTGCAAACATAAAGCACATCAGCCCCAGTATAATATTTGACTTGTCGAAAAAAAACAAAAGCGAACAACTTACCGCCCCTAGGTAGCAAAAGAAGCGCATGAAATTTTTCTTATTTCCTTTATAATCGGCTATGGAAGAAAGTATGGGGGATAAAAGGGCAATTAGCAAAAAGCCTACTGCAAGAACATAATCTTTCAATTCTGTATTTACAAAGTGGCGACCTAAAAAAACAATTCCATCTGGAAAGTTTACAAGACTGGTGACGGCGGCATAATAAGCCGGGAAAAATGTAGTGGTAATAACGAGGTTATAAACTGAATTGGCCCAATCGTACATGGCCCATCCATTAATAACTTTATTAGAAGCGGTTTGCATATAGTTGATCAATTATTGGGTTCATAAAATGGTTAGACCTTATGAAAGTAAGCATTTTATCAATTCCAACCGATTCAATGGACCGCTACTTGATTATTCCCTGCCAGATAAGGAGGAGCATAACGACGCCTACAATAATGCGGTAAATGCCCCAAATCCGAAATCCGTATTTTTTTAAAAAACCGATAAAAAACTGGATGGCCAAAATGGCAACAATGAAAGCTACCAGATTACCAATGGCAAGCAGTTGAATCTCATTTTCAGTAAAACCGCCCGATTCTTTAAAATATTTGAACAATTTATAACCAGTAGCGGCTAGCATTGTGGGGACTGCCAAAAAAAATGAAAATTCTGCTGCAGCATTGCGTGATAACTTTTGTTGCATTCCACCAATGATTGATGCACCGCTTCTGCTAACCCCTGGTATCATTGCGACGCATTGCCATAAACCGATAATAGCGGATTGCTTAAACCCAACTTCTTTTTCTGAATGGATAGTGGGGCTTTTAAATAAACCATCTATGAATAATAGAATGATACCACCCAGTAAAAGAGAAATGGAAACAGTTAACGCACTTTCCAGTAGCAAATCAATTTTTTTGGAAAAAAGCAATCCGAAAATCAAAGCTGGAATTACACCAACAATGAGTTTTATATAAAACTGCCAACTTTTAAAATCAAAAAACTTTTTCCAGTACATCGCCACTACTGCTAGAATTGCACCTAGTTGGATAGCAACTGTAAATACTTTTGTAAAATCGCTTGCTGGAACATCTAGTAGCTTCTCGGCAATGATCATATGGCCAGTAGAAGAAATGGGCAAAAACTCTGTGAGGCCCTCCACGATGGCGATAAGGATGGATTGAATGGTTGTCATTTTCTCGTATTTAAATATTCGTTTGTAAAGATGAAAATTCTGCAAACAATCAAAATTGCTTCTTGATTGTTTGCCTAGCATTTGGCTCAAACGAAAAATGCGATATTAGAAATACCGCATTTGTAAGTGTTATTATATTTTACAGCAATTGATAAAAAAAGAGGGACTGCATCAGGATGATTTTTATTAATTGGGGGGCTTTACTTTTGATTATCTGAAGGTTTCTTCATGATTGCAAATATTTCAATAATGAAGCCTGCTATAATTAGAAGGGGCGCAATCGTTATTCTGGTGGTGCTGTACACTTCATTGTCGTTAAATACTGCAGGATCAGCACTTTTACCACCTGCCATCAAAAAAAATCCAATTGTCAACACAATCAAACCGCCCAACATTAGGAGGTAACTTTGCTTATCAAACAATCCTTTGCTTACCGTTTGTTTTTTATCAATGCTCATGGTTGTATATTTTATAATGCAAATAAAAGTAATATTTTTCAATTGTGCCTTTTGGACTCAATACTAATAAAGGTCATCGAGCTTCATTTGTAAATATTTTAACACTGACCGGTGTGTGCTGGCCAGTGAAATAGAAACGCCTAATATCAAAATACCTGTTATGATGAGTGCCATATTACTTGCATCTCTCAATAGGCGAAGCCAAGGGACAAAACTTTCGACCAGTATAATAAAACCAAAAACTGCTATGATGGCAATGATAGCTGCCACCAACCCATTAATGATTGCCTTTATATTGAGCGGTTTGGCAATAAACCCCCTAGTAGCACCTACCATTTGCATTGTTTTGATTAAAAAACGGTTACTGTACATTGCCAGTCGAATGGTATTATCGATGGAAATAATGACGATGATGGAAAGGATAATTGCAAAAACCAATATTCCGGCGGCAATGTATTTTGTGTAGGAGCTAACATAACCTACCGTTTCTTTGGGGTATTGAAATTCTGAAATGACTCCAGTAAAATTAGCTTCGAGAAAATTGCTCAAAACACTTAGACTGTCCATGTCCATATAATCTGCCTTTACGTAAAAGTCAATACTCTCCGGTAAGGGGTTATTGGTGATGAATTTTTTCCAAGAACTATCATTTTCTGCATTCCATTTTTGGATTGCATTTTCCTTAGTTACATACTCAGAAGACTTTACGTAGGGAAGGGAGGAAATATATTTTTGGAGGGAATCTACTTGTTTTTTGGCAGCAGAGGGTGTTATCCAGGCATGTACCTGAATATTTTCCCTAAACATTTCTCCTGATTTTTTTAGGTTTAAGAACAACCAACCCACTATGCCAAAAAGAAATAATACTAGCGCTACACCTATAATGGCGTATCCATAGGATGGTTTGCTGCGCTTGGACGATGTTGATTTTCCGAATTGAGACATAGGTTAATTATATTTATTCTTACAATATGTACATATGTTTAGGTCAAATGGGGTTAATTAATTGGTTGAGGGAGATTTCATTATATATTTCACTCAATCCGCCGGGACAAAAGTAACAAATTTTACCTGCTTTAGTGTACTTTTGCCCCCTACAAAATGATTACCTGTTAATTTTTTTATTGACTCAAATGAGTGAGCTGAAATAATGGTCAAGTAATTTCCTTTTCGCGGTTAAAAAGTGATAGGGGTAAAGAATTAGCAATCAACTTACAATAGTTAAATATTAGATGGAATACAGATTCAATGCAATAGAGCAAAAGTGGCAAGCCAATTGGAAGGAAAATAAAGTGTATAAGGTTTCGAATGACTCCTCCAAGCCCAAGTATTATGTACTGGATATGTTTCCCTACCCTAGTGGATCCGGTTTGCATGTAGGGCATCCAATGGGCTATATTGCCAGTGATATTTACAGTAGGTTTAAAAGATTAAAGGGTTTCAATGTCCTTCATCCGATGGGCTATGATAGTTTTGGGCTTCCTGCAGAGCAGTATGCTTTGGAAACCGGTCAGCACCCATCCGTAACCACGGAAAAAAATATTACCACTTTTAGAAGCCAGCTCGATAAAATTGGTTTTAGTTATGATTGGGACAGAGAAGTAAGAACTAGTGAACCTGGTTATTATCGTTGGACCCAATGGATTTTTTTACAAATTTTTGATAGCTGGTACAATCGGATTTCCAATAAGGCAGAACGGATTGCAACGCTGGTAAAAATATTTGAGGCAGAGGGAAATAGTAACCATGTTTGCCCAGGTGAAAAGGGGCACCATTTTTCTGCACTGCAATGGAATTCGCTAGATGAAAAGGGCAAGCAGGAGATATTGATGGATTACCGGTTGACATTTAGCGCTTATGGCGAGGTGAATTGGTGCGAAGCGCTGGGAACTGTATTGGCCAATGATGAAGTGGTAAATGGGGTAAGTGAGCGCGGCGGCCATCTGGTGGAGAAAAAGAAAATGCGGCAATGGTATTTGCGAATCACCGAATATGCCGACCGGTTACTGGAAGGCTTGGAGCGGATTGAATTTAGTGATGCCATGAAGGAAATGCAGAAGAACTGGATTGGGAAGAGTCAGGGTGCGGAGATGGATTTTGCCATTAAAAACCATCCAACCCCTTTGAGAGTATATACCACTAGACCAGATACTATTTTTGGGGTAGATTTTATGGTAGTGGCACCCGAACATGAGTTGGTAAGTAAAATTACTACCCCCAGTCAAAAAGAGGAAATTGAAAAATATTTGACCTATGTAAAAAGTCGGAGTGAACGGGAACGCCTAGCCGAAGTAAAACAAATTACCGGATGCTTTACAGGGGCCTATGCAATCAATCCTTTTGACGGCAGGGAAATACCTATTTGGATAGCAGAATATGTTTTGGCAGGATATGGTACTGGCGCTATTATGGCGGTGCCTTGCGGCGATCAGCGTGATTTTGGATTTGCGCAACATTTTAATATTCCCATAACCAATATTATCGGCGAGCATTTTACTGGTGCAGAGGCCAATGCAACCAAGGAAGCTATTTTGCAACATTCTGGATTTTTGAATGGTCTGCTGATGAAGGATGCAATCCATGAGGCGGTAAATAAAATAGAAGCGTTGGGCATAGGCAAACGCAAGGTGAATTTCAGAATGCGGGATGCAGGCTTTAGCCGTCAACGTTATTGGGGTGAGCCATTTCCAATCATCTGGAGCGATGGCATTGCTCTGCCATTGGATGCAAAAGAATTGCCATTGGAATTGCCCCATGTAGATACCTATGGACCCGGCCCAGATGGAGAGGGGCCCCTGGCCAATATTACAGATTGGGTAAATCTTCCAAACAAAGCTAAACGCGAAACCTCCACCATGCCTGGTTATGCGGGTTCATCCTGGTATTTTCTTCGGTATATGGATCCAACAAACGAACAAGTTTTTTGCGATCGAAAGGCCAGTGATTATTGGGGCCAGGTAGATATTTATATCGGTGGTACCGAGCATGCAGTAGGGCATCTGTTATACAGCCGTATGTGGACAAAAATACTGTTTGACCTTGGTTATATTGGACATGACGAGCCGTTTAAAAAATTACTGAACCAAGGGATGATCCAGGGTAGCAGTCGTTTTGTATATAGGGTAAGAAATACCCATATTTTCCTTTCATCCAATCGGATAGGGGGTGCAATTAGTGAAGATGAAAAATTAATTACAGGATTAGCCAACCTTTCTAGTGAAGTCGATAGGATCCATGTCGATGTCAACATGGTAGACGGAGTGGAATTGAATATGGCTGAATTTAGAAAATGGAAAAATGGCGAGTATGCTTCTGCACAATTCATTTTAGAAGATGGAAAATATATTTGTGGCGTAGAAACAGAAAAAATGTCCAAGTCAAAATACAATACCGTAAACCCGGATGTATTGGTAGAAAAATTTGGTGCTGATACTTTCCGCATGTATGAAATGTTTTTGGGGCCTGTTGAGCAAAGCAAGCCCTGGGACTCAAAGGGTATTGAAGGGGTTCATCGTTTTTTACGCAAACTTTGGAGACTGTTTTATGATGACCTGAAAGGGAAGGTTTGGACTGAGGATAAGCCAACGGATGCTGAAATGAAAGTACTTCACCGGACCATCAAAAAAATCGAGGAGGATACAGAGCGATTTAGTTTTAATACAGCGGTTAGTACTTTTATGATTTGTGTGAATGAGCTTGCAGAAATGAAATGCCACAAAAAGGAAGTGTTAGAACCATTGTTATTTTTATTATCACCCTATGCTCCCCATATCAGTGAAGAACTTTGCAGTTTATTAGGATCAACCGTTTCTCCTGCCTTGGGTGGTTTGGAAGGGGCAGTGTATCCTGTTTTCAATCCTGCATTGCTAGTTGAAAGTTCAAAGGAATACCCAGTATCTATCAATGGCAAGGTGCGCACCAATATTGTTATTGCACTAGATGCCACACAGGCGGTTGTAGAAGAAATTATTTTACAAAATGAGGTGATACAAAAATGGCTGGAGGGAAATGCGCCGAAAAAAATCATCTATGTAAAAAACAAAATGGTGAACGTGGTTATTTAAGCCAATTTTGGTTAACCTTCAGCGGGGCCAATGAGGAGAACTTATTCAACCGAAAAATAAAAACCATTGATGCTCAGCGTAATAGTTGAAAATGAAAAGAGCCGCTTTTAGTTTGCAATAACCATTAATCATTAAATCTACTAATACTGTTATATATTTGAGTTCCCTATTATTCATCAGGGAACTTTTATATGAATGAGTTATCGCGTCTATTACAAAAACATCGGAATGAGTTTCATCGAGTAGTTGATTTTGCTGCTGCCAAGGAAACGATTTGTCAATTTGATTTTACAGAAAACAATCCTGCGTTAGCGGAAATAGGCATAAAAGATCGAAGTCATTTCTTTCAATACATTCAGAGTCAATTGCATCAATCCGAGTATAAATATGGGATTGGTGGCTATGCCGAAAATCGTACGATTTACAATATGGATCATTTTACTGATGGCAAGGAACCAAGAACCCTTCATTTGGGAATAGATATTTGGGGGGAAGCTGGAACAAAAGTCTATGCGCCCATTGGAGGAATGGTACACAGTTTTGCATTCAACAATCATGAGGGTGATTATGGAGCTACCATCATTTTACAGCACCAGTTGGAGACCATTGCATTTCATACCTTATATGGCCACGTAAGTTTGGTCGACTTGGCTCAGTTGCACGAAGGTCAATATTTCAACCGGGGTGAAGTGATTGCCCATTTTGGGGAACCCACCGAAAACGGAAACTGGCCTTCTCACCTTCACTTTCAGGTCATTGGGGATATGAATTTGAAGCAGGGCGATTTTCCGGGCGTTTGTGCTTTGAGTGAGCGGGATAAATACCTTCAAAACTGTCCCGACCCTGATTTAATATTGAATATGATGCAGTATATCCGATAATTTCAAGCCCTTGAAAAGATTTCCTTTTTTTTTGCTGTTAAAATTTTCAAGATATCAAGTTGATAAAGAACTTTATTTGTAATAAATTGTATTGTATAAAGGCCAAAGTACCCAAAAAAGCTACCTTTACAACGCAAATAAATCAGCATGGAAATTAAAGCAGGCAAATTATTAAGCAACATCAATGGACCTGATGATTTAAAGAAAATCCCCCAGGAACAATTATATCAGGTATGTGATGAATTGCGCCAGTATATTATTGATGTGGTAAGTGTTCACGGTGGGCATTTTGCAGCCAGTTTGGGTGTGGTGGAATTGAGTGTTGCATTGCATTATATATTTAATACGCCCTACGACCAACTTGTTTGGGATGTAGGTCACCAGGCTTATGGTCACAAAATCTTAACCGGCAGAAGAGATAGTTTTCCTTCCAATAGAAAATACAAAGGGCTGAGTGGATTCCCCAATCGTGCCGAAAGTGAGTATGATACTTTTGGAGTGGGACATTCTTCTACTTCCATCAGTGCGGCATTGGGGATGGCAATGGCAAGTTATTATAAGGGTGAAAAAGACAGACAGCATATCGCCGTAATCGGAGATGGCGCCATGACGGCGGGACTTGCTTTTGAAGCAATGAATCATGCCGGTGCTACGCATAGCAATGTGTTGATTATATTGAATGACAATTGCATGAGTATCGATCCCAATGTGGGTGCTCTGAAGGAATACCTTACCGATATTACCACCTCGCACACTTATAATAAAGTGAAGGATGATGTCTGGAAATTATTGGGAAAACTGCCTGTTGGTAAAACGTTTTCTCGCTCCATGGCACAAAAATTAACGGATGGGTTGAAAGGAATGGTTAGTAGCAGCGCTAATTTGTTTGAAGCCCTAAACCTTCGATATTTTGGACCTATTGATGGTCACAATATTGCTAAGCTGGTAGATACCTTGCATGACTTAAAGGATATTCCCGGGCCTAAAATTTTACACATTAAAACTGTAAAAGGGAAGGGCTATGCGCTTGCAGAAAAGGATCAAACCAAATGGCATGCTCCAGGATTGTTTGATAAAATTACCGGCGAAATCGTAAAGAAAAAATATGATATTCCTCAGCCGCCAAAGTACCAGGACGTATTTGGGTATACCATTATTGAGTTGGCGGAAATGAACGAGTCGATTATGGGGGTCACACCGGCAATGCCGAGTGGGTCTTCTCTAAAATACATGATGGAAAAAATGCCCAACCGGGCTTTTGATGTGGGCATCTGTGAGCAGCATGCGGTTACCTTGAGTGCTGGTTTGGCTACACAGGGTATGAGGGTGTTTTGTAATGTATATTCCACCTTTATGCAAAGGGCCTACGACATGGTAATACATGATGTAGCCATCCAAAATCTACCGGTAGTTTTTTGTCTAGACAGGGCAGGCTTGGTGGGAGAAGACGGAGCTACGCATCATGGTTGTTATGACATTGCCTATATGCGTTGTATACCCAATATGATTATTAGTGCTCCTATGAATGAAAAGGAATTAAGGAATCTCATGTATACGGCACAGTTGACAACAACTACTAATCCTTTTGTAATACGTTATCCTCGCGGAGAAGGAGTTATGCCAGAATGGAAAACCCCTTTTGAAGCATTGCAAATTGGTAAAGGAAGAAAAATAAAAGATGGTCAGGAAATAGCCATTCTATCGTTTGGACACCCAGGTAATTTCGCCGCAGCTGCTATCAGGGATGTTAAGGCCGAAGGAATCAATCCAGCGCATTACGACATGCGTTTTGTAAAACCCATCGATGCCGAACTACTGCACGAAGTATTTGCAAAGTTCAATAAAATCATCACCATTGAAGATGGTACCGTGGTGGGTGGATTTGGAACTGCTGTATTGGAGTTTATGAATCAAAATGGTTATAAAGCGGATGTGAAAATAATGGGAATTCCTGATAGATTGGTAGAGCATGGTTCATCAAAGGAATTATACAGTGAAATCGGTTTAAATGCCCAGGCTATTGCCGAGGAGTTGAGGGAGTGGATGAAGGAGGCTAAAAAAGTAACTACTCATTTTCAATAAAGTGGCTACTTACATATAATATTTCGTTCACGGCTTTTTTAACAATTTTCTGGTCAAGCAATAAGTTCAATTTCTCGATTAAATTGTTTAATACTACATCAGACTATGGAAACTTACGGAAATATTTTAGTGATTGTTACACCTTTATTTTTGTTTTTAGTACTATTTGAAAAATGGTATGGTTGGTACAAAGGCTATGAAACTGTAGAAACCATCGACATGATTTCAAGTTTAAGCTCTGGGGTAACTAACTCTACCAAGGATGTACTAGGCCTAAGTATTGGAATATTGTCTTATCCATGGTTACTAGCACATTTTAATTTGATACAAGTTCAATCTAGTATTGCATTGTATTTTATTGCTTTTATGGCGCTCGATTTTGCAGGATATTGGGGCCACCGAATTAATCACACCTATAATATTTTTTGGAATAATCACTTGGTGCATCACAGCAGTGAGCAATTTAATTTAGCCTGTGCACTTAGACAAAGTATTTCTGTATTTATTCGCATTTTCACTTTTTTATTGTTGCCGGCAGCGGTATTGGGCGTACCTCCAAAAGTAATTGCTGTGATTGGCCCTCTTCATTTATTTGCACAATTATGGTATCATACCTGTCATATCAAAAAAATGGGGTGGCTAGAAAAAATTATCGTTACGCCAGCGCATCACCGCGTTCATCACGCCATTAATCCTGAATACCTTGATAAAAACTTTGGGCAGATATTTATTTTTTGGGATAAATGGTTTGGAACATTCCAAGAAGAAAGAGCTGACATCCCCGCCGTTTATGGAGTTACAAGCCCCGTTCGTACCTGGAATCCAATCAAAATTAATTTTTTACATCTTTGGTTACTCATTCAGGATGCTTGGCATGCCCAAAGCTGGAAGGACAAACTCCGTATTTGGTTCATGCCGCTGGGTTGGCGTCCAAAAGACGTTGCAGAAACTTACCCAATTTACAAGATCGAAGATGTTTATCATTTCGAAAAATACGAAACGGCCGTTTCTAAATCGCTAAAAGTTTATTTGTGGATTCAACTTTTTTGCCTGCTTTTAATTGTTTCCTATCTCTATGGACATATAGCCAGCATTGGTTCTCCTAACATTTTTATTTATGGAGCTTTTATTTTTGTTCATATCTATGCGCTAACTGACTTAATGGATGGAAATACAAAAGTTTGGATGCTTGAAGCGGTAAAAAATGCAGCTGGTATAGTATGGATTATTCAATCAGGCGACTGGTTTGGAACAAATCAATTATCACCATTGATTGCTCCAGCCTTAATTGTTTATTTTGCTGTCTCAACCATTTTAGTGTATTCCTTTTGTCAACCCAAAAATCAATTAGTACCGGCTAAATAAAAGCGCTACAAAGATATTATGGCAATTCAATTACAAATATCTGCTTGATATCTTGTCTTTTTGAGTCACTTAGTTTTCGATTAAATGCAAGGGATTTTCCATCATGAGAAACAACAATATTGGTCGGCTCTTTTTTATTAAAGGCGGTCAAGAATTTCATTCGATCAGTAAAGGAACCAGCTCCTATTTCACATTGAGCAACTCTTCCTTCTTGAACGTAAAATAGGCGCTTCCCGTCTGGATGCCAACGAACAAATCCTTGAACATTGGAAGTATGTTCCGTAATTTGTTTAGGGGTTCCTCCTTCTGGAGATATAGTGAAAACTTGTTTGATGCCTTTTGCATCAGTTGCTAAATAGGCTAAATTTTTTCCTGATAAATCGCTTCTCACTACACCCACACAACCTGGATGATTGGTTTCAGCTGTAAAGGTTAATCGTCTTTGTGTAGCGCCCAATGGTGGAGCTGGCATTTCTTGCATCGTGCCCTCCAGTTTGCCTAAGGACCCCACTTTAGTTATATCGTTTGGAATGTCTACTATAAAAACCTCGTTGACTAGATTGCCTTTTTTATCTTTTACAGACCCTATAAATCCTCTCGCAATTTGATAGGCTCCATTTTTTAGGGGATAGCCTATTTTTCCAACCCAGCTATCACCCGCGGCATTGCTGATTTCATCAGAACCGGGTGTAGGATTAGCAATAACTTTTACAACAATGGCACTATGCCATTCGCCCGAATTATTTTCTCCGTTATTTAAATTAGCCACCTCTACTTTGCTATTTCTTTTGGATACACCAATCGTTCTAAGATTATGTTTTTCTCCTGTCTTTTCTTCCAAAGAGTGCAGGATCGCATCATTGTAGGTAAAGCCAATCCAATTTCCATCACCACTAAATTCATGGCGATGCGTGCCTCCACGTAATGCACCTACAGTGAATGGAGAATCTACATTTCTAGCATCCATATAAATAGGTTGTCCAGGATTTTTTTCATTCACAATAATACCTGTCCTTCTCCATTGTTGATAAGGGTTTTTCTCTGTACTGTTTTTTAATCCATGAATAAATACAACCGAAAAATCGACAGGGGAATAACTAACCGCAGCAGCTCCGGGGCCCCAAGTATGGTTATTTGAAATTTCATATAAGGTCTTTTTTTCTCCCGTTTTTACATTCACTTTTTCGATCTTGCTAGAAATCGCAATGCCCCCAGAATCCGTTCTCGTATCATACACTAGCCATTGATTATCTGGAGAAAAATTATCGTTGTTATCCAAATCATGGTTATAACTTAGATCGGTAGTGATTTGCTTTTCAGGTAAAGTAGACATGTTTTTACAAGCGCTGATTGAATAAATTAGAAATAAAAAAACTAGTATTTTTTTCATTTAAAAGAATTTATTTTTTATTGGTGGGAACCATATAGATGAGCATATCACCTGGTTCTACTTCTGTTACTGCAGAAAATTCTTGCGCCGACAGGGTTTCACCTGTTTTCATTACTCGCTTTACATCATCGGTAGTAGAGATAATCAATTTCATCTTTTGCTTAAAATCACGATTCACAATTAATAGAAAAGAATTTTTTCCATTTTCCAACCATGAAACGATGGCCCCTTCACCTTGCGTTTCTAGTAATGTAATGCTAGCAGGAAGCTTACCTAAACGCTTAGTGCCATTAGGGATTTGTGAGCCTGTATGGGCTACAGATACTAGCTTTGAGCCTAGAAAGATGTCCGAAAGATTTTGAATTTCTCTATTTAATTTTTGTAAATGCTCAAACACAATGGTTCGCTTTCCCTGTGCGTCTAATGGGGAACCAAATCCTCTAAAACTCCAATATTCAATGCCTTGAGCACCATAGGCTAAATTCGAATTCACCTGTAATCGCAAATCAGCTAAAGTAGGAATACCATGAACATAGGTTTTTTCAGGTTTGTAGGTTTTATACAATTGATAAAAATCTTCTAAGGAAGGTTGAACGGCATCATTGGAATAAGCCAAGTAAGAAGTGGTTAAAGCAAAGGCCCAAAATGGTCTACCTTCTTTTTGATATTTATTAGCAAAGAATTCCAAATTTTCATACCATCTTGGATGCAAAGCCTGGTCTACAATTGGATAAAAATCAAAAGTTAAATAAGGTGCTGGAAAGGATTTGTCAAAATCATCCACATATTCTTGGTAATTTTTAGTGCCAAATTTGCTTTGATTGGAATTGATATTGGGATATAGATTTACAAAGCAATAATGTTTTTTATCAATGGATTGAATTAAATTATTCCAGTTTTTTAATTCTTCAAATTGATTTTTGCTAGGTTCATCTCCTAAATAATATCCTTCTAATGCAGGGTGAGTCATAAAACGCTTTACTGTTTTTTCAGTAGCTGATTTTAATTCAGGGCAGGATATCATCAATTTAACACCTGCTTTTTGTGCTGCATCCAAACCTGCGGCAATCGCATCTGCCTTTGAAAAAAAAGCAATATCTATTGTTACGCCTACTTCTTTTAATTTTCGATAACTAGATTCGGAAATTTCAGTTTCGGATATTCCACCCCATGACATGGTAGGTATCAATCCATTTTTTTTCCAAGATTCTTGAGCGATACTATTACAACTAAGCAGGATAAATAAAAGGGTTATCAATCGATTCATTTGAAATTATTTTTTTGTAGGATATCTGAAAATAGCCATATCGCCTGGCTCAATTTCTAGATTGGGTGAATAATTTTTTGCTGGACTAGCCGTGCCATCTTTTGCAATTCTTTCAACGTTATCTTCTGTTAAAATAACCATGGGCATTGAATGATGCAGGTTTTTATTAACGACAATAAAATAAGAGTAGGCTCCATTTTCTAAGTTAGACACTAGCGCTTCGTCCGCATCCAATACTTTAATTGGATCGGGCAATTTCATTAATTGGGTAGTTCCTTTTGGAACAACTACCCCCGTATGATTAACAGCAATTAATTTAGACCCCATAAAAACAGCTGCATAAGGCTGTATTTCTTTCGATAAAGCCTGGATCCTTTCATACACAACGGTTCTTTTACCATCCAGACTGATGGGAGCTGATCGCAAACCTTCTGACATCCAATAGGCCCATAATTCAATGCCTTGAGCGCCATACGCCAAATTACTGTAGGCTTGTAATCGCAAAGCAGGTAAGGTAGGTATTGGATGTAAATCATTATAAGAACTTGCTAAGGCAAATCCCCAGAATGGTTTTTTGAGTGAAGCACTTTCTTTACTAAAAATACCTAAGCCTTCATACCAATTTTCATGAATGGCTTCGGTAAGAATTGGATAAAAATCAAAAGACAGCACATCTTGCGGAACGATTTTAGCAAAGTCTTGAATATATTCCTGGTATGAATTGGTTCCCAAAGCTTTTGTATAAGTTGGATGTATACTGGCTATTAAATTAACAAAACACATATGAGCAGGGTCCGAGGTTTTTATTTTTTTTACCCAAACCCCTAGTTCATCAAAATCTTTTCTGAGTGGCTCATCTTGAATATAGTAACCATATAAAGCAGGATGATTTTTCAGTTGTTGGGTGGTGGCCTCAGGATTGTTTTTTAACTCAGGACAAGAAGCGATCAATTTCAATCCAGTATTTTGAGCGAGCGTGAGTGCCTTCTCAAAGTCAGCAATATTTTCATATTGTGCAATGGCGATGGTGGCACCCATCTGCTTCAATTCATTGAATCGATATTCATTGATTTCTGCTTTCGGTATTCCGGCCCATACGACCATTGGAATAGTTGAAGAAATTTGTGCTTGGATGATTGAGGCTATAAATATCAAAACCACAGAAAAGGTGACATTTATTTTCATATAACTTGGGCTTTTTTTTGAAGCAATTCAGTACTTGCAGCTACCGATTTACTGAATTTGTAATTTATTAAAACTAAGCTAAGCTAATGAAAATCCGACAATTACTTTCTTTTTAATGGTATAAACGAAACAAATTAATTCATTGGTATTTCCACTGCGAGCAATTCAGCGTCTTCAGTAGCTATAATGGAAAAACTATCTGTCTCTGAAATGCCTATTGCATCCCTTTTTCCAAGGGAAATGTCATTCACTTTTACAGCTCCACCAATTACAACCAAGTAAACACCATTTCCTTTAAATGCATTGTTATACAATAAAGTTTTGCCCGCGCTTAAATTGGTTAGTGCAAAACGTGCATCTTGATTAATCCATAAAGCTTCATCTTCGTCCCTAGGCGAAACCACCACCTGCCATTGGTCAATTCGGTCAGCTATGTCAAAGCTTCGCTGGTCGTATCGGGGGGTAATGTTTTTTACTTTTGGGAAAACCCAAACCTGAAAAAGTGTTACGGGTTGGGTTGCGGATGCATTCGCCTCGGAATGTTCAACTCCTGTGCCGGCACTCATTATCTGAATATCTCCAGCTTGTATCAGCCCTGCTCCACCAGTGCTGTCTCGATGCTCTATTGCGCCGGTAAAAGGAATGGTTACGATCTCCATATTGTCATGGGGATGCGTTTGAAACTTACCGCCTCCGGCGATAAAGTCGTCATTTAATACACGCAGCATTCCAAAATGAACTTTCTCCGGATTGTAATACTGGCCAAAACTAAAATAAAAATTGGGCTTCAACCAGCCATAGTCTGCTGAGCCTCTATCTGAAGCTTTGTGAATGATTGTTTTCATGATCTTGTATTTTACTATTCAGTATTTAATCATCCAATAGGATGCCAATCAGAAGGTATGACAATTTTGCCCCTTCATAGTAGGGTTTTTCGGCGAATTGCTAATTATAAAATTGCTGCAGCGGCTCGTAATGGCAATTCGGCCTATTAGAAGCTGGTCATCTCGTTGTAATCAAGTGGGGTAGAGTTGTCCTCTTCTCTATTCTCATTGTATTCAATGATAAAATTATTCCTCCCTTCGCCAGACACTAGCATCATGTATTTTTGTTGGACCAGTTCAAGCAAACTTAAAAAAAGGAAGATGGCATGGATACGGTTTTCACATGCGTCAAATATTTTTTCAAAGGATACGGTCTTTTCTTTTTTGCAGGTGTCTAGCATAAATTCCCTGCTTTGTTCCATGGTATAGTTGTATTGAACAACAGTATGCACCGGCTGGTGATTACGCTCTTTTAGCCGCTGGGCTACCTTTTCAAAAGCTTTCATTAACTTAAAAAGGGTGACCGCCTGGATTTCAGTCCCTTCACCAAACTCTTCACCAATTTGTGAAAGTTCTTTTTGAAGGTTGCCTCTTTTGATCATCAGCATACGGATCTCCTCCAATTCAGCCATTTTGAGGGATGCTTCCTTAAATCTTTTGTACTCTAGTATTTTGTTGATTAATTCTTGCCTAGGATCAATTTCATTTCCATGCAAATCAATTTCTTTTCGTGGTATCAGCATCTTCGCCTTGATACGCATCAAAGTACTAATGAATAAAATAAATTCACTGCTCAGTTCAATATTCAGTTTGTCTGATTGATGGATGAAATCAAGGAAATCATTCGTTATTTTAGTGATGGGAATATTGTAAATATCTAGTTCATCTCTTTCTATAAAAAAAAGTAGCAGGTCAAAAGGGCCTTCAAATTGGTCCAATTTTATCTGATAAGTAGCCGTATTCAATGTCTTAAAAATTTAGTGATAAATGATCGAGGCAAATGTATAGAAACTTATTAGAGAATTACTATTTTGGGATAATTGAGCGGCTCATTGTGGATAATACGGAAAAATTGGGGGATTGCTCATTTCAGTTATTGTAAGCGCCAGCTCGATCAAAAATGGCAAAATAAGGCTGGCTACCATTATTTTTTTAGCGCATCCCTTATTTCCATTAGCAATTGGTCTGTGGTAGAAGGTCCAGGGCTTGGTAAAGCGGCCTGCTTTTTTTTAATTAAAGCATTCATTGCCTTAACCGTAATGAAAAGCGCCAATGAGATGATTGTAAATTGAATGACTGCAGCAATAAAATTGCCATATTTGACAGCTCCCCAGGTAAGTTTATCCAAGTTTTGAACATGTGCAGCTTCCAGCGCGGGAGTCAGTAAAAGGGGGGTAATAACATCATTTACTAGTGAAGAAACGATCGCTCCAAATGCGCTACCAATTACTACCGCCACAGCGAGGTCAATAATATTGCCTTTCGTTATGAATTCTTTGAACTCTTTTGCAAATCGCATAGTTTTAAAGTTTACTTGTTTGTTTTCATCAATAGTCGAGAATAAATATAATATTTTTTTAATACTTATACAGCCTATTTTTTTTAATTGTATCCAAAGCAACAGGAGAATTTTTATACCCATACCCTTTATTTAATTAATTAACATCAACTTTGTGAGGTGAAAAATAATTTGGTCAACTGGTTGATTTTTGTGGCACTGTCCATTATCTGGGGAAGTAGCTTTATTTTGATGAAAATTGGCTTGGATAACCAGTTGGGTCCGTACCAAGTAGCTGCTTTGCGGATAGTTTTTGCCGGACTAGTGCTATTGCCCACCACGATAAAACATATTCGGCATATCCCCCGGTATAAACTTTTTTTAGTTTTTATGTCGGGTACATTGGGAAGTCTGCTACCTGCTTTTTTATTTTGTTTGGCAGAAGAAGGAATCGAAAGTTCACTGGCCGGCACACTAAATTGCCTTACCCCGATTTTTGTAATTGTTACGGGTGCAGTTTTTTATAAAACCAGCACTTCCATCAATAAAATTATAGGAATAGGGATAGCCTTTGTCGGTAGTTTTTTATTATTGTTTAGCAAAGGTCATTTGCAGGAAAGTCAGCACCTTGTATTTGTATCTTTTGTAGTATTAGCCGCCTTTTTTTACGGCTTTAATGTAAATATGGTGGCAAGGCACTTGCTTACGATTCCTTCCTTGCATATTGCTGCTATCGCACTTTCCCTTAATGCCATACCGGCCATGCTGGTACTGATCTGCACAGGTTTTTTTAGCATGCCTTTGGCAACTCACCCGATATTAATTGCCATAGGGGCAGCTGCTTTTTTAGGTATTATTGGTACTGCATTTGCCAGTATTATTTTTTATACATTGGTAAAAAGAGCGGGAGGTATTTTTGCAAGTATGGTTACTTATGGAATTCCATTTGTTGCTATTGGATGGGGGATTTTTTATGGGGAAGTATATAACTTAGAGCAAATAGGTTGCTTATTGATGATTTTATTTGGGGTGTACTGGGGAAATAAAAAAGAGGGATTCAATAAAAAAACCTCCTAGTAAGGGAGGTTTTTTATTGAAAAAGTATATTTATAAATTAATTATTTTTTAGGAGCTTTCAATTTGGCAAATTCTTCCGCACTAAGCACATCCCCTGTTAGGGTAATACTTTTTACCTCATCAATGCCGGCAAATTTAACCGTAAGATGTTTATCAAAATGGCCAGGACTGGCAGCATTGAATGTAGCATTAATTACTCCATTTTTACCAGCTGCAATAGGCTGTTTGGTATAATCGGAAATGGTGCATCCACAAGTAGGATTTGCTTGTTCAATAATTAAGGGTTGAGCACTGATATTGGTAAGGGTAAAAGTACCTTTCGTAGGCACTCCCTGTTTAATATTACCCAGGTTGATGGTTTCTGCCGTGAATTTTGCAACATCAGCAACTTTTTGTTGAGCAAAAGAGTTGGCAGCCAAAGTAAAAAATACGGATGCCAGTAAGATTTTTTTCATTTTATTGTTTTTTATTTATTATAAAGAAGTTAAGAAAATTCAAAGTCTTTCGAAAAAATCAATAGTAACTTTTTGGTCAGTCCTTTTTAAAGAATTTCAAATCAACTCCTTTGCCCTCTTAATCAAAACTAATTGATTATAAAGGTCGTACAGCCCTAACATAGTTCATATTGGCCTTGGAATCACTGATTTTACCGCCATAGTTAAAGTATTGATTCCAAGCGAAAATGGACATCTCGCTGGAACTCCAATATGAGTTTGAACTAAAGCCGCCAATAGTATTTTTATTGATGTACATTGAATTGAGTTCATCTTTGGATGGCAATCTCCATCCTTCTCCTAGTCCTTCACAAGCCTTTTTAGCATCTGCCCAATTCATTTGATTTGGAAAGTCAAATTGGGCTATTTGTAATGAATATTGAATTGGAATAGGGGTAGGCTTGCCAATTATATTAGCCTGCGCATTTACACTTGAAGAGCCTAACATTAATATTGCCGCAAACAAAAAGGAAATTGGAATAATTTGTTTTTTCATGGTGATTTGGTTTATTTTGACTACTAATGTACCACTTTAATGGAATTTGGAGTATATTTTTTAATAATAATTGATAATTGGTATTTGATTTTTTATTATTTCTGTTAGTTTAATAAATATAAAAGTATTGATTTAACGTCAGATTACCCATTTTTATTAGTTTAAGTGCAGAATTATTACTTTTTTTAAAATTCCAACCTTGTCAGCAAATTTAAAAAAAAATAAGTAAAATCCTAACAAATTGTTTATTTGATTACCATATTTTTAACAATCATCACAAGTATAATTTACATTTGTTAAATGGATACAGTAAATTCCAATGACATTGCATTACAGGAGCAGCTGAGTTTTGATCATTTTCGCAATGAAGTGCTAAATGACTACCGTTTAGCCTGCGAAAGCAGGGAGACCAGTTTATTGGGTCGAAAGGAGGTTTTGACGGGTAAAGCTAAATTTGGCATATTTGGCGATGGCAAGGAAGTAGCTCAAGTGGCCGTTGCTAAATTTTTTAAACCGGGCGATTTTAGGGCGGGTTATTATCGTGACCAGACCTTTATGTTTGCAGCTGGAGTGGCTACGGTGGAACAATATTTTTCGCAGTTGTTTTCTGATCCAAATATTGAACATGATCCCTTTAGTGCAGGTCGACAGATGAATGCCCATTTTTCTACCAAAATAGTGGATAAAAATGGAGATTGGCTTGACCTAGTCAATATAAAAAACAGCAGCAGCGATATGGCGCCCACCGCTGGTCAGATACCCAGGGCATTGGGTTTGGCATTGGCTTCCAAACTATTTCGAAATTCTCCCGTTTATAAACAACACAAGCATTTAAGTGATAATGGAAATGAAGTTTGTTTTTGCACCATCGGAGATGCATCTACTTCAGAAGGACATTTTTGGGAAGGGGTAAATGCGGCCGGAGTACTTCAAATTCCACTGGCTATTTTTGTTTGGGATGATGGATATGGCATTTCGGTTCCAAAAGACCTTCAAACCACTAAGGGTTCCATTTCTACTGCCCTGCGGGGAATGGAAAAAAAAGAGGGTACGAATGGTGTAGATATCTACAATTTGAAAGGTTGGGATTATGCAGGCATGTGTGAAGTGCTAGAACCAGCGATTCAAAAAATAAGAGATACCCATACCCCTGCAATTTTTCATATTGAAGAGATCACCCAACCACAAGGTCACTCTACTTCTGGCAGTCATGAAAGGTATAAAAGCCCGGAGCGGCTTGCCTGGGAAAAGGAATGGGATTGTAACAGTCAAATGAGGACATGGTTATTAGAAAATTCCTTGGCAGAAGAAAATGAACTGTTGGAGATAGAAATGAATGCTAAATTATTGATTAAAGAAAGCAAGCAAAAAGCTTGGGAGAAATATATAGCCCCTTTGAAGCAGCAGATGCA
>JBIIVV010000192.1:0-6056 GCA_044339235.1 Ferruginibacter sp.
CGGACATTAGTCCAAACTTCAACTTTTGTTTATTAAATTAGCTTCAGTTCCGGGCGGACAGTTGGTCAATTCCCCAACTGCAGCAATACTCGAACGTTGAATGCTTTGCTAATAATCCCTGTGAAAACAACCACCATTATAACTAACAAAACTACAAATACGAACAAAATGATTAGACCCTATATTTTAGCAGAAACTAACTGGAAAAACGTTAAAGAGTCAAATTACGATTTAGCAATACTTCCTTGGGGGGCAACAGAAGCGCATAATTTCCATCTGCCTTATGCCACAGACATTATTGAGGCAGACAATATTGCAGCTGAATCTGCGAAAATTGCTTGGAACAAGGGTGCTAAGGTAATAGTGTTGCCCACCATTCCTTTTGGAGTAAATACAGGTCAAGCAGATATAAAATTGGATATGAATCTTAATCCAAGTACACAATCTGCAATTCTAAGCGACATAATAGAAGTGCTTCAACGAGCCGAGATTTTTAAATTGTTAATTTTGAATAGTCATGGAGGAAATGACTTTAAATCAATAATCAGAGAGTTGGGACTAAAATTTCCAAAAATGTTTCTTAGTACTTGCAATTGGTTTCAAGCCTTAGATAAAAAAGAATTCTTTGAACATCAGGGCGACCATGCAGACGAGATGGAAACGAGCCTACTTCTACATTTAAGTCCTCAATTAGTACTTCCTTTGGCAGAGGCGGGTGAAGGAAATGAGAAAAAGCATAAACTCAAAGAATTTTCAGAAGGCTGGGCTTGGTCTGAGAGAAAATGGTCGCAGATATCTGAGGATACTGGGACTGGAAATCCAAAGTTTTCAACAAAAGAGAAAGGAGAAAGATACTTTACCGCTGTAACAATAAAAGTAGCTAATTTTTTGATTGGCTTATCAAATGCAGATGTCAATGAATTATACGAGTAAAAAAGCACAGCACCCAAAACGTTGGATGGAATGCTGGTTTAGACAATCTTACACTTTTAAATTTATTTTCAAATGGTAAAAGAATTGGGAACAAAAGAAAGTCCTTGGCAATTAAAAAAAACCCCTTTATCTTCCGATTTTACTATTCAAGATCGCACTTCAGCCAACATCGGTTTTTGCAAAAGCACTTTCTCTTTTTCCATTTAATTTCTATCAGGGTTTTGATTGACATCAATCAGTAAAATCGCGCACTTTATCGAATAACTTCAAAGATCTAAATATATTGATATGAGATCTTTAAAAAACTGCTTTTTATTGTTGCTATCTTTGATCTTTGCTAATTATACAACGGCACAAATCCTTGATTTAAAAAAAGTATTAAAAAAAAAGACATCCAATAAAGTAAATACCGAAATTAATAAGGAAATCGATAAAGGAATTGATTCGGTAAGTAATTCTATAAAACCCACCGATAAAAATAATACTGCAACTACTGAAAGTACGGAAGTGAAAAATTCCGGCACTAAAAAAACAGCTTCGGTTGATTCAATACCACTAGAAAAAAAGGAACAACCAGCACTAGAAACCTATTCAAAATACGATTTTGTACCCGGTGAAAAAGTGATTTTTTATGATGATTTTAGTCAGGGTAATATTGGTGATTTTCCAGCTTTGTGGAATACCAATGGATCGGCTGAAATAGTTACTACCAATATCTATCCGGGCCGTTGGATGAAGTTTATAACCAGAGATGCTATTTGGACGGATCAGTTATTATCCCTCCCTGAAAATTATACAATCGAATTTGATGTGATACCGATTAAAGGTGAAAACCAACAAATGACAGGGTATGAAGTTAGGCTGCTTCAGAGTGTAAATGTGAAGTCATTCGATTATGGTAGCGCTCCAGGAAAAGCCGGGTTTAAGTTTGACTGTGCCTATTTTGGACGACCAAATTACAGTACCCATATTAATGGACCCGAGGGGCAAGGACTAAGCCTATCTGGGTCAAGAGAAGAAAAACAATTTTACCAACTACTCGATCAAAAATACCATATTGCTTTTTGGGTTCAAAAGTCTAGAGTAAGGGTATATTTAAATGAGAATAAAATGTTCGATTTACCAAAGGCATTTCCAGTTCCTAGTATTAAAATAGATCGATTGCGCTTTGAAGCTGGAGCGGCAATGGTAAGTAATATAAGAGTTGCGGTAGGCAATCCGGATATGCGTAGCAAACTTATTACAGAAGGTAAATTGGTGAGTTATGGTATTTATTTTGATGTGAATGCTGATAAAGTAAAGCCAGCATCCTATGCTACGCTAAAAACGATAGCGGATATACTTACTGAAAATGCAGGGGTTAAAATAAAAATAATCGGACATACGGATGCCGATGGAAACGATGCAGCCAATCTTGATTTGTCGAAGCGAAGGGCTGCGGCAGTAAAAGCCGAGTTGGTAAAAACATTTGGCATTGACCCAGCAATTATCGACACCGATGGCAAGGGCGAATTGCAGCCTGTTGCTGCCAATGATACCCCATCTAATAAAGCATTAAACCGACGGGTAGAATTTATCAAACAATAAAAAATTACTGGATCTATTTTTTTACAGTTAAAAAAATACTTTAAATAAACAGTTATGGGCAAGTTTAAGAAACTACACCCCCGGCATTTGGGGCTTGAAAGCGATGAAATCTTGTATGATTTCATAAGATAAACTAGGGTGCTCCGGTAATAAGCCCAAGTACCTTATTATTAGGGATTTGGGCTTTTTTAATGGATGATTTTACTGTTTATAAATTTTATTCCGTCTAGTATGCATAGTATTCTCCGCATCAATACTGTTTAACGCAATTTGTGCGTCGAATACAGCCATTATTCTACGCCAATTGGTTTATAAAAGCAAATTATAGTTATTTGAGAATTAATATGCAGGAATGTATAGTATAAAATTAGCCACTAGTTGGCTAGTGGCTAATTTGTTCTGTCAAACTATTTTAATTACTATAAGCTTTTTAAATAAGCAAGGCTTAAAGGGATGTTTTCCATTTCGCGGTTGCTTTCATCTTCGATAAAGCAATGGACCACTCCATATTTTTTGGCAAGCCTAATAATTTCTTTCCAATTTGCCTGGCCCATTCCAACCGGAACGTCATTTTCAGCAGGGGTGCCCCCAGATAAATTTCCTACCACCCCTTTTTTTAAATCTTTTAAATGCATCAATTTAAAACGACCAGGGTATTTATTTAACAATATCACTGGCATTTCCGCACCTCCACCATGCGTTACCCATAAAACATCCATCTCAAAAGAAACATATTTAGGATTGGTAGATTTAATAATATAATCTAAAAGTGTTCCGTCTTCATAGGGGTAAAATTCATAGCCGTGTTCATGGTAACACAAGGTTAACCCGTTTTCACTTAGTATTTTACCAGCAGCATTAAAAACCTGAACCGCATTTTTTGCATGCTCTACTGTAAACTCATTTCTTTGATGTGGTATCCAAGCGCACATTACAAATTTAGTACCTAAGATTTTAGCCCTAGCTACCACAGCCATAGGGTCTTTTACCAATTCATCAAACTCAGCACCTGTGGAAGGAATACTTAATCCTTTCGCATCACAAAGTTTTTTAAATTCAACGGCTGTGATACCTTTTGGTAGATTAGCTTCTATCTCTGTAAAACCTAAACTTTTAATTTCATCCAATGTTTTTTCAACACCGTTCGGGAAATGATTTCTGAATGAATAGGTCTGAACCCCTATTGGGTAAGTGTAAAATTTTTGTGCAGTAACCATGCTTGTCAAAAGCGCGGCAAATGTTAAAAAAATGAAAGTTTTCATGTAATTAAATTTTATATTAAGAAAATATCCTATCCTTTTTAAATTATGTAACTAATGTAGTTATCAAATCGGTTTAAAAAAAATGTTTTTTATTTTTAAAATAACTATCTATCTGTAAATTCACTCCTCTAGTACCCCTGATCCCATTCGTGTTTGCCCCCCCCCCGTATAAAATGGGTCAATTTCCTGATTTTGATACAACTCAATGAAATTTAACCATTCTTGCTGATCAATTTGATGCGCAGGATTGGGGGCAATGCAGCCAATCGATTTATTGCCCATATTTCAACAGCCAAGGGTTGAGTAGTATCAATTCTCTGCAGAATAATTATTCCTTCATTTAATGACGAGTATCAACTTCTTCAATGACCTCAATCATTGTTACTCAACTGGCCTATAAATACTTTTAAGGAAAACCTGCAATCTGGGTTTTTATAAAAATCATTTATATAAATTTAAAAAAATTAAAACGTATGAAATTATTGTCACTTATCTGCTTGTTTATCGCAGGTTTCACTATCATCGCACCAGCTCAAGTAAAAACATTGCCAAGCATTACTTTATTGTCAAGGAATTATAAATACCTACGAGCGCTTGACAATAAGGAGGTTGCTCAACCAGTGCAAATGCTTGAGCAACAAGCAGCGGTATATGATGTAAAAGAATCAGAATTCTTCCAGGATGATTTTGATACTTACTATGTTTCATTTTATCTACCCATGGGATATATTCTTGCCATTTATGATTCAACAGGGAAACTTTTGAGTACTGCGGAAAAGTTCAAAAATGTAGCTGTTCCTTCGGCTGTTAGAACTGCTGTGACAGAGCGATATCCTAATTGGGCGATTTCAAAAAATATTTATCGAGTAAATTTCGAGGATGCAAAAGGAGCTAAACAGGTATATAAACTTGTGTTAGAAAATGGCAAAAAACGGATACGTGTTAAGGTGAATGAAAAAGGTGAAATTTTTGGTTAGGCTGGAAATTCTGGAAAATCTCCATTCATTTAGAAACGGGGTACAATTTCAGATCTACCCCTTATAAACAAGTGAAATTGCTGTATTTTAGGTGAGAAAAAAGAATGACATTCAATATTTCTTGGTGATAAAAATTATATGGGAAAGAGGGGGGGATTGAAAGTTAGAGTTGCCAGGCCAGTGCCTAATAGGGAATGGCCTGGCATTCGAAATTGATTTCCATCCTAATTCTATTATAGCTGAATCCATCAAACTAGAGTAAATTCAAAAAGATGGAAATCAGAAAATGCTATATTGGAAAATTTCACTTATACAGTAAAATAGGGCTTTTTTAAAAATTACCTTGGGTGATTTGATTCAGTAGTATTTAATACCAAACTCTTTTTACCAACAATTAATTCCCAGAAACAGTTTTGATATTTCTTATTTACTTCCCAAAAGCCAATGGCCTTAAATCGCCTCGAAGATGATAATTGCACCAATGCTATATTATATGCTACTTGTCCCAATTTAGCTAGCCTTTTGCCAAGATCGATATCATCCCCATAAAAAGTTAGTGCTGTGTTATAACCACCGACTCTTTCTAGTGCATCTGCTAGTATAAAAGCATTTCCTCCAATAAGGATAGCTCCTTTTCCTGAAATTTGCACCAGATAATTGATAAAAGGATAGGCAGTTTTTTGGGTCATCAATGAAGCATAACGCATCAATTTATCCCCATCAAAATAATCATAAGGACCTGTTACAGCTACTCGGTTTGAAGATTTTTTTAGAATTGCTGAAACGCCCTTGCTTATCCAATCCTTAGGTGGAACACAGTCAGCATCAAGTTGAGCAATGATTGAGCCCGTTGCTGCAAGTCTAGCTCGCTCTCTAGCATAATTAGTTCCCTTGCGGTTTTCATAAACTTGTCGAACGCTTAAACTAGTATTTTCGTTGATAAATCTTTCTATTATGATTGATGTCCGATCTGTTGAAGCATTGTCTGCGATTATTATTTCAAAAAAAGGATAATCTTGCTTTTTCAAAGCTTGCAGGGTATTTAGAATATATTTTTCTTCATTAAATGCAGGTATCAATACTGAAACAGTAGGAAATGAACTACTAGTGGCCATAAATTTTTTTTCTAAAAATAATGCAATCGCGATCCTTCGATATATACATTGGCTTGATTTCACTAGTGTCCGGTTAAATTAGGTTGATTTTCAATTGAATATGGTTTTGTTCTTTGACATCTTGGTATAAAGTGTTTTCAAAAAGACTTGGCAAACGAGTTTTATCTAACAGTGATACGCTC
>JBIIVV010000193.1:0-6042 GCA_044339235.1 Ferruginibacter sp.
TTTCCTGTAAAACTGCAAGCTTCCGATTTCATTTTGGTATTATCCACTGTAACTTTCATCTCGTTTTTAGCAGCCTGGTTTCCAGCTCGCAAAGCAGCTGGCCAATTGATTGAACTTCGTTAGAGACCGATCTGCCCCCAATTAAAAACGCTTTCTAAATAGAAAGCGTTTTTAAAATATGCAGTGCATTTTTTTACTTAATAATCGCCCATCGTTTCAGGCAATTGGGCAAGTGCAATTTGCAATTGCTCATCATTGGGTGCAATCCCATGCCATGCGTGGCTACCTTCCATAAAATCAACCCCCTTACCCATTTCTGTTTTCATCAAAATAACAATGGGCTTTCCTTTTCCAATATATGTTTTGGCGAGATGAAGCCCCGCTACTATTTCGTCCATGTCATTTCCCTTTTCGATGGTTAATACCGTCCAACCAAAAGCCTCAAATTTTGAAGCGAGGTCTCCCAGATTCATTACCATACTCGTAGGTCCATCAATTTGCTGGCCATTCCAATCAATGGCTGCGATAAGATTGTCTACTTTTTTATGTGCGGCAAATAAAATTGCCTCCCAATTTTGTCCTTCATTCAATTCACCATCTCCGTGCAGTGAATAAATGATTCCTGCATCCTTATTCAGCTTTTTCGACATCGCCGCACCAAGTGCTACGCTCATACCCTGACCTAATGAACCACTTGCCACCCTTACACCTGGCAAATGCTCGTGTGTGGTGGGATGCCCCTGAAGGCGGCTGTTCAACTTACGAAAGGTGGACAATTCTGATACCGGAAAATAACCACTCCGCGCCAATACACTATAAAAAAGAGGCGAAACATGTCCATTACTCAGAAAAAAAAGATCTTCTCCTACCCCATTCATATCAAACTGGGGATCATGTTTCATGATATCAAAATACAGCGCAGTTACATAGTCAGCACATCCCAACGATCCGCCGGGATGACCACTTTGAACTCCATGTACCATCCGCACGATATCTCTGCGTACCTGACTTGCTATTCCTTTTAAATCACTCATTTTTTTTGTTTATTCGATGCAAACCTACTTCAAATACCTACATAAGCAAAGTAAAAATTATAACACCGCAATTATTTTTTCAAAATTTTGAGGAAATGGGATCGGCAGATCACCCACAAATAATCTATTTACTTAATATAATAATGAAAATTTTAACCCTTTTGCTTTAATGTATTACATATTTTAATTATATTGTATATGATTTTAGTAGTTGCCTCTATCAACCGAGCTTACCGAATTTATTTATAGAACCATTTAGAATAACTAGCACACAATGTTTACTGTTTTTTTAAGCGGAGGCCTTTCCTTTATAGTGACCTTTTTGGCTATCCCCAGCATTATACAGGTTGCTAAGGAAAAAAAACTATTCGATGAACCGGATGAACGAAAGTTGCACAAAATAAGCATCCCCACGCTAGGAGGACTGGGCGTTTTTGCAGGCTTTATATTGTCGTTACTTTTAATGGCATCGAATAGTAACGGGGAATTAAAATATTTTGTAGCTGCCGCAATGATTCTTTTCTTTCTGGGCATCAAAGATGATATTTTGATTATTTCACCTACAAAAAAAATGATTGGGCAATTTATTGCAGCGGGCATCTTAGTTCAATTTGGAGGCTTACAAATTACCAATATGCAAGGATTTATGGGGGTTTTTCAATTACCCGGTTTTATATCCATCCCATTTACTTTACTTACAATCGTATTCATCATCAATTCTTTCAATCTAATCGATGGAGTAGATGGTCTAGTGGGTGCAATTGGATTATTGACTTCGTTATTTTTTGGCTGCTACTTTTTATTTGCAGACCAGCCCTTCTATTCCATAATGGGCTTTTCAATGGCTGGCAGCCTACTTGCCTTCTTATTTTTCAATTTTTCTCCAGCCAGCATATTCATGGGAGATACGGGATCACTATTGATTGGCATCGCTAATTCGATGATGGCAGTGAAATTCATAGCCTTTGCAAGCAATAAAGAATGTGCATTGCCGTTAGCTTCAACACCTGCACTGGCAATTGCCATTCTAATCATCCCCATTTTTGATACTATTCGCGTTTTTGTACTTCGTATTCTTAACAAGCGGTCACCATTTAGTCCAGACAGAAATCATGTTCACCATTTTTTACTTGATCTTGGATTTAGCCACCGAAAGGTTACATTAGTCTGTGTATTGGTCAATATGTTTTTTATAGCAATGGCAGTTTTCCTTCAAATGTTGGGAACTACCATACTAATCAGTATTCTAATGACAATTGCATTTGCATTAATGGCCCTGGTTCAATATAAAAGGAGGATGCTGCAATCACCCACTGCAGGGGAATTGCAGACCAAAAAGAATTCACTGCCTACCTATCCTTCGCTTTTGCTTGCGCCTAAAACCGTTGAAATAAGCTAGTTCTCTATTCTATAGAAAAGATAACCAATAAAATTTACGGGTAAAAAAGCGATAATTTGCCCATCTAATATTCTTTTCTTTAGTTTTGCAGATACTTAATTTTCTATATTATGTCAGAAGAATTGGAATTCATTAAACAGGATACAGAATCTTTAATGAAAAAAGCGATCGGTCACCTAGAGGCCGAACTGGTAAAAATAAGGGCTGGCAAGGCGAATCCAAATATGCTGGATGGCATTGTTGCAGACTATTACGGATCACCCACCCCACTAGCACAGATAGCCAATATTTCTGTCTTGGATGCCCGAACGATTTCTGTTCAACCCTGGGAAAAAAAGATGCTCCAGCCAATTGAGCGGGCAATCATTGCCAGTAACATTGGAATCAATCCGCAAAATGATGGCAATTTTATCCGACTTTATCTTCCTCCACTTACGGAAGAGCGAAGAAAAGAACTAGTAAAAAGATGCAATGGTGAAGGCGAACAGGGGAAAGTATCGATTCGTAATATCCGAAGAGACGCGATTGAGCAAATAAAAAAATTACAAAAAGACGCTGTAATAAGTGAGGATGCTGCAAAAAATGCGGAGACGGAAATTCAGGAATTTACCAACCGATTTACCTTACTGGTAGAGAAGCATTTGGAGGCGAAGGAAAAAGAAATCATGGTAATCTAATTAAAAAAGGAAACTGGTTTATTGATGTAAGTAAAATGAAGGAGCAACCAACAACTGAAAGCGATTTTACTTTTGGTAGTTCCAATTCATCCACATCAATAAATCAGATTTCAAATAGTAAAATTCGGCAACTCGCTAAGTTCCTCCAGGATCCCCTTTTTTCCTGAAAAGCCAAAACAATGCGTTCCATTGGTGAGTATAATATAGGGTACATTTAAAGTAATATTGTAACGAAGCGCTTGGTTCAACACCTGCTCATTTAAGGCAACCTCCATTTCCTTACACTCTATGATCATCCATGGTTTTGTGTTTTGGTCATACACCACTATATCAAATCGCTTGGCAAGTTCTCCTAACTGAATTTCCTTTTCAACTGCAATAAGAGAAGAAGGATACTTTTTTACCTGAATCAAATATTGTAAAAAATTTTGTCGAACCCATTCCTCAGGAGTAAGCATCATCCACTGCTTTCTAATTTCATCAAAAATAAATTCCTTCCCCAACTGCTCTTTTATCTTAGGTTGGTAAGCCGGGTATTCAATCTTAATCATATGGTAGCAAAAAAGATTTTGTACATTTAACAATAGTTAACTGTTTATTGATATTATTTCAAACAACGATTTCATTACGAAAATAATTGAATTACTATTACCAGTCCACAAATAAACCCTAGAAACAATTAAACAAAAAATGAAAACATACGTCACTGAGCTGAGTAATTCAAAAATCCAACCATTACTATATGAAGGAACAACTATATACTTATCATCAACTTTATCTTTTTGCAAAAAATATTTTTCTTCAAATAGGTTGTAGTGAGGCCAATGCCGATACTGCCGCCAAGGTGCTATTGTCTGCCGATCTAAGAGGAGTTGACAGCCATGGAATTGCTAGGTTAACTGGCTATGTGAGGCTTTGGGAAGTGGGAAGAATCAATGCCAACCCTTCCATTCAAATTGTTCATGAAACTCCTTCCACGGCAGTAATCAATGGAGATAAAGGATTGGGGTTGGTAGTTGCCCCTGCGGCTATGCAGGTAGCCATCAACAAAGCCAACAACGTGGGTACCGGCTGGGTAAGCGTGAAGAATAGCAATCATTTTGGCATTGCAGGCTATCATGCTATGATGGCACTCGATCATGATATGATTGGCATTGCCATGACAAATGCATCGGCATTGGTAGCACCTACTTTTTCAATAGAACGTTTGTTGGGAACCAACCCAATTGCGGTAGCCATCCCTGCGGGCACCGAACCTCCGTTTGTTGCTGATTTTGCCACCACCACCGCTGCCAATGGAAAATTAGAAATTCTCCAACGCAAAAATGAAGACAGCCCCGAAGGCTGGGTTCAAACAAAAGAAGGAGCCCCTAGCACAGATGCAAACGAACTGAAAAAAGGCGGTGCATTATTACCCTTGGGAGGTGATAAAGAACATGGCAGCCATAAGGGTTTTATGCTTGGCTCCATTGTAGATATCTTTTCAGCTATTTTAAGTGGTGCCAATTATGGACCTTGGGTGCCACCCTTTCCAGCATATGTTCCTATGCCTGAAAATTTACCAGGAGAAGGTATTGGGCATTTCTTTGGCGTAATGCGCATTGATGCATTTAGACCTGCAGCGGAGTTCAAACAACATATGGACAATTGGATACAACGTTTCCGCTCGGCCCAAACCATAGCAACCGAATCCAGTGTTATCATACCCGGTGAGCCAGAAAGAAAAATGGAAGCGCAGAGAATGAACAATGGCATTCCATTACATCAAGCGGTCATCGATGATTTAAGGATCCTAGGTGCAAAATACCATCTTGAGTTATAGTGGCATCCCCACTTGATTGAAACATATTGCTTTATTTTTTGAAAGCGAACCATTATGCGGTAATTTTGCTCGCTCTTACATTGATTCACATTAAATGTTTGCTTGAATGCAAACGAGCCAGTAAATATGAAAATAATGAAATTTGGCGGCACCAGCGTTGGTAAGCCAGAAAGAATGCACGAAGTTGCTACCTTGATCACCAAGGATGAAGAATCTAAAATTGTTGTACTATCTGCATTAAGTGGTACCACCAATGCCTTGGTTGCAATCAGTAATGCTTTATCACAAGGTGATAGAGACAGTGCAAAATCACAAATTACTGCACTAGAAGTCCATTATAAAAAATTCTATAGCGACTTACTTAGCACGCCTGCTGCAATTGAACAAGCAGCTGCTATTACCCAGGAACATTTTGAATTCCTTCATATTATTCTCAAAATTTCCTTTAGCGAAGCGCTGAACAAGGATATCCTAGCACAAGGTGAGTTGCTGAGCACAAAATTATTCTCGGTATACCTGACAGAAAAGGGCATTGACCACCTACTGATTCCTGCGCTGGAGTTTATGACCATTGATAATTATGATGAGCCCCAAGTAGCAGTTATCAAGACTAAGCTTACTCAGATACTGGAACGCAATCAGGATAAAAAAATATTTATTACCCAAGGCTACATCAGTCGCAATTCAAAAGGTGAAGTAGATAATTTAAAAAGAGGGGGAAGTGATTACAGTGCATCGTTGATTGCCGCTGCTATCAATGCCAGTGTATGCGAAATATGGACCGATATTGACGGTATGCACAACAATGATCCAAGAGTGGTTAAAAAAACGGTTGCTATCGAGCAGTTGAGTTTTGACGAGGCTGCTGAACTAGCTTATTTTGGTGCAAAAATTTTACATCCTGCCAGCATTTGGCCGGCACAAATGTACAATGTACCTGTAAAATTATTGAACACCATGGAGCCGGAAGCAAAGGGCACCTTGATAACGGAACAGGCGGGAAGTGTAGGCGTAAAAGCGGTTGCAGCCAAAGATGGCATTACTGCTATTAAAATAAAAAGCAGTCGAATGCTGCTGGCATATGGATTTTTAAGAAAAATATTTGAAGTG
>JBIIVV010000036.1:0-20113 GCA_044339235.1 Ferruginibacter sp.
CACATATATCTGTTAATTTTCATTTTGTTTAAATTTTAAATGACGAATGAGTAGTTACTAAAAATTAGAAGGTAAGATTTAGGTTAAGTCCAACGGATCTAACCGGTGGAGCTCCATACCATTCCAATCCTTGTGCATTACCTGAATTATACGTTGACTCCGGATCTATGTTTGGTGTGTATTTTTTGATCATCAACAGATTTCTTCCAACAAGCGAAAGAGAGGCAGATTTGATGGGTGACTTTCCCAAGGTGCTTGAAGAAAAATTATATCCAATTACCACTTGTCTAAGTTTGATAAAATCAGATTTATAAACAAATGGTGAGGAGATATTCAATGCAATACTTTGATAGTAATCTTGTGCGGGCACACTTATTTTATTTTGTACGCCAGTAGCTTCGTCAATTTCAGTTGACGTTAGACCGGTGGAGCGACCTAGCAGCGTTTCCAAACTTTTCCCCCTATACATGGAAAAATCATTGGTTCCGGAATACATATGACCACCAAAACGGGCATCAATCAAAAATTCAAAATTGAAATTTCCTGAATGAAATGCATTGTTCAATCCCATTGTATAAGGTGAAACACCAGTTCCATATGCTTTGAGGTCTCCCCTTTGTGGCTTACCTGCACTCAACAATATTTGCCCCGCTGTATTCCGCTTATAGTCATAGGCCATTACCTGTGCAAATTCCTTTCCGGTAATATGCTGGATAGAAGCCGTCATAGACCGTGCCTGGTCAATTTGCGAGGTGGTTAACTGGTCCGAAATCTTGTCTACATTACTTTTGTTGTAACCAATATTGAAAGAAACGTCCCAAGTAAATGATTTGGTTTTATAAGGAGTTCCGGTCAACAACAATTCAATTCCCTTATTGGTTACTTCACCCACATTAATCAAAACGCTTCCATACCCAGAAGTTCCGGAAATTTGACTACTGATGATATCATCGGTTGTCTTTTTGTTATAGAAAGTAAAATCAGCACCCAGTTTGTTTGAGAACAACTTTGTTTCCAATCCAAATTCATAAGAAGTAACCTTAAAAGGAACCAAGTTTCTATTAGGAATGGTACCCGTACCAATTCCTCCAAGTCCTAACCCATTATAAGTATTGCCATTTAAGCCATAAGGGAGATTTAATCCATATGGACTTCTATCACCGCCCACTTTGGCCCAGGAAGCCCTCAACTTAGCGTAGTTAATATTTTTGGGCAGATGAAATGCATCCGACAAAATAAAGCTGCTAGCTACCGATGGATATAAAATTGACCAATTTGCTGGTGATAAGGTAGAATACCAGTCGTTACGTGCTGTTGCTGTCAGATACAAATATTTATTATAAGAAAATTCAGCCGATCCAAATGCAGAATGGATTCTTTTTTCATAATAATCATAGCCCTGCCCTTTGTTCTGCATATTGTTGATATTATAAAAACCAGGCACCAACAAATTATTACCTCCGTAACTTTGTTGCTCATCAATATTCTTCATCATATTACCACCAACAAAGGCATCAAAATTAATGGAAGAAGTAATTTCATGCTGAGCACCAAGGATTGCTTCGCCATTGAATTCCCTGAAACGTGTAGTGTTTTGATTCAATGAACCACCCTGAGTATATTGTGTATATTGGGGTTCTATACCATAACCATATCTTGTGTACTGATCGGTGGCAATCTTACCCCTAACATATAACCAACTAAGGATATTGTATTTTGCCTCAACAGCTGCAATCAAACGATCCCTTGAATCATTGTTCTTGAAATCTTCCACTGCCCAATAAGGATTGGTAACGTATTCGTTTGCATTAAATTTAGCCTCACCACCGGTAATAATATCCAACTTACTAGATTTAAAGGTTGCCTGATCCCAGCTGGTGGGCATGATTCCAATTGTAAAATTGGCATTACCTGGTGAATCAGATAGACGGGGCCTATTTTTAGCCCGCTCCCTGATATATCGCGCACTTACATTTACTGTCAGATTATCGATAGGTGTCATTCCGATATTTAGAGAAAAATTATTTCTTTTTAAAGTGGAGTTAGGAATAACACTTGCGTTATTGAGATCCGATACAGTAAAATTATAGGTCATTTTATCAGAGGCTCCGTAGAGTGCTACTGAATTATTAAAGTTATAACCTGATTTATAAAAATCTTGCACGTTGGTTTTACGTGCTACATATGGCCGGGAAACCCCATCCCACTGTACAACAGAACTGCCATCAAGTTTTGATCCCCAGCTGTTCATGTTTATGCCATTGGCGCCGGATTGATTGGTTGGAGCCGCCCCTGCATTGCCATGTCCGTATTCATACTGATAATCAGTATAGTCAATTACTGATTCAATGGTGGCATTACTGTTTAGTTCCACTCCCAACCCCTTTCTTTTAGATCCCTTTTTGGTAGTGATTAATATTACACCCGCTGAAGCCCTAGCTCCGTATAAGGCAGCGGCATTACCACCCTTTAATACAGTAACTGTTTCAATCTCATCGGGATTGATCATCTGAACCCCATCCCCTGCATCGGCTCCTCCCCACATACCAGCTGATCCTCTGTTGGCATTGTCTATAGGCATACCATCCACCACATACAAGGGCTGGTTATTATCTGATATGGAGGTATTGCCTCTTAAAACCACCCGGGTGGAACCACCTGCACCAGTGGCAGTAGAAGTTACATTAAGTCCAGCCACTTTACCCACTAGGTTATTGACCAAACTATTACTTCTTGCTTTAGTTAGTTCATCCCCCTTAATTTCTGAGAGTGCATAACCCAATGCTTTTCTTTCCTTTCGGATACCCAATGCCGTCACCACCACTTCGCTCAATTCCTTACTTTCAGCTACAAGGCTTACCGTAATATTGTTGCTTGCTGAGGATACATTTACCTCGGAACTAATAAAACCTACAGAAGAAACCTCTAGTACAGCATTACCTGCTGGTACACTAACTGAAAACCTACCATCAGCATCAGTAGTGGTAGCTGCTTTAGTTTTCAACACTTTCACAGTAGCAGCAACAATACTTTGCTTATTGGACGCATCCACCACTGTACCGCTCAATTGGCGTGTTTGAGCCAATAACATAAACGGACAACCGCTTATGCACATAGCAATAAAATATAATCTTTTCATAATCAAGTTTTTTTGGTTAATAATGACTCGGCAAATCATCGAAAGATTGGATTTAAGTGGTTTTGCAATCATCTCTTAGCAGATTTTTCTGCCGGCAATATTATTTTCCTCCACATTTGAGTGAAGCAGTCCTTGTAACTAATAGTTACCTTTCGGTATTTACCAATTAAGATAAATTTGGATAATGGACCATTGTCCTTTGGAAGAAATTATTACACGAATATATGTAAAACTTATCAAATATATAATAATTTATATATTATATTATAAGAAACGTATACTGGTTAAGGGAGTAGGAATAAAAAAGAATGATTTCATTGCACTTGAAATCAATTCGTTCCATTGAAGTTTTCGTTAAGCGGAAATTTTTCCATGCCCTCCCATTGGTAGGGTTCGTTTGTGCGCTTACCATCTGGTCGCAGTTTGGAGGTTCTTATGCTGAATACGGTTGTATAGTTTATCTCAGCCGGGGATATTTCAAAATCCAATATTGTCTGATAAGTTGCTTGTGTTAATTCTTCTTCTACCCATTTTTTTGCTAGGTTAAAAGGCAGTAACAATGGCATCCTCCCCTTGTTGTCTCCGTCATTGTGAATCTGTTGCAGCAGGCCATTGGCTGCCCGGGTGATGATGGTGAAGGTGAAGCGCCGGAGCATTTCGCCCGTTTCTCTATCAGGTAATTCCACCACTGAATACAGACCTGGCAAAAAAAATAGTGGTTGTTCTTTCAGTTCAATATAATAGGGTATTTTATTTTTAAATCCTGCCAGTTTTCTATGCTCGTAAAATCCTGTAATAGGTATTAGACAGCGCCGATTTCGGATCTTGTGCCAGTAGCTGCTTTTATCTTCTAGTATTCGCTCGCTTCTGGCATTGAGCATAAATGCACGTTGCTTTGAAAATGCTGCTTCGTCTTTTACATAGAACGGAATGCAGCCCCAGTTCATCAGTCGGCAGTGCAAGTGAAGATCCTCCCGATCCTTATAAATAATGGGGTGCTCACCATAGGAGTGCCCAATGATATGGATACTTTTTTCCAGGTCAACGGATATTGTTTCATCCATGACGAGCCCCGGAAAACTGGCCAACAAGGCTGCAAGCTTAGCGGTGAAGGAGATGTCGTAACACATTATGGTGAATGGGCAATGGTCAATGGTGAATGGTGAATGGGCAATGGTGAATGGGCAATGGTGAATGGTGAATTTTTACATCTTATATTTTACAAAGTTAAATAGCTTTTTATAGAATCCTACCTGTGAAATTTAATGAGCCAGATTGCCCATTCACCATTGACCATTGACCAGATTGCCCATTCACCATTCACCATTCACCATTCACCACATTGCCCATTCACCTACCAATTTCCAGCACTTCATTAATATCAGTAGTATAGTGTTTGGATAAATGCGCCGACTTCAATCGGTATTCTTTTTGATATCCTTGTACGGCAAAGCGCAGCGTATCTTTTCCAAAATTTTTATTTACTTGATCCAGCGCCTGCAGCATCCTTTTTTTCTTGCCGTCTACTTCACCCATAAAAAGACTTAGTTGTACGGTATTGTCGGGTACCAGATCAAGCACTATTACACCGCACTTCATATAGCGGTAGCCAGATTTGAAAATGATATCCAGCCCCATTATAGCATGCTTGATAAGGATGGAAGTATCATTGGTGGCAGTTTCTAGTTGCACCGTCACACTTCGACTATATTGAGGTTCCGATGCTTTATGCGGGTTGGTATGTATGAATACTAGAATGGCCCTAGCGCAACTTTTTTCATTGCGTAATTTTAGAGCACAGGAGGCAGTATGATTACTCACTGCTTCCCGAATGCTGCGTTGATTGGTCAGCAATTTTCCGAATGAGCGGGAGGTGCAAATATTTTTTTTTCGTTTTGGCTCAAATTCCCATTCCTTTGATGGAATTCCCCTTAACTCATTCAATAGCCGCTCACCCTGCACCGTCATATTCTTTCGTATCCATTCATCGGGTGCATGTTTGAGGTCATAAGCCGTTTTGAAACCATTGCTATGCAGTAATGAGGCGTATTGCCTGCCAACACCCCAGATATCGGCTACTTCAGTATAGTGAAGCAGCTCATCAATCATTGTCTCGTTGCAGGCATAATAAACACCAATATCACGCAACTTTTTTTTTGCATATCGATTGGCCATTTTCGCCAATGTCTTGGTAGGCGCAATGCCCACGCAAACCGGAATACCAATATCCTGTTTTACCTTTTGGCGAATGGCAGTACCTATCTTAAAGAGGTCCAACATTTTCATATCGTTCATATCCAAAAAAGCCTCATCAATGGAATATACTTCCAACTGGGGCGCAAAGTTGGCCAGCGTGGCCATCACACGGCTACTCAAATCGCCATAGAGGGTGTAGTTGGAACTGAATACGGCTACCTTGTGCTCGCGAACCAGCGCTTCGATCTTAAACAGCGGGGCACCCATTTTAATGCCAATGGCCTTTGCTTCCTCACTTCTGGCCACGGCGCAACCATCATTATTAGAAAGCACAATCACGGGCTTACCCTCGAGCGTTGGATTAAAAAGGCGCTCGCAAGAGACATAAAAATTATTACAATCCACCAGTGCAATCATGGCTTAGGCGTTAAGAATAATTTTGGTGACGGTTCCCCAAATACTGAAATCCATCCCCTCGGTAATAGGGATGGGCGGATACTTTTTATTGGCTGGCAACAACCTTATTCCGCTGCTGTTTTTGATAAAATATTTAAGCAAAAACTCCCCATTCACTACCGCCACCACTATTTTATTATTGGTGGGGATGACCGACTTATCAACGATCAGCAGTGAATTGGGAAGAATATGCGCATCAATCATCGAATCTCCGATATTGCGCACGATAAAGGTGGACAGTGGGTTGGGCCTTAAAAGATGTTCGAGGTCGATGATCTCCTCCATGTAATCCGCTGCGGGCGAGGGAAATCCCGCCTGCACATATCCTGGAAAATGCCTTAGAAATATGGGGCTCCCCTCCTCTGATTGAATAATGTTGATTTCATGCAGTTTCGTCATTTACTAATATTTTTAGCAAATTACGGCATTTTTTAGTGTTGGCAAAAATAAAATTCGCCCATGGTTGCGCTAATCGCCAAGGGTCCCGCAGTAAAACAATGCGGGACCCTTGGGACAGTATAAAAAATGGCTGATTAGGGTAACAATACTTGGTCAATTACATGAACAACTCCATTGGTAGCCATCAGATTTGTGCCAATGATAGCCGAAGCAGTGGGATTACTAAGTCCTTTTACGCTAGCTGCGCTGCCGGCGATACCAATGGTCACCTTCGCGCCATTGGCGGTAGCGGCCTGAATACCATTGCTCAGGTCGCAGGCGAACACCCTGCCCGGTACCACATGGTAGGTTAGAATAGCAGTCAATGCATTGGGGTCTGCAGCATTGATGGCATCAATGGTAGCGAAACCTAGGGCACGAAAGGCATTGTTTACGGGAGCAAATACAGTCAAAATCCCAGGCCCCGAAAGAATGGCCGCTACATTGGTACTACCGGTACTTGCTCTAAGCACTGCAGCTACCAAAAAGCTAAATGCAGTGTCGGAGGAAGCCACCTGCACAATGTTACCGCTGGCGGGAAGCAATACTTTCGACATAGTATGTATTACCCCATTGCTTGCAGGTAAATCGGCCATCGTTACATTCACCCCATTGACATACACTCCGTTTGAGTTTTTGGTAACAAATATGGAGTCACCGCTTGCAGTAATCACTTTGGCGTTGGGGCCGGCAGGTACCGCTGCTGCAAGAATTTTAGAGGTCAGCGTATGGTCCAATAAAATCTTTTTCAACTGATCCCCTGACAGACTGCCGATTACGCTGCTGGTTACTCCAGAACTAGTAAAAGCCTCATCAGTGGGCGCAAATACTGTAAAATTACCGGTTCCATCCAATGTTGGAGCAAGCCCCGCCTTGATTACAGCCGACTTTAGCAAGGTAAAGTTGCTACCAGCTGATACCTGTGCCGTAATGGTACCTGGCCCCGCCGCGGCAACAGGATCGTTTTTTTTACAGCAGATTAATGTTACGCTAGTCAATAATAAAAAAAGGGAGGACTTGAATGGCGTTGAAAGAAATACTTTGTTCATGTTTTTTTGTTTTAAATGGTTATAACTGTTTGGTGATTCTGTTAAAATAATAAACATATCATAATAAAACAATATATGTATAAGAATAGTTCAAAAAATAGTAAGAAAAAATAAAAAAACTAAAAAACAAGTATATAAAAAGAATGGATAATTGATTACTGTGCCGATCGGCAATTTATTTAGGGAGTAATGAATAGTCGAAATTTGACGATTTACCTATGACTGCGGAATTCCTTTCACTGTATTTAACAAAATCTGCAGTGCCGCTACTAATATTGAAATGATTAATGCTGTGTATAAAAATTGTTTGATAATGAAAAAAAACGTACATTCAATTTTAAATTATCTTGCATTCAACTAGTTTTAGCAAATCAAATCCATTGAATTTTTATTTTAATTTAACCTGTGAATTGAATAAAAATTTTTAATTTATTTTTTTAAAATGACCTCCAATATCTCCAAAAAAACATTTCTACCTTTTGTATTATTGCTATTACTAGCTTGTGCTTACAATAACAGTGGAGGCCGAAAATATAATACTAATATCTCAGGCAGTTTTTTTGCTTACCATACCGCACTTGGTGCTGGCAGGGGAATGATTTTTAGGATACCCATTGCGGCTTCAATGATGGAGCAATATACTGCTGACTCATTTTATCTGGGCGGAAAGCCACAAGCTTTTTCAATAAGAACCATCCGCGATACAATGTACTTGGAGTCAACTTATTTTGTATCAGCCCCTCTCCCAACGGTAGGAGAAACAACCGATCAACATAAAAGTTTTTCCCAAATTATAACGAATGATGCGATCCTTGCTAAACGACAATTTTATCCCTCCTGGATTATTTTTTCGAGTAAACAGGGAGCTAAGCGGATTGACATTTTAGATTATAAAGAAATTTTTGCACAAAATAAATTATAAGTCCTTTTGTATGAGAAACCCAAAAAAAACACTATCCCGTATTATTGTAATTATTTGTTTGCTATTGGGAGGTTTATATGCTTATCGATCTACCTTGTCCAATTCAGCTACCAACCAATTGGAGACGAAGTGGATTAAAAAAAATCCCTCAACTCTTATTGCATCTACCTATCAGCCTAGGTCTGCTCATTCAATTGGTAAAAAACACCGGTTGCTATCCGAGCGAGAAAAATATGAAGTCTATTTGAGCAATCATGCTTTCAATAATCGGGTACATTCCATAAAAGATAAAGAACCTGAATTTGAAACGGGAGAAGACCGAGAAGCGAGAAAGGAAAGGGAAGAGCAAGCCGAAAATAAATTGGATCGACCAGATCTTGCCTTTGAACAGGATTTTTTGAGAACCATGAATCCTACTTTAAAAAGGCCCACACCAGAGGTTTTACCCGATATCATTCGAAAGAATCGCCGGAGTGCTAGTACAAATGCCAAACCTACTTCTTTACCTGGCGACAACACAAGTGTTGCTACCAATTGGAAAGAGTTGGGCCCTACTAATGTTAGTGGCCGAACAAGGGCTTTAGCTTGGGATCCCACGACTGCGAATAAAGTTTGGGCAGGTGGTGTGAGCGGAGGCCTTTGGTACAATACTAATATCACGGATGCCAATTCAAGTTGGGTAAAAGTGGATGACTTTTGGTCTTCACTTTCTGTGACCAAAATAGCCTTTGATCCAACCAATGCTCTTGTCGCTTATGTAAGTACTGGAGAAGGTTTTGGTGTAGGAGCATCTATAGGTGCAGGAATCTGGAAATCAGCTGATGGAGGAATCACCTGGACCCAACTTTCCGCTACTGCTAATATGCGGTATATAAACGATTTAGTCGTTCGTAAAGAAAATATTTCAGGAACCGATATAGGGGTGATCTATGCTGCTGTTGATGAAGGATCCTACAATGGTAAAAGTTTTTCTGACTTTGGCCTGGGGGTATTTCGATCTGCAGATTTTGGGACTACTTGGACGCAGGTAATGCCTTCTGCTGCGAATGGTGCCAATTATGTACCTGCATCCATTAGTGTAAGCGCATCTAACAGAATATGGGTGGGTACCAAGTCAAATAGTCAAAGTGGTGACGACTGTGGTGGTGGGCGTGTTTTATATTCTGATAATGGAACTAGCTGGACCGTTTCTAACACGCTGAATCTTGCCACAAGTGGTAGGGTTACCGTAGCCTGTGCTCCTTCTGATGCCAATTATATTTACAGTTTAATGCAAAATGCCCTTTCCACTGGAGGTCAAGGAACACCACCAATTGTTATTCGTAAATCAACCAATAATGGGGTTAGCTGGGCAGATGTTGCCATACCCGTAGATGCGGATGATGGAATGCCGGCAGATGATTTTACTAGAGGGCAAGCCTGGTATGATCAAGCGCTTGCGGTAGATCCCAATAATCCCCAAAACCTCTTTATTGGGGGGATTGATTTATTCGGATCTTTGGATGGAGGTGCAACTTGGGGCCAAATTAGTAAATGGTCAGATAATGGAAACCTTTCAGGGCTAACCTGTTCCTTTGTTCATGCAGATCAACATGCTATTTGCTTTAAACCAGGCTCTTCAACTACCGTTCTTTTTGGAAACGATGGGGGTGTTTTTTACTCCGCTGATATTCTAAATTCAGCTACTAAAGATGTTATTGCAGCTCGTAATAAAAATTATAATGTAACTCAGTTTTATTCTGCAGCCATACATCCAATTGCCGGTAATAATTATCATCTGGCTGGTGCACAGGATAATGGTACCCAGCTATTTCATTCAGACAATTTAAATACTACTCGTGAAGTATATGGCGGTGATGGAGGATATTGTTTTATTGATCAAGTAAATCCTAAATATCAAATAGTGAGTTATGTGAATAATGATTTCGCTTTGTATTACCCCAATGCACAAGGTGATACTATTAAAATGGATTTATTAAAAAGTGATAATACAGGTAGTTTTATTAACCCAGCCTGCTACGACAATAACCTGCATGCCCTTTATACTTACAAATCGAGTGATGCTACTAGTGGCGGAAGCATTTATCGAGTAAAAAATATCACCAGCGCTCCTGCAGTAATAGTAGACTCTTTAAATGTTACTAATTTGACAGCTGCAGCTACCGCATTTAAAGTTTCACCTTATACTACTACATCTACAACTTTATTGATAGGAACTGCCTCCGGAAAACTCATTAAACTAGCCAATGCAGATGGAGCTTCTCCAGTGGAAACTGACATTACAGGCACATTACCCACTGGATCTATTTCCTGTATTGAAATGGGCAGCAGTGAAAACGAATTACTGGTAACTTTCTTTAATTATGGATTGGCTAGTAAAATTTATTATAGTGCCAATGGAGGTACTACCTGGGTTAGTAAGATGGGTGATTTTCCAGATATGCCAGTCAGGTGGGCTATGTTCAATCCTAATCATAGCTCTACTGAGGTAATATTGGCTACTGAATTAGGCATTTATGGTACCATCAATTTCAATAATACCAATCCCACTTGGACTGCTAAAAATTCCGGATTTTCTAATGTAAGAACGGATATGTTACAAATTAGAGCATCCGATAAAATGGTAATTGCAGCCACTTTTGGAAGAGGTCTTTTTTCTTCCATGGGATTCTCTGAATCTGTTCCCGCTATTAGCTCTTTTACCCCAACATCTTCTGCCGCTGGTGCAACAGTTATCATTACAGGTACCAATTTAACAGGTGCCACTGAAGTAAGTTTTGGAGGTACTCCTGCTGCTTCTTTTATCGTAGTAAATAGTACCACCATTACAGCCGTAGTTGGAACTGGTGCCAGTGGCAGTGTTAGTGTTACCACATCCTTTGGTATTGCAACTAAAACTGGGTTCACTTTTATTTCTTCTGCTTCTTCTTTAACGGCTAGTGTTACAATTCAACCAAGTTGTACTGTTGCTACAGGAACCATTACAGTGAGTTCCCCTACAGCAGGTTTTACATTTAGTATCGACAGTGTAACCTATACCAATACTACCGGCATATTTACCGGACTTGAAGCAGGTACGTATAAAGTAACTTCAAAAAATGCAAGTAATGTTATTAGCCCTGCAGTCACTGTAACCGTAACAGCACAACCTGCAACGCCTGCTGCTCCAACGGCAAGTGTTACAGCTCAACCAACCTGTACTGTTGCAACTGGAACCATTACGGTAAGCTCTGCAACTACCGGATTAACATTTAGCATCGACAATGTAAACTATACCAATACTACCGGTATATTCTCATCAGTTGCAGCCGGAAGCTATAGTATAACTTCTAGAAATACAAGCACCTGCACCAGTTCAGCAACTCTTGTTACTATAACGGCACAGCCGGTAACACCTGCCGTACCAACTATTTCAGCTGGATCAAGTACCCTATTTTGTGATGGAAATTCAGTTGTGTTAACTAGTAGTGCCGCTAGTGCAAACCAGTGGTATAAAAATAATGTAGAAATTTCTGGGGCTGTTAGTAATACTTACTCGGCCAATACAAGTGGGTCATACACCGATACAATAGTAAGTTCGATTGGTGGTTGTAAAACTGGTTCCCTGCCAACAGTCATAACAGTACAAGCAGCCCTCCCAAAACCTGTAATCACTTGGAATGGATCCAATTTGTCAACCAATTCATCGGCGACAAGTTTCCAATGGTCGCTAAATAATGTTTCTTTATTTGGCGCAACGGTGGCCACTTACAAACCTATTGCTATTGGCGCATATAAAATTCAGATTACCAATTCCGATGGTTGCAATACTGTCAGTGATAGCTTTAATCTTGTCGTTACAGCCCTCAGCAATCCAGCAACAACTAGTGTCAGTAATTTGGCCACTATATTCCCTAATCCGGCATCCCCAGTATTGCTAGTCAAATTCAGGGAGGCGCCTTCAACCACTTTAGAAATCCGATTGGTTGCCAATGACGGAAGAACTGTTCAACTAGTAAAAACAAAAGATAAATTAACTACTATTTCAATTAATAACCTGCCTTCCGGTAATTATTTTATCAGGATCACTGGAAATAATTATAATCAAACAGAAGGTGTAATCATTAGCAAATAATCAATGAGTATGAAAAAAACAATCGCATTTCTTCCAATCCTGATCGCTTCCTTTATTTCCTGTTCTAAGTCGTCTGATACTGGAGGATCAACCCCTACACCTCCACCTGTGGAAACACCTGTTGCATTTACCATCAGTGCTACTAATAACAGTGTTTCTCTAACCAATGGATTTGCAGTAACTGCCACCCTCAGTTCAACAATGCCATCAACAAGGGGCATCACTGTCGAAACAACTTTAGTGGATCAAAACACCAGTGCTACTATTGCCCAAAATGCGGCGGTTACGGGTACAGCAGCTGCCAATAATTTGCAACTCATTAATCTTCCACAGCAACATTGGTGTACTGCTACCATTAAAGTATCATCGGTGGCAACCCCTTCTAATAGTGCTTCACAGACTTTTACGGTGGTGTATAAATGATCGCCTCCATTTAAAGTACTAGCTTGACTATAAATGGTTGCTCCACTTTATAGCAAGCTACTATTTTACACTTGGATATCCAGAACTTGTGTCTGAAATGGGCAGTCCTTGGTAATTAATTTTCAAAAAAGGCACTGTTTCGGAAGAATCAATGACATATTTCCACTTTTTTACATAGTCCAAACCAGGTAAAAAATCATCCTTCCGTTGCTTCAACGCTTTCATTAAATCCCGATCCATCCTATTTTGTAAATTCAAAAATGCTTCATTGCCTACCAAATTATTGAGTTGGAAAGGATCATTGACACAATCAAATAATAACCAAGGCCCTTTTAAATCACGAACATAGGTGTAGTTTTCAGTCCGGATGCCGCGAAATTCCTTTCCCCCATTTGCCCGAGTCCATTGACCAAAGGGCTGAACGCATGAAATCAAAGTATAGGTCACATCATTTTTCTTTTTACCTAAAAGTATTGGAGAAAAATCTTTTCCTTCAACAGATTTCGGAATATGTATTCCACTCAAACCTAATAGCGTAGGCATTATATCAGGAGAATTAATTAAGACCTTAGAAGTTTTACCACTCGTTCCGAAGGCTTTGGGATAATGAATCAAAAATGGAATACGAATGCTTTCGTCATAGGGTTGTTGTTTATTCCATGCACCATGTGAGCCCATTAAATCACCATGATCTGATGTAAAAACGATGATCGTGTTTTCATCTAATCCCTGATTTTTCAGCTCCTTCCACAATTGGCCGATACAATCATCGATGGCTGTCATATGCGCATAATAGCCACGAAGGCCTTTTTGGGCCCATTCAATTTTATCTTTTGGAACATTATCACGAATTGTAAAGATCTTATTGTCATACATTTTCTGATACTTTTCAGGAGCTGTGTTATAAGGATCATGTGGCGAACCAATGGATAACACTAAAAAAAATGGATCCGATGCATTGGTTTGTTTTTTTAAAAATTTACATACATCTTGAGTTTGGGAGATGGCGTCATAGTTTTCCCAATATTTTTTTTCTTTAGAATTTCCCTCATAATAGGCAGAATGATTGTAGTCGTGGGTACACTCAAGTGCCTTCCAATAATCAAAACCCTGTTGACGACCAACTGGAATATACGAACTACGACCATGGCCATCCAAATGCCATTTTCCAATGAAGGCCGTTTGGTATCCATTTTCTCTAAACAGTTTCCCGATGGTATTGCTATTGGAATCTAAAAGAACATCGTTCATAAAAACGCCGTGCGTTAGTGGGTATTGACCTGTTAAAAAAGAAGCCCTATGAGGGGTGCAAACGGGCATTCCTGAAACTGCATGCGTGAGGTTAATACTTTTACTAGCCATTCTATCTAGATTAGGTGTGCTAACATTATGATCACCCGCATACCCTGTAGATTGGGCACGCCATTGATCCACTAAAATATATAAGATATTGGGCTTTTTCTTTTGCTGGGCAAACGATGAAAATTGCAGGACAAAGAAAAAAAGTGTCAAAAAAATATTTAAAAAGTATTTCATGAATATTAAAATTGGATGTAAGATTACTAAATGCCTATCGAAAAAGTAAATCAAATAAACCGACGCTTTGGGGTAATGAAAAATAATTTCCAAGTTTTATTGGTTGCTCTGATAAACTATTCTTCCATTGATCATTGTCATGGAGATATTAATATTGGTATCAAAAATGATAATATCGGCATCCTTACCAACTGTCAATGTTCCTTTTTTACCCAGCACTCCCATAATACGGGCCGGTGTAGCCGATATCATTTTAATAGCATCCTCCAACGAAACATCGGCTAAATTGATCATTGATCTCACCAATCGATCAGCTGTTGCGATACTGCCAGCAAAAGCAGTTCGGTCAGGGAGCTTTGCTACTCCATCTTCAATAATTACTTTAAGACCATTATCAATACTTCCCAAAATACTTTCACTAACATCTGTACCTGCTGGTCGAATTGCATCTGTTATCAATGCAGTGCGATCTGCCCCTTTGATTTTATAAACCAATTTCAATAACGGAGCTGGAAGGTGAACGCCATCCGCAATAATTTCAACATCCATATCATCAATGATATAAGCACTTTCCACCACACCTGCAAAGCGGAAAGCGTTTCGCCTAGTAACGCCCGACATTGCTGAATATAGATGTGTAGCTAATGTATAGCCATTTTCAAATGCTTTTACCACTTCATCATAAACAGCATCTGTATGCGCTAAAGCTGGCAGCACTCCTTTTGATTTGACATATCTTCCAAACTCAATTGCTCCTTTTAATTCGGGCGCAGCGCTCCATCGTTTGATACAGGAAAATGTTGACAATATTTCTTCATACTCTTCGGGCAACGGGTCCCTTATATACCTTGGGTCTTGAGCTCCCTTTTGATTCATAGAGATATAGGGCCCTTCTAAGTGCATTCCAAGAAATTGAGCTCCATTTACATTATTTTGATTGGCACCCTCATAAGCTCCCAAAATTTGGAGCATCGAATCTTTAGTACTAGTCAATGTAGTAGGTAACATGGATGTAGTCCCAAATTTTGCATGCGTTGCTGCAATATTTAAAAAGGCATTTTCAGTGCCATCCATAAAATCATACCCTCCCCCACCATGTACATGAATATCAATAAAACCTGGAGAAATATATTTACCCTTTGCATCAATTGCTATACAATCAGCCACCTCAATATTCCCAGAATTAATAGCAGCGATTTTATTTGATTGAATAAGTATTGAACCTCCATCAATCATTTTATTAGGTGTTATTATTTTTCCGTTGAATATTTTTATTGGTTGGTTTGCGTCCATACATATGTTTTTTTTGATACTAATTCCTGAGAAACATGCCCAAAAAATTACATTAGCACCTTTGTATTGCCTCCATTTTCCAAAGTATTATCAACGGGTTGATTCGTTTTCCAAGAACCTGAAGTAAAATCGGGAATGTCAATTGAATTGGACCGATGTGCCACAGACCATTCGCTTAATGGAGCTATTGAACTCCAAAGTGCAGCATCGTATACATCCATATCCATGGGTAATCCATTTCTTAAACAATCGATCGTATGCCAATCCATTAAAAAATCCATTCCTCCATGACCACCTACCTGCTTGGCCATTTCACCTACCTTCTTTACAATGGCAGGTGTATACTTTTCCTCCATTTTTTTATATTCAATGTCATCTAACCAATCTTCATGGCCCAAAGCAATGCGTCCTGGACTTGGATATTTTAAACAAGAACCTTTGGTGCCGCTAATTTTATGAATACGTGAATACACATTCGGAGAAGTGACATCATGTTGCAACATAATGGTGCGTCCTTTATTAGTGCGAATGGTTGTGGTATTCATATTGCCACGGAATTTTTTTGCAGAAAATGCTTTATAAAAATTATCTTTTGAAGCAAGTTCCTTGGCTTTTGTAGCCATTTGGAAATCATTTCCGGAAACAGATACTAAGTAATCCATTTTATCACCACGATTGATGTTCATTGCCTGTGCAACAGGACCTAACCCATGGGTAGGATATAAATTTCCATTTCTCAAATTTTCCTTCAGTCGCCACATATCATAATAATCATTTTTATCAAAATTTCCGTCAATCAAGGTATGGATATAAGCGCCTTCGCCATGCACTATTTCGCCAAATAATCCTTGCCGGTTCATATTTAAAGTAAGGAGTTCAAAAAAATCATAGCAACAATTTTCGAGCATGATACAATGTTTTTTCGTACGCTCAGAGGTTGTTACTAATTGCCAGCATTCTTCAATTGTTTTGGCAGCAGGCACTTCTACACAAACATGCTTTCCTTGATTCATTGCGTATACTGCCATCGGGGTATGAAGTGCCCAGGGGGTAGCTATATATACCAGGTCAATATCTTTTCGATCACATAATTTTTTCCATTCTTCTTCATTGCCTGTATACACATCAGGATTATGTATAGAGCCCTCCAATGATTTCTTTACTGCATTTACTTTAACGGCTCGTATATCACACAAGGCTTTGATATCCGTTCCTTCAATATGTGACATCCGTTTTACTGCACCAGGTCCACGGTTTCCCAAACCGATAAATCCAATACGAACTTTGTCTAATTTTGGTGCTGCAAACCCACTCATATTAAAATGACCCGGATTTGATACAGGAAAATGAGATTCCATTGCTTCACCTGCTTTAAGTGTAGCGGATCCTGTAATACTAATACCTGTAAGACCAGCGTATTTTATAAAATTTCTACGGTTACTTTTCATAGCTTTTAGATTATTAATTTAATGTATAAAGAATTTTATTATTTCAACCACTTGTCAAACCAAGTAAAAGCCTCTGTCTGCATTTTTGAATCAAATTTATGCGGTCCGGGATAATAAGAACAATTAAAATGATCAGCAGCATCAGCTTTTTCATACACTTCAGCTAAAAACTTTTCCGCTTCCTTCATTTCAGCAATTGTGTATAAACTATCTTGTTCGTCATTTAATACCAGGGTTGCAAGCGGAACACGCAATCCAAGTATTTCTGGAAACTCCAATTCATTGGGCAGTAAAGGAACGTAAACCATCCAGGTATGGGTAAGCGCTTTATATAATACTAAATCTTTCCAAGTTGTCATAAAGCCAACACATACAGCACATTTAATTCTAGGATCAAGACCACCAATGAATACCGTTCTCAAACCTCCACCTGATAAGCCACCACAACCAATTCGATTTACATCCACGTCTTCACGGGCACATAAAATATCCAGTGCAATTTTATCTTCAGCAAAAAATACACCTGGCCAAGTGACACCAGCACTAAACAAAGATTTAGCCATTACGTGTTCATGTTCTCCAGCCCATTTATTATACGCTGTAATCGCTTCTCTATTATTAATATCAGGATCCGATAATTTATTTCGCATCTGCTCCGGCACATCCTGCAACATTACTCTTCTACTGGCAAAACTGAAAGCATCTGATACCAAAACAACATAACCTCTTTTCGCTATTTCGTTTGCCCAGGCTAATCCTTCATAATATTCTTTCTGATGTTCAGTCATCAAAATATTTTGATTATCAGAAGTCTTTGTGATTTTTTCTGTTCCAAAAAATTTATTACCTCCATGGTCATGAAATGCTAATATGGCAGGAAGTTTTCCTTTTACATTCAAAGGTTTTAGTAGAATCGCTTCGGTAGATCGCCCATAAGGCAATTGCCAGCTAAGTTCTTCAATTTGCAAACCGTCATACTCATATTGTTTTACAATATTCACCTTAGGCGTATCACCAATTTCAGGTATTGCCATGCGTTCTATAACCTGTTTCTTTGCTGCCTTTTTCCATTTATCAATATTTACCCAATGCTTATTTCTAAATGAAAAAGTGGGCAATTTATTTTTATTTAATGCTGCAGCCCAATTGCCATAAAGTCCAATAATACTTTGAGTCGAATCATTGCTATTTATATCCATGGCGGAAAAATTACTTGGGGTTTTTGAATTATTTAACAACGGACTGGGATTATTCAATATGGATGAATATACTTTAGACATATTTCCAGCTGCTATACTAAGGGTAGTAAGGCTGCTTATTTTTAAAAACTTCCGGCGTTTTTGGGTCGATTTCATTTATAGGACATTTATAAAAACTAAATTTTAATAAATATTTTTTTCTTATACATCCAATTTAATATTAGCCAAAGGATAAACAGTGTAATACCTCCGCTCAGCAAAGTTGCATATGGATCTCCCCATATTTTATCAAAATTTGGTCCAAAATGTATGAAAAGCGACTTGCGAATTAATGAACTAAAACCTGCATCAGCCATTACATAAGCTGCTATAGAATTAGCTCCAATCACCATTAAAAAGTAGGACCATTTCTTTTTACCTGACATATCAACAATGCTGTAAAAAAAGGCAAGGAATAAAAAGCAGATACCACCACTAAAAATTGTCCAGGCCGGAGTCCAAATACGTTTTACAATCGGGTTGATGCCGGTAACTTGCAATATAATACCAAGCACTAATAGTACGAGGCCCATTTTAATAAAGAAATTCAATTTTTCTTTTACCGATTTAGATGAATGCAATGTGTTACCAGCCAGCAGACCTAATATCATGGTACCTAAAGTAGGAATAAAGCTAAGGGTTGAATATCCTCCCCCGTTACTAGTAAAAGGTGTTTTTCTTGGAAATAGGTTTAAAAACCAGTTGTCAAAAGCCCATGCAATATTGGTATTTTTATTCCAATGTGCAGCAAACCCTGTTAGGTTATGCTCCCAATCAGCAGTAACTCCTGCAGCAGCATAATCGAATCCAGGGCCAGGTAAAGGGTACATCGCAAAGGCAAGCCAGTAGCCTACCAATATTATGATCAGTGAAATGACCTGTACCCGTTGAGAATAAAACCCAAGCAATACCAAAAAGGTATAGCCCAACCCTATTTGTGACAATGTATCTTCAAAAGTAAAATTGGTTTGTGTTGAATACATTGATCTTAAAAACACACCAAGAAAAATGAGGATTAAAGATCGTTTAAGGGTATGTCCCATCAAGCTTCCAACTGTTGCCCCTTTGCTTTTTCTACTTGCAATAGAATAAGGTAATACCACCCCAACTAAAAACGTAAAAGAGGGCTGAATCATATCGTGCAATGCCAGCCAGGTCCATTCAACATGACTTTGTTGCATATGCAGAAAACCCCAGAAAGCATTATCAGGTAATGCTTGCGACACCGAGGAGAAAGAAAGAACTTCTCCCATCATTAATAGCATTACAAAACCACGGTAAACATCTACAGATGCCACCCTATTTACTTGCAAAGATGCTGATGGAGGGATAGTACTAGTAATTGGTTTTTCAGCGGCTGTTACATTTTCCATTTTTTTGATTGTTTTTATATCAATGTTATAAAGAAGTCAAAATATGCAAATGGTCAACTTTACATTTGAGGTAATCATTCAATAGCAATGAAGAAAATTACATTCAATAAAAGTAATGCATTTGATGTATTTGTGACTTTACTAAAAAAGAGGATGCTAAATATTTAATTAAAAAGAACCATAAAAATTGAATTCAACTACAAGCACTGGCTTTAATAATAAAAATGGCGTAAAAGGATAGAACTGTTTTTAAGGCCGTTTTTGTATTGTTTTCTTAAGAAACGGTACCTTATCAAGTCATCAATGAATTAAATATAGCTTTCCTTTCGTTAATTATTTTTTATTATTTAACTAAAATCAATACACCCTGTTTTTTAATTCGGTTTCCTTGCATATCAATTCCAGAAACATCCATAATATAAGCATCCGCAACAACAGAAACTCCATTACGTGTTCCATCCCATTTATCATTTAGATTATTGGTTATA
>JBIIVV010000194.1:0-6014 GCA_044339235.1 Ferruginibacter sp.
AACACTTGACAAGGGTTTAAAAAGAATGGATGAAACCATCCAGCAATCTCAATCAACGAAGGTGATTGACGGCGCCATCGCCTTTGAACTCTATGACACTTTTGGTTTTCCGCTTGACCTTACCATGCTGATTGCTACTGAAAATAATTTGAAAGTAGATGAAGCTGGTTTTCAAAAAGAAATGCAGCAACAAAAAACCCGCAGTCGTTCTGCAGCCGTTCTCGACACCGAAGATTGGATTACCCTAGTTGATAAGGTAGCTAATCAATTTATGGGCTACGACGCAATGGAAACAGAAACTTCGGTAATTAAATACCGTAAAGTATCTTCCAAGTCAAAAGAATTTTATCAGTTAATCCTTGCTGCCACCCCATTTTACGCAGAAAGTGGTGGTCAGGTAGGCGATACCGGTACCCTTTATTTTGGACAGGAAGCGATTGAAGTTACCAATACAAAAAAAGAAAATGACCTTATCATTCATTTTACAGATCAGTTGCCGATTGCAATTGATGGCCCGGTAGTAGCAAAAGTAAATACTGCAAGGAGGCAGGCAATATCTGTTCATCACAGTGTAACCCATTTAATGCATTCCGCTATGCGCAATGTATTAGGCAAACATGTGGCTCAAAAAGGTAGCCTTGTCAATGACGAACAACTTCGCTTCGACTTTTCACATTTTGCCAAAGTAACAGAGGTAGAGATTGCTGCAGTTGAAAAAATGGTGAATGAAAAAATCAGAGAAAATGTTCCGGTGGTAATCCGTTCTATGCGCAAAGAAGAAGCAATCGCATTAGGAGCAATGGCTTTGTTTGGCGAAAAATATGGAGATATGGTAAGGGTGGTAACCATGGACCCGCAGTATTCTTTGGAATTGTGTGGCGGTACCCATGTGGGATTCACCGGCGAACTGGGTGTTTTCAAAATAAAACATGAGTCAGCAGTAGCAGCAGGCGTTCGCAGAATTGAAGCAGTAAGTGGATATGCTGCAGAACAATATATTCAGCAAACATTTACTGAATTAAGTGCTATCCGAACGCTGTTAAAAAATCCAGTCAACATTCAAAAATACATCGAAAATTTATCTGCTGAAAACAGCGCCCTTTCCAAAAAGATGGAAGGCCTGGAAGTAAAGCAATTGGTCGGCATCCGCAACGAATTGTTGCAAAAAAGCGCCGTCATTAACGGGGTAAGTTTTATAGGGGAGTTCATAGAAGTGGGCAGCGCAGATGCATTAAAAAAATTATGTGTGGATTGTAAAAATCATTTGCCAGACCATTTAATTGTACTTTGCGCCAACATCGAAGGAAAGGCTTTTGTAGCACTAGGGATTTCAGAAACAGTGGTAGCAGCAAAAAAATTGGATGCAGCTAAAATTATCCGGGAGCAAGTGGCGGCATTAATACAAGGTGGTGGCGGTGGACAGGCTACCATTGCTACTGCAGGGGGGCAGGATATTAGCCAGCTAGGTACGGTAATAGAAGCTATAAAATCCTTGCTGTAGCTTTAAAATGCCTTTATCGCTAGCTTTTTTGTTAAAATTTTATAAAACCCCTTGAGCTCCGCCATTTTTCAAAAAATACAGGTACTTTTAAAAAAACTTTTGTCCATGAAAAGAATATCCATATCAATTAAAGCGCTATTGGCTTTTACCTTGCTTTCATCTAGTCTGCGTGCACAGGAGCAAAGTAAAGAAATTCAGGTGCGCATTGAAAAGGCTGGAAATGCGGAGTATAAATTGGCCATTGATAGCACCCCTGTCCGATATAAGAAGGAGTACAAAATGAGGGTAATGGTAAAAAGAGATAAGTCAGGCAATGGAGAAGAGATTATGATCAACGACAAGCCGCTGGGATCTTTGGAGGATATTCAATTGGATACCATTATTCAAAGTTTCACTGTTACGGGGGATGATTTGAAGGAGGTGATGGCACAGCATCCAGATTGGGAAGGGATGGGCTTTGATGCTGACTTTCTTCAACAATTCAACAATGACAAGGGAAATGCAACCGCCTTTTTGGGGGTAGCAACTGAAGAAGTGCCGGAAGGGGCAAGGGTAATGGAAATTACCAAAGAAAGTGCCGCTGAAAAAGCTGGGCTACAAAAAGACGATATTATTACTAAGGTAGGAGAAGAAAATATCACCGATCCTGCAAATCTTGCTGAGGTTATTAGCTCCAAAAAAACAAAAGAGCTGGTAACATTGTACTACACAAGAAATGGGAAGAGAGCCAATGTGAAAGTAACATTGGGTGAAAGGGCTAGGATGGAAAAGATAATCACTATGAAAAGTTCGCCGAAAATGGGGAAAGTTTTAGCCATTCCTAATAGGCCGGGAAATCCTATCGAAAAAATGATAATCATTGAAGATGGAAAAGGGGGACAGGAATTGAACTCACCTAATATATTTTACGAATTAAATTCAAATAACCAAATTGAATACGCGATGCCTAAACAAAAAAAAATAGGCCTCAAAATACAGGATTTGGAAGAGGGGATAGGTGTAAAAGTAATTGCCATTGAAAAAGAATCGGCGGCTGAAAAAGCTGGTTTGCAAAAAGGGGATATCCTAGTTTCAATAGGAGGTGTTAAAGTTGGAAACACAGATGAAGCAAGGCAACAACTTCGTCCTACACCTGCAAAAAATGGGTATACCATCAAAGCAAAACGAGGGGGCAAGGAAATGAATTTTGAGGTAAAATACCCAAAAAAGATAAACACCATAGATCTGTAAATGCATCCGGTGACTCACCCCACCGGGTGGGGTGAGTCACCGGGAACTTCCTTACCTTTGTTCTGCAATGAAAAATGATAAATACGAAGTAGTAATTGGCCTGGAAGTACATGCCCAACTGCAAACCAATAGTAAACTTTTTTGTGGTGACAGCGCTTCTTTTGGTGCAGCACCCAATACCCATATCAGTCCAATCACATTGGCTCATCCCGGCACTTTGCCTAGGATGAATAAAAAAGCCATTGAATTTGCCATTAAATTAGGCTTGGCTTTACACTGCGAAATTGAACAGGAAAATTATTTTGCCCGCAAAAACTATTTTTATCCCGACCTGCCAAAAGGTTACCAGATAAGTCAGCATACCACTCCAATCTGTAAAAATGGTTTTGTAAAAATAAAAGTGAATAATGAGCAACGTAATATCCAGCTCAACCGAATCCATATTGAAGAAGATGCCGGAAAAAGCCTGCATGATATAGACGAAAACTTTACCGCTATCGACCTTAACCGTGCAGGCGTTCCCTTACTTGAAATAGTGAGTGAACCAGACCTCCACAGTAGCGAAGAGGCATTTGCCTATATCACAGAATTAAGGCGGCTAGTCCGCTGGCTCGATATCTGTGATGGAAATATGGAAGAAGGAAGCATGCGTTGCGATGCAAACATTTCCATTCGCCTGAAAGGTGAAAAAAAATTAGGTACCCGAGTAGAAGTAAAAAACCTAAATAGTATCCGCAATGTAAAAAAAGCGATCGACCTAGAAGTGAACCGACTGATCGATATCGTAGAAATGGGTGCTGCAGTAATTCAAGAAACAAGAAGTTTTGATGCCGATAACAATACCACTTTTTCATTGCGCAGTAAAGAGGATGCGGATGATTATCGCTATTTTGCCGATCCAGACCTTACCCCTTTTCATATTACAGATCAGTTTTTACAATCAGTTAAAGATTCACTCCCTTCGCTACCAGAAGCCTTGGAGCTAAAGTATAAGGAGGTTTTTCAACTCCCCCCCTACGATGCCCAGGTGATTTGTAGCGATAAATCACTAGTAAATTATTTCGAAGCGCTCATAAAACACACGGCCAACTATAAAGCAGCAGTTAACTGGTTAATGGGGCCAATTAAATCTTACCTCAATGATCATGCAATCGAACTGGAAGCCTTTCCGCTTCCACCAGAAAAAATTGCTGCATTGATACAATTGGTAGATGACGGAAAAGTGAATTTCAGCATTGCATCTACTAAAATTTTGTCAGCACTCCTACAGGCGCCTTCAAAAAATCCATTACAAGTTGCAACTGAATTAAATCTGCTTCAGGAAAGCAACAATGATTCTGTTGCCAGCTGGGTAGACGAAGTAATTAACAAAATGCCTGACAAAGTAAAAGAATACCGCAGTGGAAAAAAAGGACTGATTGGGCTTTTTGCAGGAGAAGTAAAAAAATTAAGTAAAGGCAAGGCAGATATGAATGTGGTCAATAAATTATTAGCCGAAAAATTAAATTAATACCCCAAAATGAAAAAAAATCTATTCCTAGTAATAAGTGTATTGAGCTTATTCTCTTGCAGCTCCTCTGTCCAAAAAGGCCAGTTTACTGTTTCAGGTGAACTGAAAAATACTCCCGATCAACAAGTTTATTTGGAGGAGTTATACTTTAGTCAAAAAGACCCGGCTGTATTAGACACCGCCGAAATTAAAAACGGTCAATTTTCATTAACTGCATTAGCAACAGAAGAAGGTTTATACCGGCTGAGGCTAGAGAAAAGTCAGGCAGCATTTATTTTTATCAATGACCAGCCTACTATACCATTTTCAGCAGATTTAAATACCCTTTCACTCGACAACACAAGATTTAATACCCCCGCCAATTATTTACTCCGCTCATTTATGGTAGCCATTGAAGGGAAAAGAAAAGGGCTCGAAGATAAAGCAGCGCTATTGCAACAGTATAAGAATCCTTTGCCATCAGATAGCACCTATCTGGTATTACAAAAAGATTTTGCTGAAAAACAAGCTGATTTTCAACAATATACGCTACGTTATTTAGACACCACTAGTAATGCCATAATGGCTTTATTCAGTTTGGGCTACGCCCGAAATATTGAGCCTGAAAAAATAGAAATTACTATTGAAGGGCTGGCAAAACGTTTCCCAGCCAATCAGGCCATCGCCACTATAGTAGCACAATACAATCAAATGATTGCTCAAAATAAATCCAAACCGAAAGATGGAGGAATGGCTCCTGAAATTACCATGGCAGATACAAACGGTAAGCCTTTTTCATTAAGCATGCTTCGAGGTAAATACGTACTAATCGATTTTTGGGCAAGCTGGTGTGGCCCATGCAGAGGCGAGAATCCAAATGTGGTGAAAGCCTATAATCTATTTAAAGATAAAAATTTTACTGTGCTAGGTGTATCACTTGATAAAGACAAAGCTTCTTGGATAAAGGCCATCGAAGAAGACAAACTTGCCTGGCAACATATCAGTGATTTAAAATACTGGAACAGCGCTGCCGTAGCGTTGTATGGATTCGAAGGAATTCCTTATAATGTATTGGTTGATCCCCAAGGAAAAATTATCGCAACTAACTTAAGAGGAAATGATTTGGAAATGAAGTTGGGGGAATTGATAAAATAAAAAATGCAATGCAATTCCAACAGTTTTTCACTTATTCCCTAGTGAAGGGAATAAGTGAAAAAGTAGAAGTTATTTTTTTCGCAGATTAAGTAACAATACCGGCAACAATACGAGATTGGTAATAGTAGCCACTAATAAAGTTACCGATGTTAGCCAACCCAAAGCGATGGTTCCGCCAAAACTGCTAAAACAGAATATTATAAACCCTGCTATTAAAACAAGGGAAGTGTATACAATACTTAGCCCGGTATTTTTAATGGTTGCAGCTACCGTTAGTTGAATATTATTTCCGTAGGTAGGTAGCTCTTGCTTATAGTTTACCAAAAATCGAATGGTAATATCAATGGCAATACCCAATGCCACACTAAAGACTAATACGGTAGAGGGTTTGAGCGGAACACCCACCCAACCCATTACTCCTGCAGTAATTACCAGCGGAATCAGGTTGGGAATGAGGGAGCAAATTAATATCCTTGCCGATTTAAACAAATAGAGCATGCAAAGCGAAATCAGCAAAAATGCCCAACCAATACTTTCCTTTAAACCACTGATAATAAAACTACTTCCCTCCAAAAAGGTAATACTCGTTCCCGTTAACTGTACTTTGAACTGGCTCGTGTCAAATAATTGACTGGCCCT
>JBIIVV010000195.1:0-6004 GCA_044339235.1 Ferruginibacter sp.
TTTTTTTTCTCCCGCTTATTGTATGTTAACAAAAATCAGCCAACCAACAAGTCGTAGCATTGGCTGGCAATCTCCTGCTCTTCATTGGTAGCGATCACCCATATTTTTACTTTTGAATTGGCTGCATGGATCTCATGTAGTAAGGTTCTAGGCAGTTCGTTTTTTGCTGTGTCCAATTCTATTCCCAGGTAATGAAGATTGGATAAAGAAATTTCCCTTATGAGAGCATCATTTTCTCCCACTCCCCCAGTAAACACTATAGCATCCAAACCATTGAGAACGGCTGCATAAGCGCCGATGTATTTACGAATTCTGTACGTATACATTTCATAAGCCAATTGGGCTGCAGTATCTCCATTTTTAATAGCTGCACTTATATCCCGCATATCGCTAAAACCTGTCAATCCCAGCATGCCGCTATTTTTATTCAATACGGTATGTACCTCATCAAGGTCATACCCTAACTGATTTACCAGATGAAATATCACAGATGGATCAATGTCCCCACAACGGGTTCCCATGATCAAACCATTCATAGGACCTAGTCCCATACTGGTATCTACACATTTTCCATTTTCGATGGCAGACATACTGCATCCATTGCCCAGATGAATGGTAATGATTTTAGATGCCGGCTTTTTTAAATACGCAATCGCCTTTTGTGACACATACTTATGACTTGTGCCATGAAACCCATAGGCCCTAATTGCATGAGCATGGTAAAATTGATCAGGAATTGCAAAACGAAAAGCCTTTGGAGGAATTGTTTGGTGAAATGCCGTATCAAAAACAGCCACTTGCTTTGCTTTCGGAAAAAACTTTTCTGCCACTTCAATTCCCAGAAAGTTGGATGGATTATGCAAAGGCGCCAATGAGCATAATTTTTTAATCGCTTTCTTTACTTCCGCTGAAATAACCATTGTGCCAGCAAAACTTTCCCCACCGTGCACTACCCTATGGCCAACTACTGCAATAGCGGAGGGGTCATTGATCACGCCAATTGCCCCATCCTTCAGCAGTTCAACCACTCGCTGCAAACCTGCTGTATGGTCAGCAATTTCGATATTTTGCGTGATCACCTGCTCCTTTCCGTTCACATAGGTTGTATGAATGACAGTTGATGTAGGCAACCCGATTCTATCAATGGTGCCGATACAAACCACTGCTTTTTCGGGCATTTGAATCAATTGATATTTGATCGAACTACTCCCAGAGTTAATAACAAAAATATTCATAGTAAATGTTCTATAGACTTTATTAAACTGAAAAAAAAGCTTGAATACCCGGAGATTATTGCTGTGCCTGAATGGCGGTAATCACTACGGTATTAAAAATATCATCCACTGTACAGCCCCTGCTTAAATCATTGACTGGTTTATTTAAACCCTGCAACATTGGGCCAATGGCCAATGCGCCTGTTTCACGCTGCACTGCTTTATATGTATTGTTTCCTGTATTAAGGTCTGGAAATATCAACACGCTTGCCTGCCCAGCCACCGAGGAGTTGGGCATTTTTTGTTTGCCTATTTCCGGATCCACTGCAGCATCATATTGGATAGGACCTTCCACTTGTAAGTCGGGGCGGCGCTCACGGATGAGCAAGGTAGCCCGACGTACTTTTTCTACTTCTTCCCCCTGCCCAGAAGTTCCGGATGAGTAGGAAAGCATGGCAATTTTAGGATCAATACCAACCATGCTGCTACTTTCTGCCGAGGAGATAGCAATGTCAGCCAATTGCTCAGAGCTTGGATTGGGATTTACAGCACAATCACCAAATACAGTAACACGGTCAGGCAAACACATAAAAAAAACAGAGGAAACCGTTGATACACCGGGCTTGGTTTTTATAAATTGTAATGCAGGCCGAACGGTATCCTGTGTGGTATTAATGGCTCCGGAAACCATCCCATCTGCATGGCCCTTATAAACCATCATAGTGCCATAATATGCCCCATCTTTCATCAGGTCATTGGCCATTTCCATGGTCATGTTTTTTGCTTTCCGCAACGCATACAAGGTCGTTACATAATCCTGAAAAAAAGAAGACTGCTCCGGATCAATTATTTTGAAAGGAGCAGGGTCAATACTGATATCAAGCCGATGCATGGCAGCTTCGATCTCTTCTTTTTTTCCAAGTACGGTAAGTTCTACCACCTCTTGCTTGATCAATTTCGCAGCAGCAATTAATATCCGGTCATCCTTGCCCTCGGGTAATACAATATGTTTTTTAGCTAACTTGGCACGCTTTACCAATTGGTACTGAAACATTCGAGGAGTAACTCCTTCGGGATGAGCGGTTACAATTCTATCGACGATAGCTTCCCCATCAATATTTTTTTCGAATGTACTGATGGCCAACTCAATTTTTGATTTATTGGCTGCATAAATTCTTGACTGAACAGAACCCACAATATTGACAGTTTCAAAAGTCCCCGTTTCAACCTGAATGATTGGAATAACGGTTTCGAGCCCTTCAATCAATTGAATGATGGGCGCTTCAATTTCGAGCCCTCCCGAAAGAATAATTCCCGCCACCTTCGGATAATTTTTTGAAAGATTGGCCTGCAACATAGCAACAATAATATCCGCCCGATCGCCTGGTGTTACAATCAATGTATTTTCTTTCAGTCGGGTAAGGCAATTACTCAACTGCATCGCTCCAACTATAAAATGATCGACCTGGTTAGTTAAAAGTTGTTGCCCAAATAATAATTTACCATTCACCGCATCCATAATCTCCTTCATAGTTGGATTACTCAAATCCTTATTAAAAGGGATGACAGCGCTCAATACTTTTTTAGGCAAGCGGGTGAGTAATATTTGTTTCAAGGGTGCTACATCGCTGGGGTTGATTCTATTGGCAATCATTGCCAACACCGATACCTCTTTATCTCGCAACACTTGGTAATTAGATAAAATACTGTTCCCTATTTCCTCCGGCGTATTGGTATCACCCCTAGTAATTAGTATTAGTGGGATGCCCAGATTTTTCGCAATTTCTATATTTGAATCAAATTCAAAAGAAGCGCCATCCCCATTAAAACCGGTTCCTTCCACCACTACAAAATCGTGGCGCTCTTCCAATTTTTTAAACTTAGCGATGATCGTATCAATAATGTACCCATTATTGCCCTCACTCCGGTGCTTTAAAAATTCGTTATAAGTAAAAGCAAAGGTTTCTTCATAAACAACTGGCAAGCCAAATTGAGCTAATACCGTATCAATATGCACATCAATGTTTTTTTCGGCCCGCTCGTTAACGACGGGTTTGAAATAGGCGATTTTTTTGACTTTCCCTACCAGTACATTTAACAGGCCTAAAGTAATGAGCGACTTGCCGCTATTAGGTTCGCAAGAAGCGATGTATATTGCCTTTGACATAAAATGAATTGTTTTTGAAAGCCTTAAATGGTGCCAAAAGTCGGGGAAATATCGATTTTTCAGTATGACATCAATCATGCTAATGACTAACATTGATAGCTACCCTAAAAAATAACCAAATTGGGAGATTGGATGATGCTAATTGTTTTTTGAAGGCCCAATACCTGTTAAAGACTGTAAGCGCAATATCCTCAGCCTCTTTCAACGGGTATTTACGAAACAATGAATGCGCCTATTTTCAATGGCGCTATTGATTGCCAAAAAAAAGGGCTGTATCAAAATGATACAGCCCTTTCAATAAAAGCCTATTTTTTAAGCAACTTTCAACATACTGATTTTACTCAAATTAAATTTGCGTTGGGCATATTCTAGCGTAACAGAAAATACTTTTAACTTTTGAGAAGGCAATTCGTACATAGCATCGGTTAAGATACTTTCACAAATACTCCGGAGCCCACGGGCACCCAATTTGTATTCCAATGCTTTTTCCACCATAAAATCAAAAACTGCTTCGTCAAATTTCAATTCAATTCCTTCTATTTCAAATAGACGGGTAAACTGCTTAATTAAAGCATTTTTGGGCTCTGTCAATATATTGCGAAGGGTAGGTGCATCCAATGGGTTGAGGTAAGTAATGACCGGCAAGCGACCTAATAACTCGGGTATCAATCCAAATTGTTTCAGATCCACTGCATTCACAAACTGAAGCAAGTTTTTTTGCTGAAACTCCTGCAACTCTTTGTTTACACTAAATCCAATTGCATGGGTATTTACCCGGCGGGCAATAATTCTGTCCACCCCATCAAATGCGCCACCGCATATAAATAAAATATTAGAAGTATTGACTTTCACTAATTTTTGCTCGGGATGTTTTCGTCCTCCTTGCGGCGGCACCAATACTTCTGTACCCTCCAATAATTTTAATAAGCCCTGTTGCACACCTTCCCCACTTACATCTCTGGTAATGGAAGGGTTATCGCTTTTACGGGCCACTTTATCAATTTCATCAATAAATACGATTCCCTTTTCAGCTGCAGCTACATCATAATTACAAGCCTGTAACAACCTGCTAAGCATACTTTCCACATCTTCTCCTACATAGCCTGCCTCTGTAAAAACGGTGGCATCTACAATGGCGAATGGCACGTTCAACATACGGGCAATCGATTTAGCTAAAAGAGTTTTTCCTGTACCCGTTTCGCCTACCATGATGATATTGCTTTTTTCTATTTCTACTTCATTCTCTACTTTTTGATTGAGGCGCTTGTAATGATTGTAGACTGCTACTGCCAAGATTTTTTTCGCATCATCTTGTCCAATTACGTACTCATCCAAAAACTTCTTGATCTCTATCGGCTTTTTTACTGTAAGCTTACTGGAGGCTGCCCCACCTTGTTTGGAATCTGGAAAAACCGACAGCTCTTGGCCGATAATCTCTTGTGCATGCTCTACGCAATTTTCGCAGATATGACCTTCCTGACCAGCTATTAATATCTTAACCTCTTCGCGGCTTCTGCCACAAAAAGAACAATGTAAGGTTTGTTGTTTTGCCATTATACTTTTTTAATTCGTCTTTTTATCCAAAAAAAGACAGTGTGCAAAGATAAGCAACCATTTGCCAAATGCTACTTTGGAGACAACGCTAATGTAAAAAACGTTGCAGCATACCCACATAAAAAAGTGTAGCGCCGCATTTTATAGGTCAATTCCCTATTGAATGAGGAAAGTTTCACTCAAAAAACGAACTTTTTAAATGCACCCGCAAACTCTCTTTCAGCTGTTCCATTACAATGGCTCCCATGGTATTGCAGGAACTAAACTGAAGCGTTTTAAAATATTCGTTTAATTCACTGCGTAAGAGTCCTATTTTATAATTTTCTGACAGCTCATCCTGCACCATACTTTTCAACAATTCGATCAACTGCTTTCTAACCCTTTCTATTCTGCTGGCCGTAGCCGCCAATTCGGCTTTTTGTATTTGCTCTATTTCTACATTGTCAAGGTTTTTCAACACCATTGCTACATATGCTTCATTTTCCTTGTAAAGCTGGGGAAAATAAAAGCTCCTTCTACCCTCATAGCATTGCTGATCAAAATCAATCGCGCGAATAACATATCGAGTTAGTTCATTTTCGGAAATGCTATTCATCACAAAATTATAGCAGCGCATATCCCCTAGCAAGCGCAGAAAACAGCTTGCACTGAAACGGATAAACGCTTTGGCAATAGCCTTTTCATCTGCCTTTGTCAATGGCTTGTTTTTCTGAAGAAAAATATCACCTGGTATTCCTTCTATATGCTCTTCCAGCAAGGTATTTTGATGACATAAAAAATTGATGGGATGCTCTGTAAGTAGGTGCTCTAATTCTAACCCATACACACGTGATGCGTCGGCCAACTTGATATAAAAAAAATCAAATTGACCATTCACCGAATCCACAATTTTTATTCTAAAAGGTACACTATTCCCATATTCACAAAAATCAATACGCTCAATTTGATAGTCAGCTTGCAGAACCGCAGCAGTTTTATTTTTAATAAGCTGATAGGTTTTAATCAACCCAGCACTAATTGCTTTCAGTTGATCGGGTTCATACACTGCGTTTTCCCAATGGGTCCATTT
>JBIIVV010000196.1:0-5943 GCA_044339235.1 Ferruginibacter sp.
CCTCCTAAAATTTAAGATTGCCATGGGCACTTCAGCGGCAAAAGAAAACATATTAAAACGAATACGGCAGGCACTGAGTAATCCAGTGCCTTTGCCTTTTCCACAAAGTGAAGGATCTGCTTCTGTATACCAGCCAGCAAAAGATGAATTGGAAATATTATTTGCAGAAGCATTTAACCAACTACAAGGTAAATTCGCCTTTTGCGTAGATGAGTCCGACCTTCTACTGCAGGTACAGCAACTTATTACCCAAAAAGAATGGACAAAAATCTATTGTTGTGAAGATCGGTGGAATGATTCCTTTAGCAACACCATTCATCTCCCCGGCTGCGATGCTTCCGTTACCGGCTGCGAATATTTAGTAGCCCGTACGGGCACTATTGTAATGAGTGCTGCCCAACAAAGCGGTCGCACAGTGAGCGTATATGCCCCTATTCATATTTGCATCGCCTATACCAACCAGTTGGTATACGATATCAAAGATGCTTTGCAATTACTGAAAGACAAATATGCAGGTAATATTCCATCTTTAATCACTTTTGCCAGTGGCCCTAGCAGAACAGCCGACATTGAAAAAACACTGGTAACAGGAGTGCATGGTCCTAAAGAAGTGTATTTGTTTTTGGTGGATAGTGCCAGTGCTATAGGCTGATTCCCTTATCTTTATTGCCTGCATTGAGCAATAATCAATAGGGCCTTTCTTTAATCTAACATTTTGCCTTACATGACAACAATACCTGCAAAAAAAATATATTTTCTGTCCGATTTTCATTTGGGAACGCCCGATGCAATCACCAGTCTGCAGCGGGAAAAAAGAATCGTTCAGTTTTTAGACAGCATAAAAAATGATGCGGAGCAAATATTTATTGTGGGTGATTTGTTCGACTTTTGGTTTGAATATGCTACGGTGGTTCCCAAAGGATATATTCGAATTTTGGGTAAATTGGCAGAGCTTACCGACGCAGGAATTCCCATTCATTTTTTTGTAGGCAACCACGATATGTGGATGCGCAACTACTTTCAAAAAGAATTAAATATACCCGTATACTTTGAGCCGAAAAATTTTGAATTCAACGGAAAAAAATTTTTCATAGGGCATGGTGATGGACTGGGGCCTGGGGATGAAGGCTACAAGTTTTTGAAAACAATTTTTCGCAACAAAATTTGTCAGGCTATTTTCGGTATCATTCCGCCAACAATAGGATTGGGAATTGCGAATTATTTTTCAAAAAAAAGCAGGATTGCCGCTAGCCAACAGCCCGAACATTTTTTAGGGGAAGAAAACGAATGGCTAATTGTATACTCAAAAGAAACGCTATTGAAAACGCATTTCGATTACTTTGTTTTTGGCCATCGGCACTTACCCATTGATTTTGCCCTTACCGAACATAGTCGATATATTAATCTGGGTGAATGGATCAACTATAATAGTTACGCTGTATTTGATGGCCAACATATGGAACTGAAATATTATAAGCCTACAACAAGCGATTCCGATAACTAAGTAGAAATGATTGATATGACTTACGCTTTAGAAACTATACTACCTCGAGCTATTTCGAATATTTTTTTACTTTTATTGCCATAATGCAATTGTACTCCATTAAATTTACTGCATGAATTTTTTTGACCAAATTTATTTTGACAATAGCCTTAGCGCATGGTTGACGGAGGCTGGTATTATTCTACTAGCGCTGCTTCTAAAAAAATATGTGTCGCGTTATATCGCTTCCTTACTGTATAGGGTGGTTCGCCAGGCGTGGAAAAGCGTTGATAAAAAGAGTTTTGTAGATCTGGTTGTCGCCCCTTTGCAATGGTTTGTACTCATCCTTATTGCTGTATTCAGTATTGATAAATTAAATTTCCCAACTGCATTTCAATACCAACTTTACCATATCAACACGCAATTGATTTTTGAAAGAACAGGCATCACCATCATTGTGCTTGTTTTTACCTGGCTACAACTTCGTTTGATTGATTTTATTTCGCTAGTGCTGGAAGCAAAAACAAGTCTCACTGAAGATAAAAGTGATGATCAATTGATCGTTTTTTTTCGCGATTTCTTAAAAGTTATTCTAGGAATTATTGGGTTTTTACTACTGCTTAAATTTACTTTCGGTCAAAATATTGGCAACCTCTTAACCGGCCTCAGCATCGTAGGTGCCGCACTGGCACTGGCGGCAAAAGAAAGTTTGGAAAATGTCATTGCCTCGTTTATTATATTTTTTGATAAGCCATTTAAAACGGGTGACGAACTGAAAGTGAATTTGATAACGGGCAATGTAGAGCGAATTGGATTGCGCAGTACAAGGATACGCACCGCTGATAAAACATTGGTAAGTGTGCCTAACAAACAATTGGTAGACAGTATAGTGGACAACCTCAGTACGCGTACCGAAAGAAGGGCCGAGATAAACATTGAGCTTTCGCAAAAAACTAAATCCGATGATATTAAAAAAACAATTGAGGCTATTAAATTAGTCTTACAACAACATAACGCCGACCTGCTTTCTTATACCGTCGTTTTGAAAGAAATGAATAAAACGGGCATCCTTATTTCTATTGAATATCTAACCCCGACCATACCAATAGTTCAATTTGATTCGTTGAAAGAAATCATCCATTTACAAATAAAAGAATTGCTGGAAAAAAATAATATTGAATTGTCTTGCATAGCAGACAATTCAATATAGGGGGGTGCTATGTCGAAAATCAGCAACCAAGCAGTCTGAAATTTAGAGGCTGGCTTTCAATTCTACTAAAAATCCTTTCAGCTTTTTCAATGATTCTATCGTTGAAAATTTTTCACTTGCCTTTTTATTGTTTTTAATAAAATCCTTTGCCCCCTCCATAGTATATTTTCTTTCTCTCATTAAGTGGTAAATGAGTTGTATATTTTTTATATCCGCTGGTCTAAACAATCGATCTCCTTTTCCATTTTTTTTGGGCTTTAATACATCAAACTCGTTTTCCCATAATCTAATCAATGATTGATTCACCTTGAACATATCGGCCACCTTCCCTATTGAATAATACATTTTTTGAAATAAGATCTCATCTTCAGGAACCTCAATCAATGCCACCCCCTCACTCATCTCCTTGACACTCTTTCTACCTCTGGTTGACTTTACTTTTTCAGGGGTATTTTTAATAGCCTTTTGAATTGAATGCGTTTTGTTGGGAAAGGGTTCCTTTGGGGGTTCCGCCTTTCTTTCAACAACAATTTCTATTTCAGGAGCTGCTGATACTTCAATCAATTCTTCTATAACGGCCAACACTATTGGTTCAGGCAACGCTACTGTTTCGGGCAGCGTTTCTTTTACAGGCAAGACTTGCTCTGCCGCAATCAAAATATTTTCCGGCTTAGGTTTCTGGGGTAATTCCCCAAAATCGAATGCTATTTGTTTAAATGCCATTATATAAAATTAATCAAAACTTTTTGCACTGCCAGTGGCAGCTAGTTTGAGTAAGCGATCATATTGTTCTGCATTCAGGTCATTAAAGAAAAAGTAAACCGGGTCCACAGGTCTTCCAAATATATGCACTTCATAATGACAATGGGGCCCTGTACTGGCACCTGTATTGCCCACCCAGCCAATAATTTGCCCCCTTTTTACCAATTGGCCGTCTCTTGCCTTGATACGTACCATATGCATGTACACCGTTTCATAACCGTACCCATGATTAATAATAACATGGTTGCCCTTGCCCGTTGCATTGCCTGCCGTAGTTACCCTTCCATCGCCCGTTGCATAAATGGGTGTTCCCTGACTAGCAGTAAAATCCATCCCCTCGTGCATTTTTGGGATTCCGTAAATAGGGTGTATACGATAGCCAAAACCACTTGCAATTCTAGTTAGGTCTTTATTGCTTACCGGTTGTATAGCCGGAATACTCGCCAATTTATTTTCCTGATTATTGATCAGCTTTTCAATTTGCTTATAGCTATTAATCTGGTAAACAACCCTTGCGCTAATATTATTCAGTGAAATAGCAATCTCTTTTCCCAACAGGTCATCACTCATTACATTCACCTTTTCTACCTCTTTTTTCTTTTCTGTCAGCTTTGCCCTTGCACTATCCGGCAATGGCTTGGCTTCAAAAATTGAGCGGTAAACTTCATTGTCCCGCTTCTCAAGCCCGGCCATTTGCTGTTGCAATGTCTTTACCTTTTCACTTAAAATAGTATAATTATCCCTCATCAATTCAATCCGTAATCTCGATTCCTTGTCAGATGGCCGGGGGATAAATTTAGTATACACCCAGATTACTAGGGTAGAGCTGACCAGTAGCACCGAAAAAGCCCCAAATACCCTTAGTAACAACACCCTTAGAGGTGTTACCAGCTTTTCGTAACGAAGCGTATTGGTATTATAAAAATATTTTATCTTTTTCATTGCCCTAAGCCTTGCTGGGGGTTTGTAATTTTTTGGATAATTGAATTTACGCCTAATCTTTAAATAATAACGTTACTGCCCATTTTATATGCGCCTTAGTTAACTCAACCCTGAATTCTTTACCTTTGCGCCAATCAATCGTTTCACGTGCAAAGATAGCAGGAACTATTGCAAAAATCATCCAAAAACAGAAAGGTGTATGTCCCAAAATGACGAAAAAAAGACAACTACTTCAATGCCAAGCCAACTAACCGCCGCCGAAATACGCCAGCAATTTCTTGATTTCTTTCAATCCAAGGAGCATGCCATCGTGGCTTCTGCCCCCATCGTATTAAAGGATGATCCCACCCTATTATTCACGAATGCAGGTATGAATCAGTTTAAAGATTATTTCCTAGGCAATAAAACTGCTCCTTATAAACGCGCTGCTGATACGCAAAAATGCCTTCGGGTAAGTGGAAAGCACAACGATTTGGAAGAAGTAGGTGTAGATACGTACCACCATACCATGTTTGAAATGCTAGGGAATTGGAGTTTTGGTGATTATTTTAAAAAAGAAGCCATCGCCTGGAGCTGGGAATTACTTACCAATGTTTACCAATTAGATAAAGATAAATTATATGTAACCATTTTTGAAGGCGATGCAAAAGAAGGTTTACCCAGGGATGAAGAAGCTTTCAATGAATGGAAAAAATATGTTGCCGAAGACCGGATTTTATTAGGCAATAAAAAAGACAATTTTTGGGAAATGGGTGACACAGGCCCCTGTGGCCCCTGTACAGAAATTCACGTAGACTGCAGGACTGCTGAGGAAAGAAAACAAATTGAAGGAAGCACGTTGGTTAACAATGATCATCCTCAGGTAATTGAGATTTGGAACAATGTATTTATCCAATTCAACCGGAAAAAAGACGGAAGCCTGGAACCTTTGCCAGCCCAGCATGTTGATACCGGGATGGGATTTGAACGATTAGTAAGAGTATTACAGGGCAAGACCAGCAACTATGATACTGATATTTTTAGTGGCACCATCCAGGCTATTGAAAAAATAACAGGTAAAATATATAACCCCAACTTAACACCAGCCGACACCACCAAAAACGCTTCTAACACTACTCCCATCGGAAGTGGGTGGGAAGGAGCGGTTGCATTTCGTGTACTCGCCGATCATATCCGGGCCATCAGTTTCGCCATTGCAGATGGCCAGCTCCCTTCCAATACCGGAGCTGGATATGTTATTAGAAGGATATTAAGAAGGGCCGTGCGATACTATTATTCCTATTTGGATTACAAACAACCCTTATTATTTCAACTACTGCCCTTATTGGCCAAACAATTTGAAATGGTCTTTCCGGAGCTGATACAGCAATTGGATTTTGTGAGCAAAGTAGTAAAGGAAGAAGAAGAAGCATTTTTGAGAACACTTGACAAGGGTTTAAAAAGAATGGATGAAACCATCCAGCAATCTCAATCAACGAAGGTGATTGACGGCGCCATCGCCTTTGAACTCTATGACACTTTTGGTTTTCCGCTTGACCTTACCATG
>JBIIVV010000197.1:0-5923 GCA_044339235.1 Ferruginibacter sp.
AGCCTTGTTGCAAGGTGGAATATTGATTAATAATAAACTGCTAGTGCTGCTAAGATTATTGTACTCCAAAAATGCATTACATGCAGCTATTGTCACTACAAATCCATTCAGGATATTAATACCCAACGAAATTAGGTTTTGAATTATTTCGCCAGGTGATGCATTCTTCGCACCTACCGTTTCTATATCATTCTCATTCGAATTAGTGTTTTTGGCACATGAGCTAATGAGAATAAACACAAACAAAATCAGTACATTTTTTAAATAATTACCCATCCCGGAATATTTTTAATTTTTTGAATAATTTGGTTGGTCTTAAAATCCGCAAAATCGATTTTAATATTATTTTTTATCCTATTCTAGTTTTTATAAGCCTGTGCTACTTGTTTACTAATTCCCAAACCTTTAATTCCCAATTCAATTACATCACCTGGATGTATAAAAACCGGCAATGGCTTTACCCCCAAACCCACACCCGGAGGGGTACCTGTACTGATAATATCTCCGGGAAGCAATGTCATAAACTGACTGAGATAATGTAATAAAAATGGTATTTTAAAAACCAGATTGCTGGTATTGCTATTTTGATATTTTTTTCCATTTACGCTCAACCACATGGATAAATTATTGACATCCAGCACCTCGTAAATATCTATATCATGCAATTGCTAAAAGAGCGATATGAGTAATAGTGGAAAATTTAGTGAAGCTGATAAGGATAAAAACATACACTGCTGATAGCCATAATTAAACCTGCCTCTTTCCAGCAAATCGCCTTGCAATAAGGCTGTTACCTGGCCATCACCCAATTCAAATAATTTGATGCCTTTGCTTCGTAGTGGTTTGGCGGTATAATCTTCTACATGGAGAATAAAAATACAGTTGATGAATTTACCTGTTACATTTTAAAAGCTTTCTAAAATACGCAGGTAACTGGCAGCTACTTTTTTCTCAACACGTAAAAGAACTATACTGAACTTCCCTTGAAATATATGATGTGCATAAAATTGGCTCATTACACTTTTTCTGAAATTAAACTATGTGCCAAGATAATATTGAGTTGCAAAGGATTTCTTGAAAATTAGGTGTCAAAGTATAGAGAAAATTACTTAAGGTCTTGACATAATCATAATTTAAGTGACTAAATTGATTTACAATTTTAATTGAGCCATTTATGGGGTAAAATACTAATTCCAACCCGGAGGTGCTTAAGTAAGGTGAAGTGTGTCAATTTATAACTGAATCGGTAGCAGTTCAGCGTTGTTCCTTAGTTAATTTGAGAAGCAACATGCTGTTTTTAGGGATAGTGATGTTATATAATTTATTTTTTTGAGCTAATTTTTTGCCCTTTGATAAATAAAGAGACATATTAACCTTAAATTCTTTTACCTCAATAATCCCCCTATCCTTAAAAAAATTCTGTAAGCCAAGCTGGAGTTGCACATTACTTTTATGGTTGTTTACAATCAAAATTGCACCCTCTAAATCGGCCTCCGAATAAGAAGCGCCAATAATTAATGATGAATCTTTTGGTGCTTCAACTAATACACGATTCTCAAAACTTGAAAACTGTCTAAAAGCTTCGAAAGCGTAATAAGTTTCCTTTGGGATTCCATAAATGTCAAACATGCTTAACGGATTTCCAACGTCTGCCGAATAAAAGTTCAACACATCTATAGGGCTATCCTGTAACAAAAGCAAGACAGATGCTGAAAACATTGCTCCTTCAGAACCAGTCATTGCCTCCCATGCTTTCGTGTTTTTTTGAAACTTCTTCATTCTCCCATGATCAAACGCCAAACTATCAAAGCCTGGCGTATCCAAAACATCCCAAATATCGCCTGGAGGAACATAATTCCATTCATTAAGGTGGTTCTCTGTCTTCCGAAATCCAAATGAGTCAAGAACATTTCTCACATAATTGACGCTAAAAGGATATGAATTCGGATTGTTACTGTATTGATGCCACGAAAAAAAGTCCAATGGAACCTTTATATCCTTACAATAGGTAAGGAAAGGAATATTTATTGCGCTTTTATAGCTTGTACTTGCAGGCCCACCAACCTTCAAAGTTGAATCATATTTCTTTATCTCGGTTGCAGCGGTTTCATATAATTCGAAATATTGTTGCGGTGTACCTTGCCACATATACTTCGATTCAGGTTCGTTCCAGATTTCCCAATATTTTATATTGTAATGAAACCCGTTAGCCCAGCCTTCATTATAATGCCGTATGATATTACGGCATATTCTTGCCCACTTCTTAAAATCTGAAGGTGGATGCGTAAAATAGTCACTCCTCCATTCAATGCTTGTGCCCAGACGATAAATTATTTTGGCACCATTTTCAATAATTGGCTTTATATAATCATCCGTTTTTTTAAAATTATAATTATTAGAATCTGCTTCATCCGCATGAAAATTTGGAAAGATAAGGGGAATATCTACAACATCGGGGCTCGGCCAATGAGGATCATGCAACCGTACAAAAGGAAACTGCACGGCCTTATGATAACCGTTAATATTTGCGTTAAGACCTAGTCGCACCGGGCCATTATTGACTCCATGCAATAGCTTTACAACGCCTATTTTTTTGAAAAATCAACGACTATCTTTTTTGTTAATTCCTGTGCATGGGACTGAAATGGCAATACCAAACAAAAAAATGCAAACAGCTTTTTCATTAAACTTTAAATTGAATGATATACTCGATCAATACAAACTCGGTTATCGTTTTCATTGAATCCTAGGTAAGAAAAAACAAGCACCGCATTCTTGTTAGCCTGAATAGAAAATATTCCTGTAGAATCCGTTGTTGTAGCTCCAGTGCAACCTTTTACCTTTACTGACACTCCTGCTAATGGAATATTCCTGTCGGAAAAAACATTCCTACTTACAGTAATTTTTTGTTGGGCGAATGTAATGAGGTTACAAAATAAAAGGGGCAGTAGCAGGATTAGAAATTGTTTTCTTTTTAGAAAACAGCTACATGATTTTTTAAACATGACAAGCATTTTTTTGGTTTAAAAATTAAAGCTATAAATAATTTAAAGCTTCGTTTGATTTAACAATATTAGAGTAATGTAGAAACTTAATTTTTTAAATCTATCCTGTTTTATCCTGTTGAAATAAACTTTATTTTTTTAAATAGTCATCCCTTAAAAACAAATTTCTGCATTCGGCAAGGAAATATTGTAGGGCAAAATATATTTTTGAGTATTAAAATAAAACGATTTAGAAAAGCCAAAAACAGTTGCTTCCTACTATTGATAATTCATTTAATATTGATAATAGCTGAGCTTGGAAAATCCACGAATAATAAGCCCCCTTGCCCCAAGGCATAAGACGGTATCGTACGGGTTTTACTTTACAGTGGTATTTGCCTAGGCGCAAAGGGATCATTATTCGTGGATTTTCCACTAAGCCACAGAAAGCAACTTCCTACTCCAGTTCGTTTTAATATGCTCACTCAATCTTTTGGCGGTATCTAATTTACTTACCCGAATATATTTCAAAAAAGAGCGCTCTGTTTTGTGTCCGGTTATCTTCATTAAATCAATAGTTGGAAATCCTTGCAAATAGTAATTGGTGGCAAAAGACCTGCGTGCTGTGTGGCTAGAAACTAACTCTGCCAATATATCCTTTGGCCTTGAACTCACCCTTCCCTTTTCATTAAACTCTGCCAACTTACAAACATCTTTTATGTAGTCATTGAATTTTTGATTGCTTATGGTTTTGGGTAGCTTATTTGGTCGGTCGGCATACTTATCAAAAATTTCCATTACAACAGGATTACATGGAATAATTACCAGTTCCTTTGTTTTCTGGGTAATCATCTTAATAAAATAATCACCGTCAATTTGTATAATGTTCTCTGTTTTTATATTGCTAAAATCTGAAAACCTTAACCCAACCCATGCACCAAATATAAAAAGGTCTCTTACTTCTTCTAACTTTTTGTTGATTATTTTTAATGCATACAATTTCGCTAATTCTTGCTCCGTTAAATACACACTGTCTGTTTCTTCTTCATTAAAAGCAAATTTTTTATGCCTGAACTTCATATTATCTGTATACTCTAAATCAACAGCTTCACCCATAAACACTTTTATAATTGAAATGTCCTTGGCTATTGTATTAACGGCAAGTTTTTGTTTATGCTTCAGGTAGTTTACGTACGAGTAAAAAAAATCTAAATCAATGGTATCAAAATCAACTCTCAATTTTGAAAAAATTTGGTAGGCTTTTAAATGTTTAGTAACTGCGCTATAGTTGTCCAAACTACTTTGACTTTTATCCTTTCCTCTAAATTTGATTTCACCATTAATAAATCTTTGGGCAAGGGAAAATAGGGTTGGTTTATTTGAAACCTCTGCATTGTTATGATTCTTGTCTATAAGTTTGTCAAGCGTGCGCTTTAAAATATTAATGTCTGGTATTCCATCCTTTAACGCTTCTGAATAGGCCCTCAAACAAGTAGACTCTAAATTATCCAACATGTCATTCAATGCAAATTTCCCATCATTGGTTGTGGCCAACTTGTTCTTAACTCTTTGCTTCTTTTCATTCCAATTAATTGGCTTTATCGATTGGCCAAACTCATACCTTAACCTGCGCTTTTGATAAGCGAAGTCTAATACAATATTTGATAGGCCGTCCTTATCTTCTGGTTTTAATCTAAAGTTGACTTGTGGTTTGCGTGGCATGGTTCCTTCCCTTTTTCGGAAGGTACTAAATAATATTTAATTAGGTGACACTACAGGTGACACTAAAACTATATTTCGTTATTATTTAAAATGATAATTAAAATATATTTGTACTGATTATCAACGTTTTAATTTTCTATTATCACTTAAAATGATAGCCAATATCAATAAGTTCCTGTTCTCCCCCTACAGCATCCTTTTAACCTGAAACGTAATATTATGTTTCAGGTTTTTTTATGCCTTTACGGTGGCAGAATAGGCGGCAGTTTTTTTAATATGCTCCCTGCCTTTTATACTATTTTACTAACTGGCAACAAACTGTCATTAGATTTTAAATCAAAACATATTAGCTTAATAATATGCTTTCTCTACAATAAGGTACAAAAAAACTTTTGTACCTCTTATTTTTTAAACCCTATCCTTTGCCGTTCCTTCCATTGTTGCACTTTTTCGTTTTCATCTTCTTTTTTATCTAGTAAGTTTTCTAAGGCATCATAAATGGAGGCCAATTGTACATCATGTTCGCCAACACGGGTTTGCAACTCTGTACGCAATTCGTGTATTTGTTCTGCGAGGTCTTTATGTTTATTTACAAAATGCCGTATGGCTATAAATGCCCTTACAATGGCAATATTCATATCAACTGCCCTTTTGCTCCTTAATACACTTGCCAGCATAGTAACCCCATGTTCTGTAAAGGCAAAGGGCGTTACATTGGTATTTCTTTTGTTCTGTGATGCGGTCACATTTTGCGACCGCATACCCCCATTTTCAGATGCGGTCACAATTTGTGACCGGATAGTTTCCCATTCTTTTGCTGTAATTCTAAACATAAAGTCTTCAGGGAACCGGTAATTATTCCGTTTTACAGCCTGATTAAGAACTTTGGTTTCCACCTCATACAATTCAGCTAAATCAAAATCTAGCATTACCCTTTGTCCCCTTACATCAAATATCTTGTTCTGTATTATCTGTAAACTCATTTGGTGTTTTTTTTAATTGTTCCGTTCTTATACTGCCTTTAAATGGTTGGCAATGGTGGCCTGTTTTAATTCACGTTGGGTAAACTTTTCTTTGATGCGTTCGGCTGTTCCCTTTGGTGTTTCCCGTATGTATTTGTAAAAAGATTTTTCGGTAGTGTGGCCACTCAATGCCATTATTTCGCTAATTTCTAAATCCCCGGCCTTGTACTCATTTGTGCAAAAAGTTCGCCGGGC
>JBIIVV010000198.1:0-5912 GCA_044339235.1 Ferruginibacter sp.
CTTATTAACAAACGAGTGGAAATGGTGTTAAATAAAAGGGCAATATAGTTAATTTTACAACATCATTAAATTGATCGATATAACCAATACAATGAAGCTACTATTCACCTTGCTAATTTTTGCAGGCCTATTTACAATACCTGCCATTGCACAATTAAACCATTCTTACTCCGATTCAGAAAAAAAGTTTAAAGAGGCCAGTGAACTGTTCGGTAAACACCAATATGCACTTGCTTACCCTTTGTTACAAGAACTAAAATTACAAAATACAGATAATCAAAAAGCACAATCCACTTATTTGGTAGATGATGTGAATTATTTCTTAATCGTAGCTGGTCTAAAATTGGGAGTCCCAATAGCAGAAGCGCAAGCTGATCAATATCTTGATTGGTCAGTCAACAAGGTGAGAAAAGAGCAATTGAGTTATCATCTGGGGCAATATTATTTTTTGAAGGATGATTTTAGAAAATCGGTCGAAAATTATGAAGCTGCGGGATTAGATAATTTGAATAATGAACAAATTGGGAATGCAAAATTCGAAAGAGCATATAGTTATTTTAACCTTAAAAGATTGAATGATTCCAAGCCGCTATTCAATGAGATTCAACAAATGTCTAGTAGCCATTATTATATTCAAGCTAATTATTACCATGGATTCATCAGTTATTATGAGCATCGCTATGAGGAGGCTTTGAAATCGTTTCGAATTGTTGAAAAACAGGCGGATTATAAAAGGGTAGTTCCTTACTATATAGCTGAAATTTATTATTTTCAGCATAAAAAGGAAGCGGCACTGAAGTATTGTGAAAGTATTGTAAACAAAGTGGAGTTGTACTACGATAAGGAGTTGAAGCTGTTAATGGGTCAAATACATTTTGAAAATGGTTCTTATGCAAAAGCACTTCCATTACTAGAATATTTTATAAATAATAGCCCTAAAGTAAGTAAAGAGATTTTATATGAGGAAAGCTTTTGTTATTATAAAAACAATGTCTTAAATAAAGCGATTGAAGGCTTTAAACAGTTAAGCAATGAAAGTGATTCATTGGGACAAAATAGCATGTATTTATTGGGAGATTGTTACTTGCGAACCAATCAAAAAGCAAATGCAAAAAATGCGTTTCAATTTTGTGCTTATAACGGTAATAATAAACAGCAACAGCAAATTTCACTTTTTAATTACGCTAAATTAAGTTATGAATTAGGGTATCAGGATATAGCGCTAAAAGAAATGAAAAATTTTATTGCTAATTACCCCTTGTCTTCGAGCTATACAGAAGCTATTGAAATTGTAGTTAATTTATTGGAACATACTAACAATTTTAATGATGCATTAGTATTGTATGAATCTTTTAAAAAGCCAACTGCCATAATGCAAAAGGCTTATCCCCGTATATTGTATGGCAGGGCAGTGGAGTATGTAAATGATCAGCAAATTTTGAAGGCGGATCTATTATTGAGTAAAATTTTGCAAATGCCGGTTTCAACTGTTACACCATATGCTAATTTTTGGAAAGGGGAAATTGCCAGTCAAACGCAACATTATGATGAGGCTATACGATATTTGACTAATTATTTGCAAAGTGGAGCAGGTGCCCAGGGAGAGGCTAATTCAACAACTGCTAAGTACAACCTAGGCTTTTGTAATATTAAGAAAGAGAATTACAAACAGGCATTACCCTTTTTTGAGTCAATAGCAAAATCATCTATTACAGCCAGTCCATTGCAACAAGATGCTTATGTTCGATCAGCTGATTGTTATTTAATGTTGAAAGATTTTTCTAAAGCAAATATTATTTATGAAGCCATTATCAATAATGCTTTACCTCAAAGTGACTATGCCATGTACCAAAAAGGATTAATAGCTGGTATTAAAGGTTCAGATGCAAAAATTTCAGTCCTCAAAGAATTAATCAGAAAATACCCCAACAGTAATTTAGTCCCCAATGCTAATTTGGAAATTGCATCCAGTTTTATGGCAGATGAAAAATTTAAAGAAGCTATTCCTATTCTCAATACAATTTTAAATACATCAACAATAGATGGATTAAAACCTTCGGCTTTTTTAAAACTCGGATTAAGCTATTATAACATGAATAATAATAGCCAAGCGTTGAAGTATTATCAACAACTGATAGAGCTATATCCGCTCTCTGCAGAAGCGGATGAAGCATTGGAAACAATTCGAAATATTTATGTTGAGGAAAATAAAACAGTTGACTACATTGATTTTATGAGGAAAAATGGAAAAAATATTTCTATTAGCGAAGCTGATTCCCTCACATTTGTAGCGGCCGAATTAAAATATACTGCGAATGATTTTCCTGCTGCCATTACCAGCTTCAATCATTATCTTTCTCAATACTCAAATGGAAGTTATTTGTTAATAGTAAATTATTTATTAGGTGATTGTTATTATAAAAATAAAGAATGGGATAAAGCTTTACAGGCATATAATTTCGTAACTGATAAAGGATATAATAAATATTTCGAAAACGCCAATTTAATTGCTGCAAGGATCAACTATTTTGAATTAAAAAATTACCTTTCTGCTAAAAATAATTTCAACTCTTTGTTGCAATATACAGTGAGTCAGGATAATCAAGTAGAAGCGTTAAGGGGTTTAGTACGCTGTAATTATCAATTGAAAGATTACCCCCTTGCCAATGAGGCTGCTATTAAATTGCTTACCCAAAAAGGAATAAGTACAGATGATAAATCAATAGCATGGTTAGTTTTAGGCAAGTCGCAACAAATTAATTCCGATTATAAGTCTGCAATAGCTTCTTTTAAATCTTGTTCCTTAATCAATAAATCTGCTTGGGGAGCAGAATCACGCTATGAAATAGCACATTGCCTTTTTTTATTAGGCAATTATTCTGAAGCAGAAAAAGCTGCTTTGGCCACTATTAAAGAAACGGGCAACTATGATTTTTGGTTAACTAGCGCATATTTATTAATTGGAGATATTTATATGCAGCAAAAGGATTTTTTTAATGCAAAAGCAACCTTTCAAAGTGTTGCAAAAAATTCGGTAATAGTTGAATTAAAAAATGAAGCCAAGCAAAAATTAGATCATGCTATCGAAGAAGAAAAAATAAGTTCGAAAATTAAATAAACATTTTCAATATTTTATTTTCTGCTATGGAATTCAAAATCAATTTTTTTAATTGAATGTTTATTATGAATATAAAGAATATACTGTTATCGATTTTATTTTTGGGAATAAGTGTATCTATTTTTGCACAAAAAGATACAACCAAAAAGCAGGTTATTGATATTGTTTCTAGTTTTAAACCTGTAATCAGCAACACGCCTAAAGTGAATTTTTCGGCGACCTATTTAACTGCTGATACTTCAAAACACATCGCTCCTTACAGCATTCCTTCTTTAAATTTGTTTTTTAGTTACCAGCCAGTTTCATTAAAGCCCTTGGCTTTAAATAAAGATTCTGTTTTACACTTGGGTCTAAGAAATTTTTTAAAAGTTGGGTATGGTAATCTTTCTTCACCTTTAGCAAGTGCCTGTTTTAGCTTGGGTGATGGTGTTAAAAGTTTGGTCAACCTATCTGCTAATTATATTGCCTTAAAAGGTGGAATTGAAAACCAGAATTATTCGCAATTAAATGCAAAAGTTAGTGGAAGTTATTTCACCAATACAGATGAAGTCTTTGGGAGTGTGGGTATGAATCAGCAAGATTATCATTTTTATGGATATGACCATTCATTATTAAGTTTCAGTAAGCAGGACGTTTTGCAACATTTTGATAACTTTCATGCTATGGTGGGTGTAAGAAACAAGGTGTCCAATGATTTGGGTATAAAATATTCTCCCATGGTTGAGTTTAATCTTTTTAATAATTTAAATAAATTAGCTGAAAATTCCATCCGAGTTGAAATTCCAATTGAAAAGTCATTAGGAGACCTACTTTCTGTTAAGCTTTCAGTTAAAGCGGATATCAATTCATATACTTCAAAAAATAGTACTAATAATATCCATTTCAATAATTCTATATTTCAGTTATCTCCTGAGTTTATTTATCACGCTCAATCAATGATAATTCATGCTGGGTTGAGTCCGGCCTGGGATGATGGAAAATTATTTTTATTTCCAAATTTTTATGGAGAAGCGAAAGTAAATAATTTACCACTTATCCTTCAAGCTGGATATACTGGTCAATTTCAAAGTAATAGTTATCGTAATTTGTCTGTTATCAATCCTTATTTACATTCTTTTTCGTTTCAACGAAATACAAAAGAGACGGAAGGGTATGTTGGTTTTAAATCATCTGCAGGTAAACATTTCAATTTCAGTGCTAAAATTAGCTTGATTAACTATAATCATCTTCCGCTTTATATAAATGACACGAGTACCGATAACAAGGCCTTTTTAATTAGTTATGAAAGTAGTGTAAACAATATTCGATTTCATGCTGATGTAAGTTTTGTTAATAGTGATCAATTTTCTATAACTAGTGGCATTACCTTAAATGGGTATAATCAACTTAAGGATAATCAAAAGGCTTGGGGCACTATTCCGATGGAAATCATTAACGCTCTCCGTTGGCAGGCTTCTAAACAATTACAAATAAAAACGGATTGTAAGTTGTTCAGTGGAGGTCCTTATTTGCTTAAAAATAATTATCAACAAATCTTAACCAATGGTGCGGATGTAAGTGTTGGAGCAGAATTTTCTATTAATAAAAATTTCAGTGCATGGTTGGATGTAAATAATTTATTGAATAATAAATACGAACGTTGGCATAATTACCCCGTTTATGGAATTCATATTATAGGAGGAGTTATGATTAAATTTTAATATATTTATTCTATCCAAATGCCTCCTTAAAAAATAGTCTTATCTTTGATTTTGAACTATTAGTATGTATAAAATTATAGCTTCTTCACTTTTTTTACATAAAAAATGCACTTTACCTGGCATTGGTACATTAATAATTGTATCTCGCTCAGCTGAAACTGATTTTTTAAATACAAGAATTCAATCTCCATCACAAAGCATTGAATTTATTTCATCCGGTAAGGAGAATGTTTTTTCTACTGAATTTTTGGCTATCAGTCAATTTATTCGTAAAAAATTGGCTGAAGAACGTATTTTATTATTAAATGGTATAGGAACATTTACTCAATTTGATGAAGGAAAATATGATTTTTTCCCAATTACAATCGACCCCGTATTTATTCCTGATGCAGAAGCTGTAAGAGTAATCAGGCAAGAAGAACTTCATGAAATTGCAGAGGCCGAACAACCAATTGTCAATACTGAATTGCCTGAGTATTTTAATGAAAAAATTTCTTTAATAGACCTTTGGTGGTTTAGGGCTATTGTTTTGGCAGTTATAGGATTTCTTATTATGTTAATTTATTTTTACCAAAGAGGAATCAATTTATTTGGTAACATTGGCAGTTAATTTTAATAAATCCAAAGTATTCAATTACCCTACTTGATTTCCAATTCAAACATTTTAGGCCACCGTTTACCGGTTATAAATATTTTTTTAGTAGCACTATCCCAGGCTATCCCATTCAATACCTCTTCGTCATTCGGTTGATAACCCTTTGCATATTGCTTTATTAAACCTGGCAGATTAATTGTTCCAATAACGTGCCCATTTGACGGATCAATTTTAATGATAAAATCACTCCCATATACATTGGCAAAAACATATCCATTAATAAATTCTAATTCATTAATGGACTTGATAGGACCAATATGATCCGTTATTTGTTTGGCAGTTTTTACACTGCAATCATCCGGATTTACAAAATACAAGTTGGATGAACCATCGCTAATAATCAAATCTGTTTCGTTGTGGGTGATACCCCAACCTTCATAGGGCCAATTAAATGTTTTAATAGGTTGGTTTATATTTTTAATATCGTAAACGTTGATTA
>JBIIVV010000199.1:0-5894 GCA_044339235.1 Ferruginibacter sp.
GTACCTATGGAATCTACTATTGCATTGAAAGGAAAGAATGTAGCATTTGTGGCAGCTCCTAATTCCTTTTCTGTTATTAGAATAAAAATGTAATTTCCCTTATTATTATAAACGTTACTTACTAAAAATATCATGCGTAAAAATTATCGTTGGGGAATTTTAGGTGCTGGTAGGATTGCAGACAAATTCTGCACGGCACTCAATTTTGTGGAAGGAGCTGAACTGTATGCCGTAGCTTCTCGCGATAAAGATAGAGCGAAGGCATATGCCGATAAATTCAATGCTTCGAAGTGGTATGATAATTATAATGAGTTAATCAATGATGAAAATGTTGATATTGTTTATATCGCCACTCCCAATGTTTTTCACCATGAGCTGGCCATGGCTTGTATGCAGCAAAAGAAAGCCGTTTTATGCGAAAAGCCACTTTCTATCAATTACCGACTGTCAAAGCAAATGGTAGCGCAGGCAAAGGAAAGTCAAGTTTTTTTGATGGAAGGGATGTGGACTTCCTGTATGCCATTTATTGAGAAAATTCAGCAATTAATTAAAGAGGATGTGATCGGTGTTCCTCAATATGTGGCCGCAGATTTTGGTTTCAGGGCTCCGGTTGATTTCGAAAGTAGGGTATTCAGCAAAGCGCTAGGAGGCGGGTCTTTACTGGATATAGGCATTTACCCTATTTTTTTAGCCACGCTAATTTTAGGGGAGCCATCTGCTATCCAATCTGTTACAAAATTGACTGCTACCGGGGTGGATGAATATTGCAACCTTGTGTTTCAATATCCTCAGGGCCAAACGGCACACCTGTTATCTACTATTAGCTTTAGTACAGCCATCGAAGCGTCAATCAGTGGTGCTAAGGGAAGGATTGTAATTGAAAATCCATGGTTTAAAGCCACTGAATTATCAGTAATATTAAATGATGGTACGAAGCAACAGTTCTCGATACCCCATGAAAGCAATGGATTTGAGCATGAAATTATAGAAGTGATGCATTGTTTGGATAACGGTTTGTTGCAGAGTGAAAGGATGCCGCATCATTTAACATTGTCTGTCAGTAAAATAATGGAGGAAGTGTTGAATAAGGCTGGTGTAGTTTTTTGATGAATGGTGACTGAGAGAATGGGTTATAAAATTGCAATTATATCCTTTACAGTTTTTGTAATGTTTTTCAATATCTTTAGGCTTCGTATTAAATAAAAATCAATTATAAATTTCAGTAAATCAATTATCAAATTTCAATTATGAAGAGAATAACCTTGCTTGGTATGTTTATTGCCACTATTTTTACACTCTTAATTACTTCCTGTAACAACACCAACACTAATAAAATGGAAAAAAGTAAAGGAATTTCAAAGTCTTCCTTTGGAACTGCAGATGGAAAAGAAGTTTTTCTTTACACACTTATCAATTCGAAGGGTACTCAGATTACCATTACCAATTTTGGAGGTATTGTAACCTCATGGGTTTCTGCAGACAAAAATAATATTAAATCCAGCATCGTATTGGGCTATGATAGTCTTTCAGGATACCTTGCTACTCATCCTTATTTTGGTGCCATCGTTGGCCGTTATGGAAATCGCATTGCTAAAGGAAAATTTTCCATCGATAGCGTAGCGTATACATTGGCAATCAATAATGGTCCTAACCATTTGCATGGCGGTTTAAAGGGATTTGATAAATTGGTATGGGAGCCCACTGTTGAAAATGATTCTGTTCCATCTTTGATGCTAAGTTATTTAAGTAAGGATGGCGAAGAGGGATATCCAGGTAATTTAAAAGTGGATGTTCACTACACATTAACAGATGAGGATGAATTGAAAATTGAGTATAATGCCACTACGGATAAAAAAACGGTGATTAATCTTACCAATCATAGCTATTTTAATTTAACTGGGGATGTTACCAATAATATCCTGGATCATGTATTACAAATCGACGCAGATCATTTTACCTCTGTTGACAGTACGCTGATTCCTACTGGTGAAATCACTCCGGTATCGGGTACTCCATTTGATTTTACTCAACCCAACAAAATTGGATTACGCATTGACTCTATCAAAGGTGGATATGATCACAATTATGTATTGAATAAAACAGATGCCAGTCTTACAAAAGTCATAACCGTTTCGGAGGAAAAATCAGGAAGAGTGCTGGAAGTATTCACCACAGAGCCGGGTGTTCAGTTTTATACCGGAAATTTTCTAGACGGAAAATTGAAAACCAGCGATGGAAAGTCAATCGGTCAACATGCTGCACTTTGTCTTGAAACGCAACATTTTCCTGATTCACCCAATGAGCCTTCATTTCCTACTACCATTTTAATACCTGGTCAAAAATACCATACCGTTACTGTTTACAAGCTTTCAGTTATTAAATAATTCAATAGCATTCACCAATCAAATAAAATTATGAAATTTTTTATCGACACGGCCAATCTAGCAGATATTCGAGAAGCCAATGAGTTAGGTATTTTGGATGGGGTTACCACCAATCCGTCTCTAATGGCAAAAGAAAATATAAAGGGCGAAGCGGCCATAGCCAATCATTACAAAACTATTTGTGATATTGTAGACGGAGATATTAGTGCTGAAGTATTGGGAACAGAATTTTCAGTGATTGTGGAAGAGGGAAAAAAGCTGGCTGCCATTCATCCTAATATTGTGGTAAAAGTGCCGATGATAAAAGATGGTATCAAAGCAATCAAATGGTTTACCGATAATGGCATTAAAACGAACTGTACGCTAGTGTTTAGCGCAGGACAAGCCATATTAGCTGCAAAAGCGGGGGCTACCTATGTATCACCTTTCATCGGTCGTATTGATGATAGCGGTTGGGATGGCGTTCAGTTGATTTCACAGATTAGTAATATTTACAACATACAAGGATTTGAGACAGAAATATTGGCTGCGTCTATTCGTAATGGTAATCATATCATTGAATGTGCCGAAGCTGGTGCCGATGTATGTACCTGTCCGCTTTCTTCTATCCTTGCACTATTGAAACATCCATTAACTGATCTTGGATTAAAGCAGTTTTTAGCAGATGCTGAAAAAATGAAATAAATTTTTATTCAACTTACTTTATAACCAACCATTTTTTAAAAGTGGTTGGCTTTTTTTTAGGCAATGACCAGGATATTTTTTAGTTACAATCCATTTACTTTTCGATAGATACTGTTGGCAATATTTGAAGTGTTGAAATTTACCAACAGTCCAAGTTGAAGCCCTGAAAGCTTTAAGTAGGTAATTACTTGTTTGTGGTGAACTTCAACAATGGACTCAACCGATTTTATTTCCATCAGTACCTTGTTTTCAATTAGTAAGTCGATGCGATATCCGATATCCATATTTACAGATTCGTATATCATTGGTAAAGCAACTTGGGAGCGGACTTCAAGTCCAGTCTTTTTGATTTCAAATAATAATGCAGCTTCATAGGCCGACTCCAACAATCCGGGCCCAAGGGTATTGAATACCTTGAAAATACATCCGCGGAGGATATAAGTTATTTCGTTTAATTCCATGGTACGACTTAGTGAGGGACTGAATCTAATAAATGCAGGTTGTATTTCAAATAGGGAAGCGGTAATATATTTTTATGTCCAGCTTTTAATCCCAGATTGGAGTATTGTTATCGATTGAGATTTAAAAAATCTGTGTAAATCCGCGGGAAAATCAGCGTTAATCTGCGGGAAAATAAAAAAAATCTCCCGCAGATATTCGCAGATAGAATACACGCAGATCATCGCAGATTGGGGTATTGTTTTCGATGGAGTTCTAAAATAAATCTGTGTAAATCTGCGGGAAAATCAGCGTTAATCTGCGGGAAAACAAAAAAAAATCTCCCGCAGATATTCGCAGATAGAATAAACGCAGATAATCGCAGATTGGAGTATTGTTATCGATTGAGATTTAAAAAATCTGAGTAAATCTGCGTGAAAATCAGCGTTAATCTGCGGGAAAATAAAAAAAATCTCCCGCAGATATTCGCAGATAGAATACACGCAGATGATCGTAGATTAGAGGATTATTATCGATTAAGTTTTAAAAAAAACCTGTGTAAATCTGCGGGAAAATCTGCGGTAATCTGCGGAAAAATAAAAAAATCTCCCGCAGATGATCGCAGATTGGAGTAATATTGGCGATAGAGTTCAAAAAATAGCTACTTGAAATTATTATGCCGTTTTAAATAGATCGTCTTCTATGAAAGGTTGATTCCTTAATCGCTTACCGGTGGCCTTAAATATTGCATTGGCTACCGCTCCGCCTGTTGGTGGTAGTGCCGGTTCTCCAAGCCCTGTAGGGTCTATCCCATTGTTGACAAAATGGGTTTCAATTTCGGGAACATCCTTCATACGGATTAGCCGGTAGGTATCAAAATTGGTTTGCTCTGCGGCACCGTTATCAAAAGTTAATTTTCCATACATGGCATGCCCCATTCCATCAACTACGCCACCCATCACCTGTTGACGTGCACCGCTTAGGTTCACTACCTCTCCGCAATCGGCTACGGCATATATTTTTTTCACTACCGGTTTTCCAGCTTGCATGATTACTTCGCAAACCTGCGCTACATAAGATGCGTGGGAAAAGTAAACACTAAAGCCCTGCGATACCCCTTTCTTTTTACCCCATCCAGATTTTTCAGCCGCCATTTTGATCACCGCTTCCATTCTATCTATATTGTATTTGATGGCTCCTACAGGATTGTTTTTAGCCCTCGCTAATAGCTCTAGCCTAAATTGAACAGGGTCTTTACCCATCGCCGTTGCTACTTCATCCAAAAAAGCTTGTTCTGCAAAGGCTAAAAAATTAGTGATAGGAGCTCTCCAGGCGCCTGTGGTAATAGCCGATTTATGTTCTACTGCTTCAATTAGTAAATTATCAATTGCACCAGAAGGGAAATTGTCCTCACGAGTAGGGCTACCCGAATTAATGCCCACACCGCGGCATTTGTATCCTGTCAAATTACCACTGCTGTCAATAGCGGCTTCAAATCGGTAGCGTACTGCCGGGCGGTAACTACCACCAGTGATATCATCTTCCCTTGTCCAGATTAGTTTTACGGGTGCCTTAATTATGCTTGACAGTTCGGCTGCCTCTACCACATAATCAAATTTGAGCCTCCTTCCAAATCCTCCCCCTAAACGAGTAATTTCTAGCGTGATTTTATCTTCGGGTATACCTAATAGTTTGGAAGTAGCATTACGGGCGCTGGCGGGTGTTTGTGTAGGGCCTACCAGCTCCACACCATCGGGTCGCACATGGGCGAAAAAATTCATGGGCTCCATCGGCGCATGCGATAAAAACGGACCCTGGTACTCACTTTTGATGATTTTTGCCGCATTGGCGAAAGCCGTGGCCACATCACCATTTTTCCTTTTTACGCTTACTGCCCCATTGTCTAATAAATTGGCGAAGATAGTATTGTGGTCGGATGTACTTTCAGGTGTCCCTCCATCATTTTCATATTCGATGACCAATAATTTCCTTGCCTTGCTTACTTCCCAGGTTGACTTACCTACTACGGCCACATTGTTTTTAAAAACTACTACATCTACAATACCGGGCATTGCCTTGGCAGCGGTAGCATCTACAGATTTTATTTTTGTACCAAATGATTTAGGGCGTTGTATCATTGCATACAACATCCCTTCTCTGTAAAAATCAAGTCCGAATAAAGGCTTTCCAGTTACAATGCTTTTGTTGGCTACGTTTTTTACAGCTTTACCAATGATGGTAAAATCTTTTCTATCTTTTAGCGTAACATCTTTGGGAACTGCAATGGCAGCGGCTTGTACAGCGAGACTGCCATAACTTAATTTCTTGCCTGATATAGTATGAATGACCATTCCGTTTTTAGCGGTACATTCACTCGCAGGTACATTC
>JBIIVV010000200.1:0-5886 GCA_044339235.1 Ferruginibacter sp.
TGATACTAAAGATGTTGTAAATCTTAAGTAATATATTTTTTAAGTTTTTAAAAATATAAAAGAGACCTCTTGCAATAGAGGTCTCTTTTATTAATACCTAATGTGGAACAACCAGTACAAAATGGTTTATAGGATAACAAAGCATTTAAAATATGCTCCAAATCCTTCCTGATTTGGTAAGAAGTAGCGGTATCCATCCCGACAATGTTGTAATTTAAAACAAAAGACAAAAAGCAGATCAATAGGGTCTGCTTTTGTCTTTTTGATGATTGTATAGTTTATTTACCAATAAAATTCAATATTTAAGCTATATGAATCTAATGTAAGTCTTTTACCCGTTCCCCTTTCCAGATTTTCTCGATACCTTTGTATATGATTGTAAAAATCATAATATCGGTAATCTTTACTAACTTCAAATTTGTGTAAATTTACTTACATTAAAAAATAGCAAAACAATAGGGGCTAATTTTTGATGTAATTTTATACAATAAGTGAATAGCTGATTTTAAGAATAATCCAATATCCAATAATGTATCCTATCTATTTTAACTATGCATATGTTTTTGTACTGGTTCAGTCATTGATTGTCTTTGTAGAGGTTTTTGTCAAATTAAAATATCCCCCATCTCTTAAAATAACAATCTTATTTTTTCTTTTTTCTGCTGTTTTATTTTGTATTGGTAATATTTATTCTAATTTTTTCGGCTATAGTAGATGGATCGTTGAAACACCTACGGTTTTATTAGCAATTGCTATAGTTAATGTGCTTTCATTGTTGTATGAGTTTAAGATAAAGCGAAAAGTTATTGTTTTTGGATTTATTGTTATTTTCATTCAACAGTTAGTTTCTTTGCTAGTGAACCCTTCCATTATTGATTATCTTGGTGTTAAAGATTTCAGGGTATATGTAAGACTAGTGGTTACATTAATAGCCTTTTTGTTTGTTTTTGATTTTTTTTTGAAAATCGTAAAAAAGTATAAGTCGGAAAATGTTTATTATCGTCAATTGATTCGGTGGTCTTTTTTGTTTGTTTTAAATCTCTCCATTATTTTAATCGCTAATTTTATAAAGGTATTTTTAGGGCCCAACAATCTTATTAGTCGTTCATTGATCATACTGTCGCTACTTTCAACAGTTTTAGCCATTTTATTTAGGCCAAATTTTATGAATTATACTAGTTTAAAACCAATTAGTAATATTTTAAAGCGAGATAATGATTTCGGATTGTCCAAAGAATTGTTTTTTGAAACTTTTTTTGCACATCACTACTATTTAAATAGGGAAGCATCGCTCGAAGCCCTTAGTTTAAGTTTAAAGGTTAACGCTGAAACACTTACCAATTTCATTTTTGTAAATTATGGCCTTAGTTATACCGATTTAGTCAATAAAAACAGAATTAATTATTTTCTGGACCTTGTTAAAAGCGGAGAACATAAAGATTATACCATCGAAGGGCTTTCGTTTAAGTCAGGGTTTAATACTAGGCACCATTTATATAAGTGTTTTAAAAAATTTCAAGGTGGAAGTCCCTCAAGTTATATCCAAGACCTACATTAAATAACAATTTACAATTTTACCATACAATTCTAAGGATACACCATTTAGTTAATTTTGGTTTTAAAATTTGTGTTCATTCGAATTCCTGCTAATTGTTTATTTTCTTCATAGCCCCCCAAATCCCCAATAAATATAAATAATCGACTTTGATTTCGATTAACTTTTTCTGGGTAAATAGTATTGTTAAACACTTCTCAACAGCTCCTTCAATCTTCCTTTTTATCAAAAAGGAATGATTTTAAACGCCATCTTCAAATTACCTGTTTTTATTTTTTTATAAATTTAAAAAGTAAATAATATATAAAGTATTGATAAACAAGGCGAAATATTTGTTAACAAAGTGCTTTCTATTTGGCGCATCCCTTATTTTATTTTTCCTTAATAAATGATCATTTTGCGCGGAATTATTTAAATCCTTCTGATTACACAATTCATTTTTCTATTATAGCTAACCTTTCAGTAAAAGAGGCGATTGATTTTAGAGCCAGATTTGTATTAATTTTTTACTACATAGGTGATTACTATAGGGTAAATCAAAAGATACAAAATCCTGTTTCTGATTAACTAAAGCTCAAATTTATTGAACGAAGGGTTTGGATTCAATTCATCAGAACAAATGGCGTAGGCATTTAAAATATATACTATGAAAAAAAATAGCTTTACTTATCATACTGCATTTGCGAAACCTGCATTTGTCGACAGTTTTTTTGTGGCTAAGAAACCCTCTTTTAGTATTGGTATATATATTGAAGAATCATTATTTTCTAAAAATCGTATTTCCTTAATTATTCCGTTATTACTTTTCAGCTTATTTTCTACAGCTCAATCCATTTATCCTTCTACTGTTAATGCTACTGGACAGTCTTCCTCCTTCGGTAATTTTCGTTTTGAATGGAGTGTAGGGGAGTCGGCTGCCATTAATACTATGAGTAGCAGCAACTTACTGGTAACCAATGGATTGCTTCAGTATTATGTAGAAAATCAGCCCGATCATAATATTATTGCCAATTGGTTACCCTCCGAAGTGACTGTCTATCCCAATCCGGTAAGAAATATTTTGGAGATCAATATCCTTCATTCTATCGTAGGAAAGGAAAAAATTGAATTATTTGATATCAAAGGGGGCAAATTGATGGAAAAACAATTTGAGTATACCGGAATGGGCGTATTGGAAAAATTGAACTTAAGTGGCCTAACAGCTGGTCAATACATTTTAAGCATCCAGCAGATCAGCCCAATTACGGGTCGAGTTTTCAAAAAAGGAACCTATAAAATTCTTAAAATCAATTGACAACTGTCCTATACCGCTTTGATACCTGTTTTATCACAAGTCATCCAAGCATAACAAAAACAAATTGAAGAATTTGAATTACTGGTTTTGTTTTTAAAAATATAAAGTTTTTCTATTTAAAAATAGGGGAGCAGTAACAGTTAATTAATGAATAAATGAATAATGGATAGATGATAATGGATAGTTGATAATGGATAGATGATAGTTGATAGTTGATAATAGTTCACCTAAGCCTCTAAACCTCTAAACTTCTAAACCCCTAAACACCTAAACTACTAAACACCTAAACCTCTAAACTACTAAACTCCAATACAATGCACCTAATATCCCCAAGAACTAACAAATGGCTTCTATTTATTGCCTTGCTTTCAATCGGCTTTGCTGGTTTTGCCCAGGCTCCTGATTTATTGAACTACCAAGGGGTAGCAAGAAACATTGTTGGTAACCCACTTCCCAACCAGACTATGAACCTGCGATTATCAATTCATAACAATTCTGCCTCTGGTTCGGTGGTTTATGCTGAAACTAGGGCAATCCAAACAAATTTGGGCGGTCTGTTTGCTGTTCAAATTGGAAGTGCGGGTAGCACTAGTTCTGTGGGAACGATGGCCGGAATCAATTGGTCAACAGGTAACAAATTTCTTCAAGTAGAAATTGATGCTACCAACACCAATCAGTTTGTAGATATTGGGACTACTCAATTAATAAGTGTACCCTATGCTTTAAACGCAGCAACGGCCAATAGTGCGGTTCCGTCCGGAGTTGCAGGTGGAGACCTTTCGGGAAATTTCCCCAATCCGGTAGTGGCAAACGCTACCGTTACCTATCCTAAAATCCAAGATGTAACTGCATCTGACAGGGTTTTGGGAAGAGTTTCTGCGAGAGCTGGTGTAATTGAAGAGATTCCAACTTCAGGAACCGGAAACGTAGTGAGGACCACTTCTCCAACGCTAGTTACTCCAACATTGGGAGATGCTTCGGCAACTACTATCAATGGCTTAACACCTACCGCATTACCAACAGGCTTCTCTTTATCTGGTGGTACTATTTCAATAAAGTTGATAGTAACTAAAGACGCAACCATTAGTGGTACCAATACTGGCGATCAAATCGAATTTGCTGATGAAGAGGCTTCTGCTTCTGCCGGACAAACGGTCTTTACTTTGACCAACACACCTTCCGTTTTAAGCAAATTGAAAATGTTCATTAACGGGGTAAGAATTAGCAACAGCGCTTTCAGCATTTCAGAAAAAGTACTTACTTATGATCCTGCTGCCAATGGAAACTATACGTTTACTGCAGGAGATCGTGTTCAATTTGACTATTCATATTAATAAAAGGGCTTTCCCATAATTAAATAAAGTCTTTTTTAAATCAATAATAAACCCTTGTCCAATGAAGCGTTTTTTCGCCGTTATCTTTCTTTCTTTTTTATCTGTTGTTACCTATTCGCAAAATAATTATTATTGGGTAGGCGGCACTGGTAACTGGTCGGATTTTTCAACCCATTGGGCAACAACTTCGGGAGGATCTACTTTTCATACAGCACTTCCTTCTTCTACTGATAATGTAATGTTTGATGCCAATTCATTCAATGCGCCAGGTCAAACGGTGACCCTTTCTGCCACTGCCACTCTTATTGACATGACCTGGGCTGGCGTTACCAACAACCCAACCTTTACTGCTTCTGGCCAAACCTTAAATATGCTTGGGTCCTTAACATTGGCTGCTGGAATGACTTTTAACACTCCTTCTGTTATTAATTTTCAATCCACCTCAATTGGTAAAACGATTACTTCTGGAGGTAAAACTTTTGGAACAACCATTTTGGACGGTATCGGTGGTAGCTGGACCCTCCAAGACGGTTTAACATGTGGTAATCTTTATTTAACCAATGGATCATTTAATACCAATAGCCAAACAATTCATGCCAATCTCTTTGAGAGTAGCAATACCAATGTCCGAACTTTAACCTTAGGAACTTCTACTATTAATTTGTATTGCAATGCTTGCGGCGAATGGAATGTAAACGCTACGAATTTAACCTATTCAGCCGGTGCAACTACCTTCAATATGAAGGGTGGCAATACGGGTTTCTATGGAGGAGGGTTAGCTTATAATACTGTAAATTCTATATTAATAAACGGAGGTTTTATCGACAACGGAATTTTCACGAATGTGAATTTAACCCTTGGGGGAAGTATTACTAACAGTACGGTTACCAATTTCACTAATGATGGATATCCCTTATCGGCATGTGCGGGCAATACCATTACCACGGCCACCATTTCACAAAATGCAACTTTTAGTGGTGCTAATACATTTGGTACTCTGAATCTTACTGGCGCTGGTGCTGCACATACTTTCCAAAGTAATGCCACCCAAACCATTACTACAGCGCTCAATATTACGGGCGGAACTTGTAGTTCACTTATCTCAATAAACTCAAGTATTCCAGGAACCCAGGCAACCATTAGCATGGCTTCGGGTACACCAACAATAAATTTCGTAAACCTGAAAGATATGAAAGCCCTTGGCGGTGCAGCATTTGCAGCCAACAGTGCAATCAATTCGGGCAATAATACGGGCTGGACAATCGGATTAATTACTTCTAAAAATTATTATTGGATAGGTGGTACAGGAAACTGGACGGATGGCTCACATTGGTCATTGACAAGTGGTGGAGTTGCCTCAGGCTGCGGACCAAGTTTATTAGACAATGTATTTTTTGACGCCAATTCGTTTTCAGCTGCCGGCCAATCGGTTACCATCGCCGCTCCTGCATCTGTAGTTAATATGAATTGGACTGGCGTTACTAATAATCCAAGTTTTGACGTAGGAGGAAATCCGCTCAATATTTATGGTTCCTTAACGCTTGCCTCTGCGATGACTGTTTCGAATTGGTCCACAGCCAATTTTCTTGCTACTGCAACCGGCAAGACCATTACTACGGCAGGTAAATCAGTAGGTACAAGTGCCTTTGTCCTCAACGGTATCGGCGGTGGCTGGATCCTACAGGACGGCCTAACCTGTGGTA
>JBIIVV010000201.1:0-5857 GCA_044339235.1 Ferruginibacter sp.
CCTTTCGGGAAAAACAGAAGAAGATCATTACAAAAGCGAGATCCAACGAGAATATGAAGAAGTAGAAAACCTTCGCGAGGTGGAGATAAAAGAAACCAAGGAGTTTTTTGCCAATATCGGATTAAGTGAAAGATTACAGGAGGAAGCCACTGAAGAAATATCCAAGGACAAGGACCGCTGGGTAGATTTTATGATGAAGTATGAATTAGGACTTGAAAAACCAGATCCAAAAAGAGCTTCTAAAAGTGCGCTAAATATCGGATTATCCTATATTGTAGGCGGTATCATTCCGCTAAGTCCTTATTTTTTCATTAAAAGCCCTACTGAAGCATTGGAGATTTCCGTCATTGCTACACTGGCCTGCCTTTTTATTTTCGGATACTTTAAAAGTAAAATAACCGGCATTCATCCCTGGTTGGGTGCTTTGCAAGTTACCCTGATCGGCGCAATGGCCGCTGCTGCTGCATTTGGAGTAGCTAAATTATTTGATGGATATTGATTCGCCGGATTGAATAAACGGGGCTTTCACAACTGGTGATTATTATCGGTTGAAATATTTTCCATCGTCCATTCAATCTTTTTTTCAAATAAATGCTGTCGAACGCTGCAAATTTGTTTGCTACAAAGCTTACAGCTAAAGTCATTACAGCCATCGGAATGCACAAATAATTCCATTGACTCACCCAACTCTTTTTTTACAATATCCGACAATGCATCAATCTCCGAATTGGCCTCGTTGATATTCAGATACCAAGGAATGGTAAGATGACAGTCGATATGAAGGGTTCCGCCGTATTTTATGATTCTAAGATTGTGTAAGTCGATCCAGTTTTCCTTGCGATGAACATTGAGCATCACCACCATCTTATTGATCAGACTTGCATCCGCCTCATCCATAATCCCCGATACCGAACTGCGGATGATTTTATAGCCTGTAAACATAATGATAAATGCAAAAAGTATCGCCACTGCACTATCGATCCACCATAATTTTAAAAAATACAAAAGAATCAAACCTGCAATGATTCCTATCGTAGAGTAGGTATCGGTTTGCAAATGTTTTCCACTGGCTATCAGGGCAAGGGAATTATTTTTATTACCGGTTGAAATACAAATATACCCAGCCACATAATTGATTACCCCAGTGATGGCCACCAGCAAAATACCATAATCCAATTTTTGAACAAGGTGGGGATGAATTAAATTATTGAGTGCCTCATAAATAATTATAAAACCGGCAAGGGTTACTAGGGTTCCTTCTACTGCTGCAGATAGAAACTCCGCCTTACCATGGCCATAGGGATGATCCTGATCCTTGGGTTTGGCACTAACATAAAGGCTATATACACCAATTAAACCTGCAATTACATTCACGGTACTTTCCAGCGCGTCAGTCAAGATTGCCACTGACCCAGTAAGATACCAGGCTAGTACCTTCATTACAAAAAGTATTACCCCAACACCGGTAATTATTTTTTGAAGCCGTAAATTTTGTTGAACGATTTGCAAAAGAGTAGATTATTAAACAAATATACCTTCATTTTATCGCTGATTACTATACAATCCTGAAAACAGCCCTTTTTATTTATTAGATTTTCCATAGTGCAATTACCATCTTTTTGGAGCATTATTTGACTAATTGAATATTGAATACCCCCATTACCAATACCCAAGGATTGGGTTGAAATAAATGAAAGGTCAATTCGTACATTTGCAGTAATTTAAAACAGGAATAATTGTTCAATAATGGAACTGTCAAAGAATTACATACCCACCCAAGTAGAAGCTAACTGGTACGAGCATTGGCTCGCCAAAGGATATTTTAACAGTGTACCCGATGAAAGGGAGCCCTATACCATCGTCATACCCCCACCGAATGTAACAGGGGTATTACACATGGGGCATTGCCTCAACAACACCATTCAGGATATTTTGATCCGACATGCAAGGATGCATGGAAAGAACGCCTGCTGGGTTCCCGGAACCGACCATGCCTCTATTGCTACCGAAGCCAAAGTGGTTGGTATGCTCAGGGAAAGAGGTATTACCAAATCATCGTTAACTAGGGATGAATTTTTAGCTTATGCCTGGGAATGGAAAGAAAAATACGGTGGTATCATTTTACAGCAATTAAAAAAACTGGGCTGCAGCCTCGACTGGAACCGCACTTCCTTCACGATGGATGCGGATTACTATAAAAGTGTATTGAAGGTATTCGTAGACCTGCATAACAAAGGACTTATTTACCGCGGAAAAAGAATGGTGAACTGGGATCCTCAGAGCCAAACCGCCTTGAGTGACGAAGAAGTGATTTTCAAGGAAGTGGATGCTAAATTGTATTATGTAATTTACAAATTGGCCAACGACCCTTCAGGCAGAAGTATAACGGTAGCCACTACCCGACCTGAAACCATTTTAGGCGATATCGCTATTTGCGTAAACCCTACCGATGAACGCTATCAAGCCCTTGTAGGAAAAGAAGTAATCGTTCCCCTTATCAATAGAATAATTCCTATCATCGCGGATGAATATGTAACTACTGATTTTGGAACTGGTGCACTGAAAGTAACACCAGCCCACGATAAAAATGATCACCTGCTTGGATTGAAACACCAGTTAAAAGTGATCAATACCCTGGACATTGAGGGCAAATTCACCGCCGAAGAACTGCTTGAAGAAAACCCTTCGGATCTAATCTTGTCCTACATTGGCGTTGACCGTTTTGCCCTGAGAAAAAAAATAGTGGAAGATATCAATCAACTTGGCCTGATTGAAAAAATAGAAGCCTATAAAGGACAAGTAGGAACCAGTGAAAGAACAGGTGCGGTGATTGAACATCGCTTATCACTGCAATGGTTTATTGGCATGGAGCAATTTTTGAAAAAAAATCCTCAGGCCCTTTCCGCTGTAATGGATGATACCATTCAGTTTCATCCTGCTAAGGCAAAAAATACGTATAGCCATTGGCTCAGTAATATCAAGGACTGGTGCATCAGTCGCCAGCTATGGTGGGGCCAACGCATACCCGCTTGGTACGACCAGCAGGGTAATGTATTTGTTGCAGAAAGCTTGGAGCAATTGCACCAGCTGCAACCCGAAACAATCAACTTGATGCTTACTCAGGATGAAGATGTGTTGGATACCTGGTTCTCTTCTTGGCTATGGCCCATGGAAGTTTTTAAAGGGATCAGTCACCCTGGCAACCCAGAGGCTGCCTATTACTACCCTTCCACTACCCTGGTAACAGGACAGGATATCATTTTCTTTTGGGTAGCCAGAATGATTATGGCAGGCTATGAATTTGAGAACAAGCCTCCCTTCAAAGATGTTTATTTCACCGGAATGGTGAGGGATAAATTGGGTAGAAAAATGAGTAAGCAATTGGGTAACTCTCCCGACTTGCTAGCACTCATTGAACAGTATGGAGCCGATGCTGTGCGGTTTGGCATTATGGTTTCCTCTCCCGCCGGCAACGACTTAATGTTTGATGAATCTGCATTGGAACAGGGCAGAAATTTTAATAATAAATTATGGAATGCCCTCAAGTTGGTGAAGATGTGGGAAGCAAGGATTGCTCCCGACTCCGAAGCCACTGACCAGTCCTTCGCCATTGAATGGTTCGATAATAGGATGCGTCAAGTTAAATCAGAAGTTGCTGTTTTGCTGCAACAGTTCCGATTGAGTGAGGCACTCAAAACCATCTACTCACTTATTTGGGATGATTTTTGTAGCTGGTATTTAGAATGGGTGAAGCCGGGTTTTGAACAACCGGTGGAAGCAGCTGTATACCAACAAACCGTTGCGTTTTTTGAAGAAATGATGAAGTTATTGCATCCCTTTATGCCCTTCATTACAGAAGAGATATATCACTTATTGAGAACACAATCTACTGACCTTTGCATCACACAGGCAGGTGCTTTTCAACCACCGATGAATGAAATATTAGAACAAGGCAGCTTGTTGAAAAACGTAATTTCTTCGCTTAGGGATGCACGAAATAAAAACCAATTTAAGCCGAAAGAAACCATTGAATTGCATATACAAACCCTATCAGCAGCAGCTTACAAGGGAATTGAAAACATATTGGCCAAGCAGGTAAATGCTTCGGGCATTCATTTTACCAATGATGCTGTTGCCAATACCATCGTGGTGGCTGTTGAAAAAGATAAGTTTTATATTGAATCCGAAAAACAACTCGACAGTGCCTCATTGAAAGATGATTTACTAAAAGATCTGCAACACCAGCAAGGATTTTTATTGAGTGTACAAAAGAAATTAAGCAATGAACGATTTGTTAATAATGCAAGGCCGGAGGTAATTGACTTAGAAAGAAAAAAACAGGCCGATGCGGAAGATAGAATTCGAACCATCGAGGAAAGTCTGGCGACACTTGGATAAATATGGTCATCATTCACCATTTATAAAATACAGGAAATTGTTGTATATTTATTAATTGGCATTTATTTCAATTTCGTACCCAAAAAATATATTCAAATGCAAAGAAAATTTTTCATGATTTTTTGTGTATGGTCAATTTCCTTTTTGAATACCCAAATTTTATTTGCACAAAAAAAAGCGCTGCCTGCTAGTCCTGCACCAGCTGCCGTTAAGAAACCGAATGTGAAATCTTTTTTAGGATCCACTGCAAGTGGAATGATGGAGATGACCGCAGAAGAAGCTAACAAGTTAATTTCACTTCCCTTAAGAATTATCGATGATAAAAATGTGGGATATGCAATCTCTTCTTATCAATTTGCTTATAAGCGTATAGGGGTAACCGAGGATGAAGTTACCGGTAAAATTTCTGCGCAGAGTGACATCGCTGCAGATCGGTTCACCAGTACCCCACTGCCAGTAGTATGGCAAAATAATATTAAAGATGGACTGCATAAGGGAGAGGAATTGTATTTCTTCGATATCATTGCCATTAACAATACAGGCATTCGTTTCTTTGCACCAGAATTGAAAATTACCATTCTTTAATATTACTGCTGATGGAAATCAAAAAAGTGGATGCCGAGTCGATTCCCATCATTCAATCAATTGCAAAGTCCACCTGGGCGGTAGCTTACAAAGAAATCATCTCCACCCAACAGCTGGATTTTATGCTGGATCTAATGTATAGCACTGCATCTTTGCAAAATCAACTGCAGCAAAAAGAACATCAATTTGTTGTAGCCTGCCTCGAAAATATTCCGATAGCATTTGCAGCCTACGCTATAAAAGAACCCGTTACAGAATCAATTTTCAAGCTTCATAAAATCTATGTTTTACCCGACCAACAGGGCAAGGGTATCGGGAAATCACTGCTCCAATTTATACTGCATGACATTTGCGCCAAGGGTGCAAAACACCTGGAACTAAATGTGAACCGCCAAAACAAAGCCGTTGAGTTTTACAAAAAACTTGGTTTTGCAATTGTTGCAGAAGTGGATGTCCCCATTGGCAACGGATTTTTTATGAATGACTATGTAATGCAAATCGGCTGCTGAGCCCTAACCCGTCATCTTTCCTAACCCCCGTCAGCGGTTGCAAACCCTGACGGCGGTTGGAATGAATAATATTGGAATTAATCAGAAGACTCCGAATTAACCGCCGACAGGGCTGATAACCGCTGTCGGGGTGGTTGGAGTGGTGTACAATTGTTTATTTTCCTGATGCAGGAAAAACCAATTGGTGCGTTTGCTTAATGATACCCATTACAAACACACTTTGTACATGTCCCATATTTTCAATCTGGCTGAGCCTGTTTACATGGAAATCATAATAGGCGTTCATATCTTCCGACACCACTTTGAGCATAAAATCAAATTCGCCTGAAATATTATAGCATTCAATCACCTCGTTGAGGGAATGG
>JBIIVV010000202.1:0-5855 GCA_044339235.1 Ferruginibacter sp.
GTTTGCTGGGCGGTTTTATCAGCATCTATGAGCTGCAGGCCATCCCGGGTTTTGACTTAGCATTCATTGAAAAAATTCGTCCATATATTACCGTTAGTATTCCGCAAAATATGACTTCAGCGCTTTCTGAGCGAATGAAGGGTGGTAGCCATACCCTCCTCACTAGGGTAAGCCAAGTGCTTGAAAAATCAAAAGGATATTTGCTTGATCCTAGCAGGGTAAATAATTTTTATCCGGGGGCTAGACAAAAATGGTTGTTGAGATACCAATACCAGTTTAAAAATTTGCTGCAATATGGTATGGTTGGCGAAAAAGATGCTGGGGAACAATTCTTTAGAGGTAAACAAAAGGCTGGATTTGATTTTTATTCGGCACATTTTTTTGTACGAAATAGGGGGGTCATTCGCTCGCTAGCAGTAGGCGATTTTACGATCAATCTTGGTCAGGGCCTTACCCAGTGGCAAAGCCTTGCATTTAAAAAAAGTTCGGAGGTAATCAATACCAAACGCCAACTGGCCGTGCTTCGGCCTTATCATTCTGCAGGGGAAATTAATTTCCATCGTGGCATTGGCATTACGCTTGCTAAAAATAAAATGGAGGGCACCGCTTTTTTAACCTACAAAAAAATAGATGCCAATTTTGTAACCGATAGTGTAAACAAGGAGGATTTTATATCTTCCTTTCAAAGCTCCGGCCTGCACCGAACTTCAGCCGAAACAAAAGACAAAGGGGTGCAGCAGCAATTCGCCGTGGGAGGAAATTTGGCTTATTCATCCAATCAATTGCATATAGGCATCAATGGGATTCAATATCAATTTTCGCTTCCTATAAAAAAATCAGCCGATCCGTATAATCTCTATGCCCTTTCAGGAAAAACACTCGGTAATTATAGCATCGATTATAGTTACGGATACAGAAATACTCATTTTTTTGGCGAAGCCGCTTTTACCAATACATTTGATAAGGCCTTTGTGAACGGCTTGATTGTAAGTGCAGATTCGAAAGTGGATCTAAGTATATTGTATCGAAATATTTCAAAAAGCTACCAGTCTTTGTATGCCAATGCATTTACAGAAAGCAGTTCGCCCAATAATGAAAAGGGGCTATATGCCGGTATCAGTATCAGGCCAGCAGTTGCTTGGCGCATCGATGGGTATGCAGATTTTTATCAATTTCCCTGGCTAAAATACCAGGTGAATGCACCTACTAACGGTAAGGATTACCTGCTGCAGATATTGTACAAACCAAGTAAGCAATTGGAGATGTATATTCGTTATCGGACGGAATCGAAGTATAAAAATTTCAATCCGGATAATTGGATTGTATCGCCCGTATTGGCCATGCCGCGGCAAAATATTCGTACGCATATTAATTTTAAAATCAATCCAGCTATTAGCTTTCGTACAAGGGTAGAAATGGTTTGGTTTGCTCACCAACAAGCGGGGGCACAAACTGGTTTTTTAGCTTTTGCCGATGGTATTGTTAAGCCAATGATGAAAAGATATTCCGGAAGTATCCGGTTACAGTATTTTGAAACGGAAGGCTATGATAGCCGGCTATATGCTTACGAAAATGATGTGTTGTATAGTTTTTCGATACCTGTTTTCTATGACAGGGGTTTTCGGTATTATCTCAATTTTAATTACGGGATTACTAGATCCATCACCTGTTGGTTGCGGTGGGCCCAAACCGTTTATAAGGATAAGGCTACCATCGGATCGGGGTTGGATGAAATTGAAGGCAATAAAAAAACTGAAGTCAAACTGCAGTTTCAATTCCAGTTCTAATGAATTAAACCCCGACAGCGGCTATAAGCCCTGTCGGAGGTTGGTTATGAAGGTGAATCTCAGTTTCCCCTAAAATTTGGCTAGTGAAAATGAGTTTGCTACAGTTAGAATGGATTTTTTTTCTATAATTAGCGGCTGTTCTAACTATTGGTTCGCTTTGTAATTATATTTGCAACAAACAATCGAATATTATGAGCAGCATACCCGAACAACCTGGTCAACTCAATATTGAAATTTCAGAAGAAGTTTCCGAAGGTACCTATGCCAACCTAGTCATTATAACCCATAGTCATGCCGAATTTGTAATGGATTTTGTGAATGTGATGCCAGGTACTCCCAAAAGCAAAGTAAAAAGCAGGATTATCTTAACACCATTTCATGCCAAACGATTTATGAAAGCGATGATTGAAAATATAAATAAATTTGAAGGGACCAACGGTACCATCCAGGATATGGAACAGATTGAGATTCCTTTTACTTTTGGCGGGCCTGTAGCCCAAGCCTAGTTGCCCCAAATCCTAAAGGGCAAGTTTCATTTTGTCTAGCTAAAAAATGAATCAATTTTGTGCTATGGATAATAATTATCGTATACCTGCTCAAACCAGTATAGGGCATATACATTTAAAGGTTTCCGATCTGGAGCGTTCCCTGCAATTTTATCAAGGCTTATTGGGGTTTGAGTTGACCATGCGCTATGGAGCTCAGGCTGCTTTTGTTTCTGCAGGCGGATACCATCATCATATTGGATTAAATACCTGGCAAAGCGAAGCTGCTCCACCAGCGTTGGCGCGAGCGGTTGGCTTATACCATACTGCCATTCTTTACCCCAGCCGTAAAGAGCTGGCTGTAATACTGGATCGTTTACAAAAGGCGAATTACCCCCTTTCTGGTGCTAGCGACCATGGGGTATCCGAGGCCTTGTACCTAGATGATCCCGATGGAAATGGGGTTGAATTATATTGGGACAGACCCAAGGAAACTTGGTCTTATCATTCAGATGGGTCTATCAAGATGTTTACTTTACCCCTAGATATGGAGGGGTTATTGGCAGAGCTATCCTAATGCATTTGGTTTGGTGGTAATGAACTCAGCAAAATGGCCATTCTTTTAGGCGAAAGTTTTCTTACATTTGAAACAAGTTGAATAAAAGGCATAAGACTGAGCCGTTACTTAAAAAATTACCTTTATCTTGGGGAGCAAATTAAAATAATCAGGTAATGCTAGCTTCTAAATTGGAAAGCAATTACTGCATAAAAATAAATAGTCATTGAAGTTATATATTAAGAATATGGTGTCCGCCCGATGTAAAATCGTGGTGAAGGAGGAATTGAAAAAGATGGATATCCATTATGTAATGGTGGAGTTGGGGGAAGTGGAGATAATGGAAAACTTGTCGGCAGCAGATCGAGAGGTATTAAAATTGGCATTGCTTCATTTAGGTCTGGAACTAATGGATGACAAAAAAAGCATGTTGATTGAAAAAATTAAAAATATTGTAATAGAAGTTGTTCACCATTCGGAGGAGCCTTTAAAAATAAAATTTTCTGAACACCTCTATAATAAACTCCAGCACGATTATACCTATCTCTCTAATTTGTTTTCTGAAGTACAAGGAATTACCATCGAACATTTTATGATTGCCCATAAAATTGAAAAGGTAAAGGAGTTATTGGTTTACAACGAACTTAGTTTAACAGAAATTGCATTTTCCATGAATTATAGTAGTGTGGCGCATTTATCTACGCAGTTTAAAAAAGTGACTGGTCTTACGCCATCTCATTTTAAAAAATTGAAAGATAAGCGGCGCAATGCCCTTGATAATATATAATTAATTTTTTTTTAATATACTGCTGCTAGAATTGAGAAAAAGGGTAAGACAGGAAAGTAGGATTACATCAAAAAAAACAGGATGCCCAAAGAAAAAATAATTGTAAAGGCAGATCAGCCAGTTGAGCATTTCTCGGTAGTGGGCATTGGTGCATCTGCTGGCGGCTTGGATGCTTTTAAAAAATTACTAAAGGCGATTCCGCAAAATTCTGGGATGGCCTATGTATTGGTGCAGCATTTAGATCCTTCCCATGCAAGTAACTTACCCGAAATATTAGAGAAGGTTACAACATTGCCTATATCAGAAATTTCCGATACTACCAAAGTGGAACCCAATCATATTTATGTTATCCCAAGTAATAAAATGCTCCATGCCACAGAAGGGGGATTTCATCTAAGTGCGCGGCCCGACAAAGCTAAACACGAGCTAAATTTACCCATTGATGTTTTCTTTTCTTCCCTCGCAGAAGTGTATCAGTCAAATGCGATCGGGGTGGTATTGTCTGGCACTGCATCAGACGGTACCCTTGGTTTAAAAGCCATCAAGGATAACGGAGGGGTTACTTTTGCTCAGGACAAAGCCAGTGCAGAGTTTGAAGGCATGCCAAATAATGCTGTGGAAGCAGGGGTGGTAGATTTTATTTTACCACCTGAAGCAATTCCTGACAAATTAATTGATATTACCAGCCGCTTCAACCAAACGGATGAATCTTTGCAGCATTTGCCAATTAAGGAAAGCGATGTATTCAAGAAAATTCTTGCTTTGCTGCGGATACGAAAGGGAACTGATTTTACTTTTTACAAACAAACTACCATCCGTAGACGAATATTGCGTAGGGTGGCGCTTAGTAAAAATGAAAATCCTGCAGTTTACCTGGATTTTTTAAGGAAGAACCCGGCTGAGCAGGATTTATTATACCAAGACCTGTTAATTCCTGTAACCAGTTTTTTCAGAGATCCTGACAGTTTTAAAAATTTAGTTGACACTGTTTTTCCTGAAATTATAAAAAATAAAAAGGGAAAAGCAGCTATCCGTTTTTGGGTGGCAGGTTGTAGTACTGGCGAAGAAGCCTTCTCTCTTGCTATTTGTATCAAAGAGTTTTTGAATACAGTTCCCTCAGTCCAAAAAGGGGAGGAGCAGAAAAATAAGGATATTACTGTACAAATATTTGCTACCGACATCAGTGAACCTGCCATTGCTAAAGCTAGAAAGGGTATTTATACAAAGGGTGATATAAATGGCATGAGCCAGCAAAGGCTAGCGGATTTTTTTGTAAAACAGCATACTGGATATCAGGTGGAAAAAGTGATTAGGGATATGTGTGTATTTGCAGTGCATGATTTTTTGAAAGATCCTCCTTTTGCAAAAATGGATTTGGTAACTTGTCGCAATGTGCTGATCTATATGGAGCCTTATCTTCAAAAAAGGGCGCTGACTATTTTTCACTATGCATTGAATTCAACAGGATTTTTATTGTTGGGTAAGTCAGAAACTTGCAGTAGTGTTCCGGATCTTTTTGCAATTATTGAAAAAAATGACAAATTGTTTTCTCGCAAAAATGTCCCTTCGAGATATATTCAGGTGGCCAGCCATAGGAAGGAACAGATGGCTCATTCTGTAGATGAAAGTATTGGCATGGAGGGAAAGCTTCCCGACTTTCAAAAATCTGCTGATGATATTTTGCTGAGTAAATTTACTCCAGCAGGGGTAGTGGTCAATGAGGCAATGGAAATTGTACATTTTAGAGGGGCTACAGGTGCCTATCTGGATCCCTCTCCTGGTAAGGCTAGTTTAAACTTGTTGAAAATGATCAAAGAGGGGCTGTCTTTTGAATTGCGCAATATTTTGCACAAGGCAAAAACTGAAAAAGTACCCATTGTAAAAGAAAATATCCTTGCCGAAATTAATGGGGCTAAGCGCAATATTACCATCGAAGCTATTCCTTTAACCAATATTATTGAGCCACACTATCTGGTGTTGTTTCATGATAAGAGCGAGGGAGTTGCTCAAATAAAATCTTCCGATAGAAAATCAACAAAAACTAAGAAGGATGAAAAGGATCTCCGTATCCAACAATTGGAGCAGGAGCTTTCCCAGCTAAGGGAAGATATGCGCACCATTACAGAAGACCAGGAAGCGGTGAATGAGGAGTTGCAAAGTGCCAATGAAGAATTGTTGAGCGGCAGTGAGGAATTGCAAAGCTTGAATGAAGAACTGGAAACCAGTAAGGAAGAATTGCA
>JBIIVV010000037.1:0-19371 GCA_044339235.1 Ferruginibacter sp.
TAAACATGCCAATTTGTGCGGGCAGCTTCCAATGTTTGAAGAGGCTTTGCAAAGCTTTACACTGCAAGCCGACGGCAGCATTGATGCGCCGATCATTGAGCCATCCATCAGGGTATCGGATGAAGCATTAACTCCATCTTCCTTACAAGAAGAAAAAAATATTGGCCAGGTGCATGATGCGATTGTAATGGGAATCAGGGATTATTTTGCCAAGATGGGATTTTCAAAAGCCATCATAGGAAGTAGCGGCGGTATTGACAGCGCGGTAACCATTGCCTTAGCTTGTACTGCCTTGGGAGCGACTAATGTAAGAGCGATATTAATGCCTTCTCAATATTCTTCGGGGCATTCGGTGGAAGATGCAGAAGCACTTAGTGCTAACCTCGGTAATCCCTATGATATTATTGCGATCAAAAATATTTACGATGTTTTTTTAGCTGAGCTCAAACCAATTTTCAATGGCTTGCCATTTAGTGTAGCAGAAGAAAATATCCAGAGCCGAAGCAGGGGAAATCTGCTGATGGCCATCGCCAACAAGTTTGGGTATATACTGCTTAACACTTCTAATAAAAGCGAGCTGGCAACAGGTTATGGAACCCTATATGGTGATATGGCCGGTGGCATAGGGGTGCTGGGCGATTGCTACAAGTTGCAAGTATATGCTTTGGCAAATTATATTAACCGTGATAAAATCATTATTCCCAATAATATTATTTCAAAAGCACCCTCTGCAGAATTGCGACCTGGGCAAAAAGATTCCGATTCGCTGCCAGACTATGAGGTATTGGACAAATTGCTATATCAATACATCGAAAGAAGGCTTGGCCCTAAGGAAATTAAGGCACAAGGATTTGATGCTGCATTGGTAGACCGTGTATTGAAAATGGTGAATGTGAATGAATATAAGCGCAACCAGTTTTGCCCCATCATCCGTATTTCGCCCAAAGCTTTTGGGGTAGGCAGAAGAATGCCGATAGTAGGAAAGTATTTGAGTTGATATAGACCCTCTTCATACCTTACAATGAGTGAAAAAGTATCGATGTAAAACTGTTTAAATTTATTGCAATTATTTTTGTAGTTTATTTCATCAATTCATCCAATATTGCCTGAAATGACTGGGAGCTTACTGAAAAATTTCCTCTAAAAGGATTGTCCATTGATGCGATTAAAAAAATGAGCGATCCAAGTAATAAGCCACTTAGAATATTCATGAGAATCTCCAGTTTTTTATTATTTATCACTAAACACCATGTTAAAGCAATATTGACAAAAGCGCCTAAAAATAAAATAACCCAAATGGCGGAAGGCAACGATGCATTCACTGCATTTAGCCTCAATCTTCGATCTTCAATCAGTATATTATATTGTTTAAATAGCTCAGCAAATATTATTTTGTCCTTGTCATTTACAGGCTCATACAAGGATAACTCTTTTTGAAAGGAATTTATAATTCCAGTCCCCTGCTTTGGTATAATTCCCCTGCTTTGTAGCGGCCAAGCGGTATCAACTACATAGGTGGTATAATTTTTAAGTGTCTTTAGCATTTTTTCTTTATCAGGCCCCTCTAGAATTTGTACATCTCTATACAATCCAGCAAGGGAACTACTTTCATTATTTACAATTGATTCTACCGAATTGAAATTTTCAAAGGTTCCTACCGCAATTAGCCCTAGCGTAATGCCATAAAAAACTCCGCTAGTGGCTAGAAAAGTGGACACTATTGAATTATGTTCAACTGTTAGGGAAAGCTTTGTTTTTAATATTCTACTAAAGAAAAAAGTACCTAGTAGGGAAAAGCCTATGAAAACTGTAATGCAAATAATGAAAAATTGCCAGTTAGGGAGGTCGTATATCCAGTAAAAATTCATGGTAGAGGGCTTTTCGGTGCTTTGTAGAATGAGGACAATACGAATCTACAAAAAAATATAGTACAATCTGTTTTTTTACAATAGTTGGTTAGGGTAATATGGGTATTGTTTTAATTATTATATCTATTTAAAAATAATATAAAAATTCCAGGTGTTAGAAATTTTGATTTCTCTGTGTTTAATAGAATTTGTTCCAAGGATAATCTTATTAATTATTTAAAGAAATACTTTACTTCTTTAACGATATGATGCCCCACCTAAAAGAATTTTAAAATGGGAAAATTAAATTCTTTGAGTTGAGATTGGAGCAGTTTTTGGATTAAGTTGGCATCACCTAAAATTGGAAAATAGATTAGTTTTCTAAGTACTTCCCAATTTTTTTTATTATTAACAGTTAGTTTCCGAATTTAATTTTTAGAGCGCTAGGATTATGCAGATTTTAACTAATATCTTACTGCTAAGAAGGTTTTTGTAGTGGTATAGTTCGTATTTTCGCCAACCAATAAGGGTATTAGATGGTGGTCATTTTGGGTTTTTTAATTGAACTTGAATTGAACTGTTATTTCAAATCACCCTTCCATTATTAGGGAGATATAAATATTTATTATGCTACAAACTGCCGAAGACATCCGCTTGCTGAACGAAGAAATTAACCAATCAGCAGGTTTTGTAACCAGAATCAATGATGAATTAAGTAAAGTAATTGTTGGCCAGCATGGAATGATAGAGCGATTGCTCATTGGTTTGCTGAGTAATGGCCATATTTTACTAGAAGGGGTGCCAGGACTGGCAAAAACCCTCGCCATCAAATCGCTGGCACAGTCAATTCATGCCAATTTTAGCCGCATACAGTTTACGCCCGACCTGTTACCCGCCGATGTAGTGGGTACCATGATTTACAACCAGGCAAAAAATGAGTTCATGGTTCGTAAAGGACCCATTTTTTCTAACTTTATCCTAGCAGATGAAATTAATAGAGCGCCTGCAAAAGTGCAAAGTGCTTTATTAGAGGCGATGCAGGAACGGCAGGTAACCATTGGTGACACTAGTTTCCAATTGGAAGAGCCATTTCTGGTATTGGCCACACAAAATCCAATAGAGCAGGAAGGAACTTACCCCTTGCCGGAAGCGCAGGTAGACAGGTTTATGTTAAAGGTGATCATCGATTATCCATCCAAAACTGAGGAGCAGCTAATCATTCGTCAAAATACAGAGGGGCTTTCTTTTTCTCCTATCTATCCAGTTGCAACTACCGAAGAAATTCTGATTGCAAAACAATTGGTAAGAAGGGTGTACTTGGATGAAAAAATTGAAAATTATATTTTGGATATCGTATTTGCCACCCGCTATCCTGAGAAATACAATTTACCTAAATTAAAGCCCTTGATTAGTTTTGGCGGATCACCAAGGGCAAGCATTAATCTAGCGTTGGCAGCCAAAGCACATGCATTTTTAAATAAAAGAGGATTTGTAATTCCAGACGATGTAAGGAGTATTTGCAAGGATGTTTTGCGCCACCGAATTGGACTGACTTATGAGGCCGAAGCAGAGAATGTAAGCGTATCCATGATTATCGATGAGATACTGAGGGGAGTGGCGGTACCTTAGTTTTTGGAGACTAAAAAATACAGAATTGAAATACTGAATTATTTCAAATAATCGGCAAACTGATTTTTAAAAATTGCTGTTAGACAACAAATATTTTGTTTAAAAAGAAAGTCAATACCATTTCGTCATCGCTTACCGACCCACTTCCATCGGTTGAATCGGAGGGGGCTGCCATTATGCGAAAGGTTCGTGAGCTGGAGATAAAAAGCAAAAAAATTACCACGCATTTATTTACAGGTGAGTATCATTCTGCTTTCAAAGGAAAGGGGATGAGCTTTCGCGAGGTTAGGGAGTATTATGCCGGCGATGATGTGCGATTTATTGATTGGAATGTAAGTGCTAGATTTAGTCATCCTTTTACAAAAGTGTTTGAAGAGGAACGAGAGCTTTGTATTTATTTGTTGGTAGATACCAGTGCCAGTAATTTATTTGGAACGGTCCAGTCAAGAAAGCGCGATATTATAACGGAGATAGGGGCTTTGTTGACTTTCAGTGCTATTAATAACAATGACAAGGTAGGGGTTATTTTTTTTAGCGACAAGGTTGAAAAATTCATTCCACCGAAGAAGGGGAGGCAGCATGCGCTCTATATTGTACGCGAGTTACTAACTACAACGCCTGTTGGAAAAAGTACAAAAATGGAAGAAGGGATCAAGTTTTTCAATAAGGCAGCTCGCCATAAAAGCATTGCTTTTTTGATGAGTGATTTTGTGGATGCGGTGTATGAAAATGACCTGAAGGTGATAGGAGGCAGACATGATGTGATCGGCCTGAGGGTGTATGACAAAATGGATATGCAGTTGCCGGAAGCTGGCTTGCTAATGGTGCAGGACTTCGAAACAGGCCAGCAGCAATTCATTGACAGCAGCAACAAATTGGTTCAATACACCTATCAACAGAAATTCATGGAGCAAAGTGATATGTGCAAAAATTATTTTAGAAAGGCAGGTGCCGATCTCTTGCATATTCGAACTGATGAGGATTATGTGAAAATATTGCAACAGTTTTTTATTAAGAGAAGCTGATTTTAACTGATAACTGGTTAACTTAAAACTGATAATGGGTAATTGGAAAAATAGGAATTTTTTTTTGTCGATAGTATTGGTCTGTCTTTTTACTCAGTTATCCTATGCGCAACCAATTATCCGGTCATCGGTTGATAAAAGGGAAATACTGATTGGAGAACAATTTACCCTTACAATACAAGCCGAATTTTCGCCTGTTGATTATACCCTGCATTGGCCTGTATTATCCGATTCTATGGCCCATTTTGAAGTGCTCAGTCGCTATATTGATTCCTTGTACAACAACCAACAGCTTTCCGGACTTGTTCAAAAAATCACCTTTACCAGTTTTGATTCTGGCAAATGGGTGCTGCCCGCTTTATTAGTCACTGCAGATCCAGTCAAGCTTGGCAGTTCCGTTCGCTTATTTACTGATTCAGCATCAATTACCGTTTCTTTTTCCACTAGCGATACCACCCAACAATTGCGAGATATTAAGCCTATTCGAGAAGTAGAAACAATTAATCCGATATGGTATTGGGTTGGTGGAGGGGTTGCACTAGTTGCGGTGATTGCATTACTGACATGGTGGTGGAAGCGAAGGAGGAAAATAAAGGCTCATCCATTCCAGTCAAAATTATCAGCTTATGAAGAAGCGATGCAGGAATTGAAAAAATTAGCGAGTTATAATTTAGCGGTTCGGGAAGAGGTGAAAATGTTTCATTCCCAATTGGCAGCGGTTTTTAAGCAATATTTGTCACGCATTTATCAGCAGCCTTATCTGAGCAAAACGACGCGTGAAATATTGCTATTATTGAAAGAACAACAGGTGGAAGAACAGTTGCTTAACAAAGTTCTGATTAGCTTACATTACGGGGATGCTGTAAAATTTGCTAAATATTTTCCACCAGTTAACGAAAGTGAACATTGCCTGAAATTAGTAGAAGAACTAGTAGAGGAAATAAAAAAATTGAAGGAAACATCTAAACCCTAAACCTCTAAACCCCTAAACCAATTGCTAACCAACTACCTAGATACCCTACATTTCGCCTATCCATGGTTGCTTTCGCTTGCCTTGGTTATTCCGGTGATGATCATTTGGCAGTACAAATTTGGCAATTTGCATCAGGCTGGCTTGAAGGTTTCTTCACTAAAAAACTTTCAATCTATCAGCTCTTGGAAAAGCTTATTTCGTCCTATAACTTTTGTTTGCAGGTTGTTGGGAATAGTTTTGATTATTATAGCAATGGCAAGGCCTCAAACCAAAAATGAAGAGCAGCGGGTAGAGGGAGAAGGGGTGGATATAGTTTTGTGTATTGATGTAAGTGGAAGTATGACTGCCCAGGATTTTACTCCCAATCGGATGGAAGCGGCAAAAGCAGTTGCTGCCAGTTTTGTAGAAAAAAGGTTGACGGACCGAATAGGAATTGTGATCTTTTCTGGCGAAAGTTTTACGCAATGCCCACTCACTACCGACAAGGCGGTACTTAAATCAGCGATCGAAAGTATTAGAAATGGTTTGTTGGAGGATGGCACTGCCATTGGAGACGGCTTGTCTACTGGCATTGATCGTTTGCGAACTAGTAAGTCTAAAAGTAAGGTGGTTATTTTATTGACGGATGGTGAAAATAATGGCGGTTTAATAGGGCCTGATAATGCCAAAGAAATAGCGAAAGCCTTTGGTATAAAGGTGTATACCATTGGTGTTGGGACGGAAGGGTTTGCTCCTTATCCGATCAAGACGGAACTGGGAGTAATTATGCAGCAGCAGAAAGTGACGATTGATGAAAAATTATTAAAGGCAATTGCAGGAGAAACTGGGGGCAAATATTTCAGGGCAAAGGACAATGCTGGATTGCAAAATATTTACACTGAAATAGATACCCTGGAAAAATCAAAAGTGGAAGTAACTACCATTACGAGATATACTGAAAAGTTTACCCCCTTTCTGTTGGCGGCGCTTATTTTTTTATTATTAGAGCTGGTGCTAAGGTTTACTGTTTTCAAAAAATTTCCGTAAAATAATCGCTGCTAAAATTTTTAAAACCCTTTGTTTTCGTTTTAATTAGTGAAATTTGCAGTCTATGATGGCAACAGTGTATAAAAGTACCGGAAGCTGGTATATTGTTCAAGATGAAGAGGGCAAGGTTTTCAATGCCCGGATTAAAGGGAAGTTCAAGATTGACAATATTACTTCCACTAATCCTATTGCTGTAGGGGATGTGGTATTGGCTGATATGGAAAATGAGTTGGAAAAAACGCTTACCATAACTGATATTGCACCACGAAAAAACTACATTACACGGTCCTCTCCACATAATCGCAATCAGCATCATATCATTGCATCCAATCTCGATCAGTCACTGTTATTTGCTACTTTAAAGGATCCAAAAACATCACTTGGTTTTATTGATCGTTTTTTAATTACTTCCGAAGCGTACCATGTTCCTTCTATTCTTGTTTTTAACAAGTCGGATCTCTACAAAGAAAAAGAGCTGGCAAGATTCCAGGAAATCAAAGAAATTTACGAGGCCATTGGTTATAAAGTGCTTTCCATGAGTATTGAAAAAAATGAGGGAGTAGAAGCGGTGAAAAGTTTGTTGAAAGATAAAACCACTTTGTTGAGTGGTCATTCGGGTGTTGGTAAATCTTCTTTTATTAATATTATTTTTCCTGAACTGCGGCTTAAAACACAGGATGTAAGCGGCTGGAGTGGCAAGGGGTTGCATACCACCACTTTTGCCGAAATGTTCAATCTCTCATTTGGAGGTAGGGTAATAGACACGCCTGGTATTCGAGAGCTAGGGCTGGTAGACATTCCCAAGCATGAGCTGTCTCATTATTTTCCGGAAATGAGGGCTTTGATCAATGAGTGCCATTTTAATAATTGTATGCACATCAATGAGCCGGAGTGTAAGGTGAAGGAAGCGGTAAACCTAGGAACGGTTCACCCCGATCGTTATTATAGTTATTTAAATATCCTTGATAGTATTGAGAAGAAACCTTTCTAATCTTAGTACTTGGCAATGCCAAAACTATTCGGAGATCTTATTGCCTCCCTTATACTTTGCACTTTTACTTACTTTTAGGAGCTTTGGATCTCCGGAAGCCAATTTTTCAGCACCTATATTTCTGCCATCAGTAGGACAGCCATAGACTACCTTTCTTCTCAAAATAAAGCATCCACTGAAAAGTGAAATACAGCATACAGCCAAGATTATTTTTTTCATAGATGCGATTTTTGTAAAAAATTAGCTGCCCTCCTCTTTAAACCAACTGCTGTACATCAAGTAATTATTTGCTATTCTGTTAATTTCGCCACCGATTAATTCCTGGCTGGTATCTTTAATTTTTTTTGCCGGAACGCCGCCGTAGATACTTCCTGCTTCTATCACCGTATTTTCAAGCACTACTGCACCTGCGGCAATGATGCAATTCGAACCAATTTGTACATTGTCCATCACGATGGCACCCATTCCCACTAATACATTGTCTGCTATAACACATCCATGTACAATTGCATTATGCCCGATGCTAACATTATTACCAATGATTGCCTGGGTTTTTTGGTAGGTACAATGAATCACTGCACCATCCTGCACATTCACTTTGTTGCCCATTCGAATACTATTTACATCGCCTCGAATCACGGCATTAAACCACACACTACAGTCATCTCCCATTATTACATCTCCTACAATGGTAGCATTGGGGGCTACAAAACAATTGGCACCCATCTCGGGGAATACCCCTTTTACAGGAAGAATGAAAGGCATGATTGAATAGATTTATAATTGAATGACGCTAAATTAAATGAATATTCAAAAACACCTCACTATTTATTATTATTTCTTTGCGACCTTTGTGATATATGAAAATGGGGGAACCTTTTAATACGCCTTCGGGGGAACAGCGGCCTACCGCTATCACTAACCGCCAGTTATTTCTTTCGCATGTGGGTCAAACATCCGAAGCGCCATTGGCATTGGAGATAGTGAAGGCTAGGGGCTGTACGCTGTGGGATGTGGATGGTAAAGCTTATATTGATCTTATTGCAGGCATCAGTGTTTGTAATATCGGTCACTGTCATCCAAAAGTGGTGGAGGCTATTAAAAAGCAAGTGGATGATTATATGCATATCATGGTGTTGGGTGAATTGGTAGAAAGTCCCCAGGTAGCCTATGCAAAAAAATTAACGGATTATTTACCTTCCTCACTCAATGCAGTGTTTTATACTGCCAGCGGAAGCGAAGCTACTGAAGGAGCGATGAAGCTAGCCAAAAGAGTTACTGGCCGCACCCAGATCATTTCTTTTAAAAACAGCTATCACGGTAGTACCCAGGGAGCTTTGAGTATTATGGGAGATGAATATTGGCGAAATGCATTCAGGCCGCTATTGCCGGATGTAATGCAACTAGACTATAATTCATTTGATTCGTTGCAACATATCACCGAACGCACAGCTTGTGTGGTTGCTGAAACGGTACAAGCCGAAGCGGGCGTATTGGTGCCACAAAATGGTTGGCTTTCGGCATTGCGTAAACGCTGTACCCAAACGGGCACCTTACTCGTTTTGGATGAAATACAATGCGGTTTTGGAAGAAATGGTACTCTGTGGGCATTCGAGCAGTTTGATGCGGTGCCGGATATTTTGTTATTGGGCAAGGCCCTTGGCGGTGGAATGCCGCTTGGTGCATTTGTAGCAGATAAACAGCTGATGGATTCCTTTACCCATCATCCTGTTTTGGGTCATATCAATACTTTTGGGGGCCATCCGGTTAGTTGTGCTGCCGGCCTTGCTGCTTTTAATGTATTGTTGGATGAAAAATTAATAGCCGGAGTAAAGCAAAAAGAAGCCCTTTTTCTGTCACTATTGGTTCACCCTTCCATACAATCGGTGCATAGTTGCGGCTTGATGATAGCAGTGGACTTTGGAAGTTTTGAAGTAAATAAGAAAATTATCGACGCATTGATTCTACGAGGTGTTTTTACAGACTGGTTTTTATTTGCTGCAGGTTCTTTAAGAATTGCTCCCCCGCTGGTAATCAGTGATTCTGAAATCAGGGTTGCCTGTGATCATATCATCGAAGTGTTGAATGGCAACTAATTTATATTACAGTAATTCAAGCATATAGTATTTATGAAATGGATAAAACCTTTTGGCTATGCCTGGCATGGCATTCGATATTGTTTTAGAACACAACGAAATTTTAGGATTCATTTACTGGCATTACTGGTTGTTGTAATTCTTGGGAGTATTGTGAAACTAAGTGCTATTGAATGGCTTTTCATCATTGGTTGTTCTGTATTGGTGCTCACGCTAGAGTTGGTTAATACAGCTATTGAATACCTTTGCGATACGATCACAAGAGATAACCATCCGGTAATTAAAATTGTCAAGGATATTTCTGCAGCAGCAGTTTTAATCGCTGTTGCAGGAAGTGTTTTGTCTGGCAGTATTATCTTTTTCCCAAAAATTTTGGACTTGTTTCGATGAATGCAATGAAATTTAAAAGGGGGAAACCCTCATTTACTGATTAGCTTCGACAAACTATTTTTTAAACCAATAATATTTACCAAATTTGTACGGTATTACAATTGATATTTCACAGCCTTTATTCAAACATGAGGGGTAAAACCAATTAGTAACGTGACGGGAGTATTTAAATCTAACAATCCATACAATACATTTTTGTTGTTGGTATATGGTCTGCTGCTTAAACTAATTATGTTTATTCATCCCCAGATTCCATTGCCTCAGCAAACGGATGGCTTTCTTTTTAAATTACTATTGTTGCAACTTTCGGGGTTGGGAAAAAATCTACCGTTTATTTATCCGCTAATAGCTTTTTTTTTATTGTTCACCCAGGCCATTACCTTAAACGCGTTGGTAAATCAACACCGGTTGATGCAAAAGCCAAATCACCTCACTGGGATGGCATATTTATTAATCACTTCATTGTTCTCCGAGTGGAATATCCTGTCTGCACCATTGATAATAAATACTTTGCTGATATGGGTTTGGTCAAGGATGAGCAGATTATACAATGAACCCAATCCTAAGACTTCCCTTTTTAATATTGGTATGGCAATCGGGTTTTGTTCTTTTTTTTATTTCCCAGTAATTGCATTTGCAGCTCTGGTGGTGGTTGGTTTATTGATTACCAGAGCATTTAAATTAGCAGAGTGGATTGTTGCCCTCTTTGGAGTAGCTACCCCGTTCTATTTTATTTTCACTTATGTTTTTATAGCGGATAAGTGGCAAGGGTATCATTTTCCGGGGGTAGCAGTCACTTTCCCACATTTTATTGAATCAAGGTGGGCCTTGGCAGCCATCCTGATCGTATTATTTACCAGTATAACGGGTTTCATTTATGTTCAAAAAAACTTTCGCCGTCAATTGGTGCAGGCCCGAAAAAGCTGGAATCTTATTTTTTTATACCTATTAATTGCCCTTTTTATACCATTTATTAATGCCAGTCATTCCTTTGTTTATTGGATTCTTAGTGCTGTTCCCATTGCAGTAATCGCCGCCGCCGGCTTTTTATATCCCCAAAAAAAGGCATTTCCCCTCATTTTACACTGGCTGATGGTCGCTTTTGTAATTGCATTCAGCTACTTCGTTCAATAATTAAAATGGTATTTGTACTTTTGCGTTACCAATTAACCAGTAATCACAAATCAGTAATATGAAATTTGGCGTAGTAGTTTTTCCAGGAAGCAATTGTGATAGGGACGTAATAGAATCCCTTAGAACCGATTTAAAGCAAGAAGTAATAGAGCTTTGGCATAAAGACAAGGATCTGAGTATGTTTTCAACCGATGATTGCATAGTATTACCAGGGGGCTTTAGTTATGGTGATTACTTGCGTTGTGGGGCCATCGCAAAATTTAGCCCAATGATGCAAAGTGTAATTGACTTTGCCAACAAGGGTGGCAAAGTATTGGGTATTTGTAATGGATTTCAAATTTTATGCGAAAGCGGTTTACTCCCTGGCGTATTGTTACGCAACAGTCACCAGCAGTTTGTTTGTAAAAATGTTTTTATAAAAGAAGCCGCCTCAGAAGGTGGACAGGGTTTAAAGATTCCAGTAGCACATGGCGAAGGACGTTATTTTGCTGATGACGCTACACTCGAACAGTTGGAATTACATCACCAGGTCATTTATCGGTATTGCGATGAAAAGGGATCTGTTACAGCCGAAAGTAACCCAAACGGCGCCATCCATAATATTGCAGGCATTTGCAATGCTAACAGGAATGTATTTGGCATGATGCCACATCCTGAAAGGGCCAGCAGTGCTTCGTTAGGAAATGAGGATGGTAGAAAAGTGTTTGCACACCTGTTTCAGCTAAACTAATGTTAAATGAAAGGAATGTCTTTTTATAAACATTCGCTTAGGATACTGAAGTGTAACTTTGTTTTAAATCAATTATGAAGATGAAGCGGATAGTTTTTTCAATGGCATTTTTTTTAATTTTTACTGCTGTCAATGCCCAGCAAAAAATCACCTGGACTTATGCTGCTAAGAAGTTGGCAGACAACCAATACGAAATACATATTACGGCAACTCCTCCCATAGGATGGCATATTTATTCCCAACTAACACCAGCAGGCGGCCCGGTGCCTACTTCATTTAGTTTTAATGCCAATGCATTGACAGTAATAGTAGGAAAGGTTAGTGAAAAGGGAAAGTTGGTCAGTTACTTTGATAAAAATTTCAAAGTAGACGTGAAGTATTTTGAAGGAGTTGTAGATTTTGTACAAAAGGTTACAGTGAAAGGGAAATTAAAAACCAATTTAAGTGGCGAGGTAGAATCGATGATCTGTAATGACAGAACTTGCATGCCTCCTACCACAGAAAAATTCAATGTGCTGCTCAACTAACCTGACATTTTCAATTATGAGAAAATATAAGCTCCTTTTAATTATTGCCTCATTTTTTTTATCGTTTTCCATCACTGCACAGAATCAACCACCTGTGCAGTTTTATTTTGAAAAGATTCAAAATGGGCCCGGCGAATTCGTTTTAAAAATAAAAGCAGTCGCTTCCAAGGGGGTACAGCTTTTTTCGATTCAGAAGGTTTCGGACGATTTGCCGGTCAATACCAATATTCAATTTGATTCAGCCAGCCTACAATACATTACCGACAGCATCATTGAAAAGGGTTTAGCTATCACGGCACCCAACTCGTCACTCAATAATATTGTAATCAGTCATTATAAAGATTCAGTATCGTGGCTGCAAAAAATAAAATTATCTTCTGGCGATAGTATTCGAATAAAAGGTAGGATCAATTTTTATTATCAAAAAGGAGATCGTATTGAATCGGGCGAAGCGCCGATATCAATGCAGTTTCAGTATCAAAATAGGGTCCCGGCCGAATTGGTGGCCAATAGCACTGGCAGTTTGCAGGCAAAGTCCATGTGGGCGTTATTGCTTGCTGGAATTTTTGCTGGACTGATTGGATTTTTAACACCCTGCGTGTATGCATTGGTTCCCATTACCATCAGTTTTTTTACAAAAAAAAGCAAGACGAAACTGCAGGGTAAAAAAAACGCACTATTTTATTCTATTTCGATTATTATAATTTATACGTTGGTAGGAGCACTAGTGGCGACGGTACTTCCAAAAAACGCTTTGAATAATGTATCTACCAACTGGATTTTTAACATGTTCCTTTTTGCGCTCTTTATTCTTTTCGGAGCATCTTTTTTGGGGGCATTCGAAATTAATCTGCCAGCTTCCTGGTCCAATAAAATCGATAGCAAGGCGGGTGTAGGAAGTTATTCGGGCATTTTCTTTATGGCCTTAACACTGGTGATTGTATCCTTTAGTTGTACCGGAAATTTTGTGGCATCACTTCTAGGATTGTCTACCGCCGCTGGGAAATTTGCACCCATTGTGGGGATGTTTGGTTTTGGGTTTGGACTCGCACTGCCTTTTGCCATCTTTGCTTTTTTTCCAGCTATGCTTAGTTCCTTGGGTAAAAGTGGGGGTTGGCAAAATGCATTGAAAGTGGTATTAGGTTTTTTAGAACTTGCATTGGCACTCAAATTTTTGAGCAATGCCGATTTGGATAGGGGATGGCGAATATTGGATAGGGAAGTTTTTATTGTACTTTGGATAGTGATTTTCGTACTGCTTGGCCTGTATTTGTTGGGTAAAATAGTATTCAAAAATGATAGCGAAAGGCCTACCAATGATTTTGGATTAGCCTTTGTGTCAGTACCCAGATTGGTTTTAGCGATTGTGTCTTTTTCCTTTGCAGTATACTTAGTTCCAGGCTTATGGGGCGCGCCACTCAAAGCGGTATCTGCTTTTGTGCCGCCAATGGGTACACAAGATTTTAATGTAATCGGCAATCAGGAGCGAAATGTTTTATCTGCAGTAGCCACTCAAGGTGATACGGATAATAGGGCAAAGCCACCTCAAAAATATGTTGCAGATTTGAAGAAATATGAACCAGGCGCTGCTATCAATAACCAGCTGGTGATTTATTATGATTATGAGGAAGCGCTTGCCGCTTCTAAGGCGCTTCATAAACCATTGATGATTGATTTTACAGGAATTCAGTGTGTGAATTGTAGGGAGTTTGAGTCGAAAATTTGGATTGATCCACAAGTAGGAAAATTGATGAAAAATGATTTTGTAGTTGCCTCCCTATTCAGTGATTACAATACAGAATTGCCTGACGAAGCAAAAAAATTCTCCCCCTTACTCAATGCTACTATTGAAACGGTGGGAGACAAAAATGAAGACCTTCAACAACAGTTAATAAAGGCCTCCGGCCAGCCCAATTATGTGTTTGTAAATGGTGATGGAAAGCTCCTAATCGATGGCGGGTATGGATATGATGCTAGAAAAGGTCCCAAAGAATTCATTGCACATTTAGAAAAAGTGAAGGAGTTGTACAAAGCGGCTTCCCCAAAAGAATAATTTTTTTCGGTAAGCAGTGCGATTTGATTTAAAAAGCAATTTTTTTCTCCAATGTCATCTTTCTCATATTAATTAGTCCGTACCTCATTCTGCCTAAAGCTGTATTCGTACTGCATTTGGTAATGGAGGCGATTTCTTTAAAGCTCAAATCTGCATAATGACGTAATATGATCACTTCCCGCTGGTCCTCTGGAAGTAGATCAATCATTTTCCTTACCCTTTCGTGGCGTTGGGATTGTATGAGGCGTGTTTCGGCATTTGGTTCCGAAAAGTTCAACACTTCAAAAATATCTCGGTCATCACTGATGGTAATGGAGGGGGTTCGCTTAATTTTCCTGAAATGGTCCACACATAAATTGTGTGCAATCCTTAGCGCCCAAGGTAAAAATTTCCCCTCGTTTGAGTAGCCCTTAGCTTTTAAAGAGTCAATAACACGGATAAAAACATCTTGAAAAAGATCTTCCGCCAAATACTTGTCTTTTACTAGTAAGAAAATGGCAGTATAAATCCTGTCTTTGTAACGGTTAATTAGCGTGGATAGCGCCTCAGTATTACCTTTTAGATAAAGTTGCACCAATTCTTGCTCGGAAAGATGATTAAGGCTATTCATATACTTCTACATTTTGTTGGTGTAAAGCTTCTTTGTACCAGTAAAAAAATCAATGTAGAAGTTCAGAATGTATAGGCGAGGGTTTTAATTTAAATCAATGACGAATCGAAAAAATGGTTACTAGATAAATTTATTAACTTTTCATTTACCTATTTGTTACAATAAAAGTAATCGTTATATTCAATTTAAATAATTGTGAGAATGATTTTAAGAAGAATTTCACATTTATAGCGGAAGGCAATTACAAGGCATTACTTTTGTAAATCTAAATAATGGCAGCAAAAAAAAATATTCCCAAAAAAAACGTACCCACTGTATTCAAACAGGAGGGAATTTTAATACAAGGGGCAAGAACGCATAATTTAAAAAATGTAACGGTTACCATACCGCGAAGCCAACTGGTAATAGTTACAGGTGTTTCCGGCTCCGGCAAATCTTCCCTTACGATTGATACTTTGTTTGCTGAAGGGCAGCGGAGGTATGCGGAAAGCTTAAGTAGCTATGCCCGCCAATTTATGCAACGCATGAATAAGCCGGAAGTAGACTTTATCAAGGGTTTGTGTCCGGCAATTGCCATCGAACAGAAGGTGATAACACGCACCCCAAGAAGTACTGTGGGTAGTATGACGGAATTGTATGATTACCTGCGTCTTTTATATGCAAAGGTGGGAACTACCATTTCACCAATTAGTGGCAGAGAAGTAAAGAAGGACGATGTGGCCGATGTAATTAAGGCAATTGAGGGTTTGACTACAGGGGACAAGGTGTTGATGCTGGTGCCATTTAAGCAGCATGCCAACAGAGCGGTAAAGGAGGAGTTGAATATTCTGCTTCAAAAGGGGTTTTCCAGAATTTACTTCCAGGAAGAGATTCTGCGCATAGAAACGTTGCTGGAATCCGACGATCTTTCAAATAAAATAATTCCTTCTTCATCAAGTGGTAGCGCATACCTTTTAATAGACCGCTTAATTGTAAAAGAATTTGATGAGGATGATATTCATCGTATCAGTGATTCTGCCGGTACCGCTTTTTATGAAGGTGAAGGGGAATTGATGTTGGAAATTAATGGCAATCGATTGATTCCATTCAGTAATAAGTTTGAGCTGGATGGAATTACTTTTGAAGAACCGGTGCCCAATCTTTTTTCATTCAACAATCCTTTTGGGGCATGTCCTACTTGTGAAGGCTTTAGCCAGGTTCTGGGAGTTGATGCCGACCTGGTTATTCCCAACAAACACTTAAGTGTATACGAAGGTGCGGTTGCACCCTGGAAGGGTGAAAAGCTTGGCCAGTGGAAGGAGCAATTCATTCGTGCAGCAAAGCATTTTAATTTTCCAGTACATCAACCAATCATTGAGCTCACGGACGACCAGGTGAGGGTATTGTGGGAGGGAAATGAACATGCAAATGGAATCAATGATTTTTTTAAGGAAGTGGAGCAAAATCTATACAAGGTGCAATACCGCGTTTTGTTGAGTCGTTACAGGGGTAGAACCCTTTGTTCGGATTGCAAAGGCTATCGATTGCGAAAGGAAGCGTTGTATATAAAAATTGCAGATCAGCATATCGGCCAGTTATGCGCCATGCCGGTGAAGGATTTAAAAAACTGGTTTGATCAATTGCAATTGAGCGAATACCAGCAGCAGGTAGCTAAAAGAATTTTAATTGAAATACATCATCGTATTAAAACCCTGATGGATGTGGGATTGGGTTATCTTACTTTAAGCCGTCTGGCCAATTCCTTGAGTGGCGGCGAAAGCCAGCGCATTCAGCTTACCAGAAGCCTTGGAAGCAACTTAACTAATTCGTTGTATATTTTAGATGAACCTTCCATTGGGCTTCATAGCCGAGATACCGTAAAATTGATTGGTGTATTAAAAGAGTTAAGGGATTTGGGCAATACGGTAGTGGTAGTAGAGCATGATGAGATGATGATGCGAGAGGCCGATTATATTATCGATATGGGGCCGCTGGCGAGTCATCTAGGTGGCGAAGTGGTGGCTGCGGGAAATTATGAGGAGTTGATAGCAGACGAAAAAAGTTTGACAGGAAAATATTTAAAAGGGGAGTTGCAGATTGAAGCACCCAAAACACTTCGAAAATGGAATAAAAGTATTTCCGTAAAAGGTGCAAAGCAAAATAATCTTAAAAATATTTCTGTTGAATTCCCTTTGAATGTTTTTTGCGTGGTGAGTGGGGTAAGTGGTAGTGGCAAAACCACCCTCGTGAAACAGATTCTATATCCGGCGCTTCAAAAATTAAAAGGAGAGGGTGTAGAAAAAGCCGGCATACACAAATCTATTGAAGGTGACATTGAATCCATTGCTCAAATTGAGATGATTGATCAAAACCCTATTGGTAAATCGTCCAGAAGTAACCCGGTAACCTATATCAAAGCATATGATGAGATTAGAGAGTTGTATAGTGAGCAGTCGCTCAGTAAAATAAGGGGTTTTTTACCCAAGCACTTTTCGTTTAATGTGGATGCCGGCAGGTGCGATGCGTGTAAGGGAGAGGGTGAGCAGGTGGTAGAAATGCAGTTTTTAGCAGATGTGCATTTAACCTGTGAAATTTGTGGAGGAAAAAGATTTAAGGAAGAGGTGTTGGAAGTGGCGTATAAAGGAAAAAGCATTTATGATGTATTGGAAATGAGTGTCGATGAAGCTATTTTGTTTTTTTTAGAAGAGATGGATGTAGCAAAAAAAATACAGCCTTTAAGTGATGTAGGGTTGGGGTATATTAAATTGGGGCAATCAAGCAATACATTATCAGGTGGAGAAGCGCAAAGGGTGAAGCTGGCTTCATTTTTAGGAAAAGGAAAATCTCAAGGAAATATTCTATTTATTTTTGATGAACCTACTACAGGACTTCATTTTCATGACATTAAAAAATTGCTAACTTCTTTTAATGCATTGATAGATCAGGGGCATACCATTCTTGTAATTGAGCACAATACAGATGTAATAAAAAGTGCCGATTGGGTGATTGATTTGGGCCCCGAAGCAGGTGATGCGGGGGGCAGCCTAGTATATGCAGGAATACCAGCAGGTTTGATAAAATGCAAAGAAAGCCATACAGGAAAATTTTTGCCAAAAATCTAAACCCCTAAACCTCTAATCTCCTAACCCCCTAAACCTCTAAACGCTACCGAAGTCGATCACTGTCTTTGATTAGTTTATCATCTTTACTGATCCCCCTTGCTGCAAAAAACAGGGATAGTAGAATAACAAGATGGGCAGCAGCGGTAATGGCATATTCTCCTTGGGTGAAATTTTGGATGGCCCTAAAATATAAAAACAGCAGTAGCAGATCTAATAATATACCGATAATGCATAAGCGCAATTGAATGACTCTTGTTTTATATAAAAAAATTGCAATCAAGGTTACCACACCTAATGAGATGGTGGTAATCATCAACAAAATATTATCGGTACCATTTAGCTGGTGGTATTGGTTATCAGGCAAAAAGGTGCCGCTGTAAAAAGATACCTTTAGCGTTAGAAAAGAGAGTGCCGTTGCAACTAGTAGCCAAACCGATTGAATGCGTTGTATCATATGAAGGAATGTTTTAGAACTCCGTTATTTTTTTACTTGCGACTTTTCTTAGCTGGTTAAAGTTCAGGATATAAAATGAACTGTTTCATGAATTCATTTACCTCTCCACGTACAGAGCCAATTAAAGCGGCATCATCTGCATTCATCAAAACTTTGTCTACTGCGTTTACCACAAACTGCATGTCGGCTTCTTTCATTCCACGGGTAGTGATGGCAGCTGTTCCTATACGAATGCCGGAGGTTACAAATGCACTTTTATCATCAAATGGAACCATGTTTTTATTAAGGGTAATATCTGCCTGCACAAGCGCCTGTTCTGCTTTTTTACCACTGATGTTTTTATTACGCAAATCTATCAGCATTAAATGGTTGTCGGTACCGTTGCTGATTAGTTGGTAACCCTTATCTACAAATGCCTTTGCCATTGCTTGTGCATTGGTTACTACCTGTTTGGCATAGACGGAAAATTCATCCGTAAGTATTTCACCGAAGGCAATGGCTTTTGCAGCAATGATATGTTGCAATGGGCCTCCCTGTACACCAGGGAAAACCGCCATGTCCATAAGGTTGCTCATCATGCGAGTATTGCCTTTTACATCTTTTAATCCAAAAGGGTTTTCGAAATCATTTTTCATTAAAATGATACCACCTCTTGGACCACGTAGGGTTTTGTGCGTGGTGGAAGTTACAAAATGACAATGTTCGAAAGGGGAGCTTAATAAGCCCTTTGCGATTAAGCCAGCAGGGTGAGCCATATCACATTGCACAAAAGCGCCCACTTCGTC
>JBIIVV010000204.1:0-5824 GCA_044339235.1 Ferruginibacter sp.
ATGGAAAAATTTGCCGAAGCCATGCTAGAGGATATCGAAAAGGAAACCGTCGATTATCAGCTAAATTTTGATGATTCCCTTAAAGAACCTACTGTACTGCCAACCAGAATTCCTCAGTTATTGTTGAATGGTTCTAGTGGTATCGCCGTTGGTATGGCTACCAACATGTTGCCCCACAACTTAAGTGAAGTGATTGATGCCTGTGTTGCCTATATTGACGACCGGGAAATTTCAATAGATGACCTGATTAAACATGTAAAAGGACCCGATTTTCCCACTGGAGGCATCATTTATGGTTTTGAAGGAGTAAAAGCCGGATTTCATACAGGAAGAGGCAGGGTAGTATTGCGTGGAAAAGTGAATGTTGAAACAGCAAAAAACGGTCGCGAAAAAATCATTATTTACGAAGTGCCTTACCAGGTGAATCGGGATGCCCTTACCGCCAAAATTGGTGAGCTCATTAATGATAAACTAATTGAAGGTATTTCGGATGTAAACAATGAAAGTAACAATAAAGAAGGAACCCGTGTTGTAATTGATTTGAAGAAAGATGTTGTAGCTCAAGTTGTTATCAATCAGTTATACAAACAAACGGAATTACAAACCTCTTATGGCATCAATAATGTGGCCTTGGTAAGAGGAAGGCCAAGAATTTTGAATTTAAAGGATCTGATCAGTGAGTTTATCTTATTTAGACATGAGGTAGTTGTTCGCAGAACGCAGTTTGAACTTAAAAAGGCCCAGGAAAGAGCACATATACTAGAAGGTTATATCATTGCATTAGACAATTTGGATGCGGTGATCAAGCTAATCCGCGAGTCATCCACGCCCAATATTGCCCAAGAAGGCCTTATAGGTAATTTTGGCATGTCAGAGATTCAGGCCAAGGCAGTGTTAGAAATGCGTTTACAGCGCTTGACCGGAATGGAAATCGATAAGATTAGGGAAGAACACGCTGAGATTATGAAATTGATCGATCACCTGAAGGAAATTTTGGCAAATGAACCAATGCGCTATGAGATTATTAAAACAGAATTAGCAGAGGTAAAGGCAAAATTTGGGGATGACCGTAAAACGGAGATCGTTTATGCCAATAATGAGATCAATATGCTTGATCTCATTGAGGAAGAGGATGTAGTAGTTACTATTTCTCACCTAGGGTATATCAAACGTACCTCATCTGCCGAATATCGTCAACAAAGAAGAGGCGGCCGTGGATCGAAAGGTAGCAGTACAAGGCAGGAGGATTATATTGAGCATCTTTTTGTAGCTTCTACCCACCATACCCTAATGTTCTTTACAGAAAAAGGAAGGTGTTTCTGGTTAAAAGTGTATGAAATTCCTGAAGGCGACAAAACCGGCAAGGGTCGAGCTTTACAAAATATGATACAGATTCCCCCAGATGACAAGGTAAGGGCAATCATTGATGTCAAGAATTTTAACGATGAGGAATATGTAAAGGGCCATTATATCGTATTATGTACCAAAAAGGGTATTATTAAGAAGACAGATCTGGAAGATTTCAGTCGTCCTAGACAAAATGGTATTAATGCGATCAATATCCAGGAAGGTGATGAGCTGTTAGAAGCAAAAATGACCGATGGAAACTGCGAAATCATGCTGGCAATAAAAAGTGGTCGTGCCATCCGCTTCCCTGAGGAAAAAGTTCGTTCTACTGGTCGAGGCGGTATCGGAGTATACGGAATAGAGGTGGATGATGAAAAAGATGAGGTGGTGGGAATGGTTTGTGTGAATAGAGAGGATAAAAGCCGTACTATTTTAGTGGTAAGTGATAAAGGCTACGGTAAGCGTACTTATTTGGATGACCCAGAAACTGGAGAAGCTAACTATCGCGTAACCAACCGAGGTGGTAAAGGAGTAAAAACGATCAATGTCACTGAAAAAACGGGTAATCTGGTTGGTTTACTGGATGTGACCGAAAAACAAGACCTGATGATCACCTGTGTAAGTGGTGTTACCATTCGCATGAGTGTATCAAGTGTAAGTGAACAAGGAAGAGCTACACAAGGGGTAAAATTGATCCGGGTTGATGAAGGTGATAAGATTGCAGCAATTACCAAGTTAGATGAGGAGCCAGAGGTTACAGAAGAGATTGTTTCAGAAACTGAGGGCCAAGAGAACCAGAACCCTACTGATAGTGAATCTGCAACAGCTACTGATAATCCGGTAATTCCAGATACTGAATAGTATATTTAAATGTAATCAACTGGTTATCAATTGTTTTACATACTTTATTGAATATTTTAAAAAAGGTTTTATCGAATAGATAAAGCCTTTTTTTATTACTATATACAAACTTAGATAAAGTAACAATTATTTTATAAGTTATTATTAATCAATCATTTATAAGTTTTATTAAAATATTTATTGAATTAAAACTTCTAATTTTAAAAATTATTTATAATTAAATGACTGATTTATAATAATTTACACGTTTTAGATGAAATTTATTTTAATATTAATTTTTTATCTTTGCTTCTTTTAATTTTTGATCTGATCTATAAAAAATTTTTTAATTCAAATTTATATTGAAGTATTTGTTTAGTAGGGTGGTTTCATTGTTTGAGCCTTTTTACAATAACAGAATTCGCTAATATCATTTCATCAATCATTGATATAGCTGCTTTGTTTTCAATAAGTCTATTTAACATAATATTAATTATAGGAAACAATTATATATAGAAATAAGGAATTAGCCTAGATTATAGTTATGAAATACAACTTGTTAGATTCTCTTATTTTGCCCTTCGTTCAACAAGAACTACTTTTGCTTTAATGCAAAACAATTATCCCTCTCAGGAAACCATTCTTTCCAACTTGAAAATAGATTCCTTGAATGAAATGCAATTGGCATCCATTCAGGCAAATTCAGCAAACGATAATGTTATTTTATTATCGGCTACCGGCTCAGGCAAAACATTGGCCTATTTGCTACCCACTATACAATTGTTGGATCCAGCGCTAAAAAAAGTGCAAGCTTTAATTTTAGTCCCTTCCAGAGAGCTAGCCATTCAAATTGACGAGGTTTTTCGAAAAATGGCTACTGGATATAAAGTAACCTGCTGCTATGGAGGTCATAAGCGGGAAACGGAAGAAAATAATTTGAAACAGTCACCGGCTGTCATTATAGGTACACCAGGCCGTGTTGCAGACCATATAAGGCGTAATAATTTTGAATTAGAGCAAATCAGTACCCTGGTTCTAGACGAATTTGACAAATCCCTTGAACTTGGTTTTCAGGAAGAAATGTCATTTATCATTGGTTCTTTGCCCTCAGTTAAAAAGCGCATACTAACATCAGCTACCGAAGCGGTGGGTATACCTGACTTTATAGGCTTCAAATCACCTGTAAAACTTAATTTTTTAGGTGCAATAGTTGAAAAACATGTAGCAGACGAGTTGGTTATCATGACCCTGACTTCGCCTGACAAAGACAAATCAGAAAGTTTATTCAGGTTAATCTGTATGATTGGCAATAAATCAATGATTGTCTTTTGTAATCATCGTGAATCCGTTGAGCGTACTAGTAACCTGCTGAGAGAAAAAGGGATAGTGAATGTGTTTTATCATGGAGGTATGGAACAACAAGAACGTGAAAGTGCTATGTGCAAGTTTAAGAATGGAACTTCCAATGTACTAGTTACAACAGATCTAGCTTCTCGTGGCTTGGATATTCCAGATATTAAATACATTATCCATTATCATTTACCCGCCACAGCAGATGTTTATACCCATAGAAATGGCCGAACGGCCCGTATGGAGGCAGGTGGAAAATCGGTATTAATACTGTCGGAAGAGGAAAAATTACCCAGTTATATTACAGAAAAAGTGGATTCAATTGAATTACCCGAGCGTCTTGAACTGCCAGAAAAACCCAAATGGTCTACCCTTTTCATTGCAGCTGGTAAAAAAGACAAGGTGAATAAGATCGATATTGTTGGATTTTTATCGAAAATCGGTAATTTAAAGAAAGATGATATCGGATTGATTGAGGTGAAGGATTTTTTCTCTTTTGTAGCGGTAAGAAAACTCAAAGTGGGTGAATTACTAGAATTGATCAAAGACGAAAAGATCAAAAACAAAAAGGTGAAAATTGCCGTGGCCAAATAATATATTGATCAACGAAGGGTTTTGAGCATACGCAAAACCTAAAAACTACTTCAATTTTACAAAAGATTCCAAAAATCCCTTCACCAATCCGTGAAAACGATCTGCGTCATTGAATAAAAAATGATGTTCGATGGGTAATACATAAATCGGATAGGATAGCAGCTCATTTTCAAATTTCAGCAACCGAACGCTATCCTTTTCAGTGGTAAGAATGATTTTATTGGAGGATCGTAGCTTTTCAAATTGCTTCTTAATTTCTTCCAAATCGTCTATTGAAAAGATGTGATGGTCTGGATAACGGAGCATATCATAGGTGCTGACTATCTCAGTCAGGTATTCTTTTAGTGGCTTTGGGCTAGCAATACCGCAAATCAACAATAGGTCCATTCCTGGAGTGAGGCTATAGGTTTTTTTACTAAAAAGATGATATGGCTGGCCATAAATGATTTCCGTAAAAAAAATAGATTGGTTCGAATTTGGACGCAACTCATTGATTATCAAATCTCTTTTTTGAGTACTGAGCCCTTGTCTGCATTTGGTTACGATAATAATTTGAGCTCTAGCTGCACTTGATCTCATATCCCTTAAATCTCCGGCTGGCATTAGTAAATCTCTGCTATACAAGTTCTTTCTTTCGGTTAGTAAAATGTTTAACCCGGCTCTTATCGATCGATGTTGAAATGCATCATCCAAAATAATCACCTGAGTATTTGGGCGCTCCTGTAGTAATTGGGGTATAGCCACCAGCCTTTCTTCACCTACCGAAACGGTTGTTTTTGGATATTTTAGGTGAAACTGCATCGGTTCATCGCCAATTTCCAGTGCCGTTGTATTTTCATTTGCAATCCCAAAGCCCCTGGTTTTTCTTTTGTATCCCCTGCTTAAAGTAGCTAGTTTATAATCATCTCCTAATATTCTAATTAGGTATTCTACCATGGGCGTTTTTCCTGTTCCGCCAACCGCAAGATTACCTATACAAATGAGGGGAAAATTAAAAGCGGAGGATTTTAGGTAATTCTTATCAAACAACCAGTTTCTCAACCAGATTATAATTCCATAAATAAGGGAAAATGGAAGCAATAAGTATCGGAAGCTTTTTAGCACAAGTTTTCAGTTGAAATGTTTAGAAACTAACAAATAATATAGCTAACAACAGTGCAATTTAGTGAAATTCATGAATTGCGTCGGGACTAATACCATAGTCGAGTGGGATATCAAATTCATTGGTATCGTCAATGGACACTATCGGTGAAAAGTAACTGAACCCGATTTTGATACAATCTTTGCGACATTTTTTTAAAAATCGATCGTAATATCCCTTACCATATCCAACACGGTTGCCCGATTTGTCGAAACATAATAAGGGCACAATAACCAAATCAATCCGTTCAGGCGAAATTTCGGATCCGCCCTTCGGTTCGGGTATGCCAAAAGCATTGATGAAAAATTGGGTGCTTGATCCCAGCTCCTCAGCTACCATTGCTGCTGAATTGAAATCCGGTAACATACGAGGTAAACTAAGCTTAATATCTGAATTTTTAATATAACAATAATCTATAACTAATTTAGGATCAAACTCATTTGAATTATTTTTAATTTTGTAGGACATGATATTGGAAGGGATATCAATGGCTAATTGCTGAAACTGAATTAGTAATAAATCATCCAATTGTTGCTTAATGGGTGCAGATAG
>JBIIVV010000203.1:0-5824 GCA_044339235.1 Ferruginibacter sp.
GATCCAGTAGAAATTGTTTTATCCTTGCTCATTGACAAAGATGTTCCTTCCTTGGGGCACCGTAAAATATTATTGGGTAAATATACCAGTGCGGGCGTTAGTATTCAGCCCCACAAAACTTACCGATTCAATACGGTGATCGACTTATATTATTAGTCATATAAAAATAATTACGAATTCAATATACCCTGGTACAATTGATCAAATCATTCTGAATGTCAACGCAGCAAACTCTTCCACACTGAGGGTTTCGGCCCTTCTGTTAAATAGCTCGTCTGCCAACACTTCGGGGGTAAACAAACTCTTTACTGCATTGCGCAAGGTCTTTCTCCGTTGGTTAAACGCTGTTTTTACCAACACCTTAAATGCGCGTTCGCTTTTAACGGTAAGGTCGGTGGTTTTTCTTTTAAGCCGAATCACTCCGCTCTCCACTTTGGGAGGCGGATTAAATGACTGATTGCTTACATCAAATAAATATTCCACCTCATAAAAAGCCTGTATCAATACACTCAACACCCCGTACACTTTACTTCCCTCCTTGGATGCAGCTCTTTGTGCAACCTCTTTTTGAAACATGCCAATTACCACCGGCACTTTTTCTTTCCAATCCAATACCTTGAATAAAATTTGGGTAGAAATATTATAGGGGAAATTACCTATCACGGTAAAAGGTTCTTCAAAGGGCGCATCGATATCCAAAAAACTTTGCCCAATGATCTTGTCCTTTAACATAGGGTATGTTTTAATCAGGTAAGCTATTTTCTCATCGTCTAGCTCTACCGCCTTAAAATTAATATCGGGAATTTTCACTAGGTGCTTCGTCAATGCACCCCCACCAGGGCCCACTTCGAGCAAATTAGAAAAGGAGTCTTCCTTCAGCGCATCCACTATTTTCTGAATGACGATGTCGTCCTTCAAAAAATGCTGGCCTAATGATTTTTTTATTTTAAACATTCCTGCAAAAGTAAGCAGAACATTTGAGCATTAACTGATAACGGAAAACTGATAACTGAATAATGGATAACTGAATAATGGATAACTGGATAATGGATAACTGAATAATGGATAACTGATAGTGTGCTGGATGAGATTGTATTGTATTTCAGAAAAAGTAAAATGACCGAATTTTTACCATTGACCATTCAATCGCTTGTTGCCGTATTCAGCCAACCGCCGTCAGGGTTTACAACCGCTGACGGGGTTGGGCGGCGATTAAGCTGGCCGAACTTGCCCATTCACTATTGACCATTGCCCATTCACCATTCACTAAGCCCTCCATTGACCATTCACTAAGCCTCCATTGACCATTCAATCGCTTGTTGCCGTATTCATCCAACCGCCGTCAGGGTTTACAACCGCTGACGGGGTTGGGCGGCGATTACGCTGGTCGAACCTTCACCATTCACCATTGACCATTCACTAAGCCCTCCATTGACCATTCACTAAGCCTCCATTGACCATTCAATCGCTTGTTGACGTATTCATCCAACCGCCGTCAGGGTTTACAACCGCTGACGGGGTTGGGCGGCGATTAAGCTGGCCGAACTTGCCCATTCACTATTGACCATTGCCCATTCACCATTCACCATTCACCACCCCCCATCCCTGTATTTAAGCCCCATTACAACAAGAAGTTGTATTTTTACCATTCAATACATATTTACATTCTATGAGCTTATTAATTGGAAATAAACCTGTCATTGGCATATCCTGTGGAGATATCAATGGCATTGGTCTTGAAATTATCATTAAAACCATCAGCGATAACCGTTTGCTGGAGATTTGTACTCCTGTGCTATTTGCCAACAATAAAGCAGTCAACTTTTACCGCAAGCTGCTTCCGGAAATCAATATCAATTTTTCAAGTGTTAAAGATATCAGCCGTGTCAACCACAAACAGGTGAATTTGTATACCTGCTGGGAAGACGAGATTGCGATTGCTCCTGGTGAATTGACCGATGTTGGCGGCAAATATGCAGTGCTGAGTTTGGTGACCGCCGCGCAAGCATTGAAAGATGGGCATATTGACGGGCTGGTAACTGCTCCTATTCATAAGAAAAATACGCAATCAGCGGAATTTAATTTTACAGGTCATACCCCCTATCTTAAAAATTTGTTTGGTGTGGCGGATGTGGCCATGTTTATGGTGGCCGACAATATGAAGGTGGCGGTGCTTACCGAGCATGTAGCGGTGAAAGATATTGCAGGTCATATTACTAGGGCCGGCATTTTGAGCAAATTGCAAATCCTTCAAAACTCGTTGAAGAAAGACTTTGGCATTGACAAGCCAAAAATTGCCGTGCTCGGCCTCAATCCCCACGCAGGAGATGAAGGACTGATCGGAAAGGAAGAAGAGGAGATCATCAAACCAGCTATCAAAGATGCAAAGCAAAAAGATATTTTTTGTTTTGGTCCATACAGTGCCGATGCTTTTTTTGCAAGGGGCAGTCACGAAAAATTTGATGCGGTTTTAGCCATGTACCACGACCAGGGATTGATTCCCTTTAAATCACTTGCCTTTGGCGAAGGAGTGAATTATACAGCAGGCCTTACCGGTGTTCGCACCTCTCCCGACCATGGTGTTGCCTTTGATATTGCCGGCAAAGGAATTGCAGATGAAAGCTCTTTTAGGGAAGCCATATTTAAATGCATCGATATCATCAATGGGCGCAAAGAATATGAAGCACAGAGATCGAATCCATTAAAAAAAATCAGTAAGGGCATCGTGGCCAACGCTGTAGATCAAAGAATATCGGATGTGCCTGAATAGTAATTAATCTTGTGATTCCTTAATTAAAACGCGGCTGGATAAACCTATCTATACATGCGAAATTAAAACATCGCATCGCTGACTCCTTTATTGATTATGTAGGAATCAAAAGTAATTTCCGCCTGACCTTGGTTTTTATTTAACCCCTGCGGAATGGTTTTTTTGGCTGCTGCACCATCATCAAAATCAAAGGTAATGCCCTTGGGAAGCTTGTACTCCTTGGTGTTAAAAGTAAAGATGATTTTATCCGGAAGACCATACGCTGTATAAATTCCATACGTCATTTCTAGTTGGTAACTACCGTTTTCACGGGTAGTGGTTTTTGCTTTTTTTATTACCAGATTGGCTTCGTCAATGTAAACAGTAGAAAGCACAATGTCTGCATTGTCGTCGACGGGCAATAATTTCACCACCCGCACAGCAGTGTTCCCTATTTTATCCATGCCGGCATCCAGAGCGGTGTATTTTTCTCCATTGATAATATTACTGAGGTTGATACTTACTGCACCTTTGGGCACAAAAGAAATTCCTTTTTCATTTTTTATTTTCAGTCGATTGGGCTTTTTAAAATAAATTTTGACCACCGATTCCGGAACCTTTAAAAAGGCAACATTGGTTTTCATTTTACCTTCAGCAGTATAATTATTGACCCGCTCAATTTTGGCTCCCACTTTTTGAATCAATGTAGTCACATCACCCTGGGCTTTACCAACCAATGTTGAAACGATTGCAGTCAACAGTAAACCATATTTTAAAAAATGCATACTCAATTTTTTTAGGATAAAATATCTTTCTTTCTAAAAACAAAAACGGAGGCCCCCACCAACACGCCAATATGCAACAGCAGGATGGATAGACTATTTCTGATGGCGGCCCAATTTTCCACGCTGCCTTTAATCGGTATCCCCTCGTCGGTGGTAGCAATATAAAAAAACCCCTTCCATCCTACCAAGTAGGAGGTAAAAAGAAATGGCCTTACATTTTTATCAATAATGGGCACATTGATATTAGAGATAATGGTACATACCAGCACAATGCAGACCGTGGCGATAATGGGACCAATTGAATTGTCTGCAAAAATGGATAAGAACAAGGAAAGCGCTACAATCACCGTCAGCGCAACGGTGGCATAAGCAAATGCAGCCAGGTAGCGCCACATTACATCATCTTTGGAAATGAGCAAGATCTGCGACTCATCACCCTTTGATCGAAAGATGAGCATGTCGTCGGCACCAAAAATAAAGAGGCTAAAAAAAAGTGAAGTAATTGCCATCCATAATAAAAGTAAAATGGTAAAAATAGTGGCGGCAGCAAATTTCACCAATATCAATTGGGTGCGGCTGATGGGTTTTGTAATCAGTAGCCGAAGCGTACCCATATTGGCCTCACCTGAAATGGAGTCGGCGGCTATCAATGCTACTAGTATGGGTAACTGCACCAACAAGGTGTTGAGGATAATGTAGCACATGAAATAACCATTGATGGCTTTTGTTCTTTCAAACTCAAAACTATCTTTTACACTTTGCAGCATTAGGTTCATATAACTTTGTCCATCTGCCTTAAATGCAAATTGAAAGATGAATACAATGGCTGCAATGGCGGCAAAGGCGATGTAGGTGCGTGGCCGCTTTGAAATTTTAAACAGCTCAATTTGCAAAAGGTTCCACATGGCCGGACAAGGTTGTAAGTGATAAAAAATAATTCTCCAGTGAATGGCTGGAATTAACAGATAGTACCGATACTTCCAAGCCAACCAAATCGTTAATCAATTGAGGAACGGCTTGCTTATTCATCAGCAGCCGTATTGAATTTCCTTGTTGTAAAGCATCGGCCCAATTGGATTGTGACAGCTTTTCTTTAGCAGCTGCATCATTGGTGGTTTCAAGTTGAATCAATGAATGCGCAGGGTCTAGCAATTCTGCCACCGTACCCTCCACCATTTTTTTGCCTTTGTGTAAAATAATCATCCGGTTAGCGATGAGTTCAATTTCACTCAACAGATGCGAGGAGATCAGGACTGTTTTACCCATTTCACGACTCAGTCGCAGAATAAGGTTTCGAATATCTGCGATGCCTTGTGGATCCAGACCATTGGTGGGCTCATCTAAAATAATCAGTGCGGGATTGTGCACCAAGGCAACGGCAATACCTAAACGCTGTTTCATCCCTTGGCTGAAGGTTTCTACCTTTCCCTTCGCCCTGTCTGCTAGTCCCACCATTTCCAATTGCCGCATCAGCAATTCGCGGGTAACCTTGATGTCGCTCATTTTGGCAAAGATGGAAAGGTTGTCGTAAGCAGAAAGGTATTTATACAGATCCGGCTTTTCAATAACGGCCCCCACCTGGCGAAGAATCTGTGACCGGTGGGTAGCTAATTTTTTTTCAAAAATAACAATCTCGCCGCCGGAAGGTGCTATTAGGCTAAGCAACATACGGATGGTAGTTGATTTGCCGGCGCCATTTTGCCCTAAAAAACCATACACATCTCCCTCGTTTACGGTAAATGAAAGGTCGTCTACCGCTTTGGTATCCTTAAATTGTTTGGAGAGGTGACTCACCCTGATAATTGCTGACATGTGGTTGTTTGGTGACAAAGGTAAAACGGATTGGGGGAAGAATTGTTCGGAGGGGGGAATGGTGAATGGTGAATGGTCAATGGTCAATGGTGAATGGTGAATGGTGAAAGATCGGCCAGCTTGCTGCGGAGTGAACCCCGTCAGCGGTTGTAAACCCTGACGGCGGTTAGATGCATACGGCAACAAAAGAGTGAATGGTGAATGGTCAATGGTCAATGGTGAATGGTGAATGGTGAAAGATCGGCCAGCTTGCTGCGGAGTGAAACCCGTCAGCGGTTGTAAACCCTGACGGCGGTTGGATGAATAAGGCAACAAAAGAGTGAATGGAGGTTTAGTGAATGGTCAATGGTCAATCAATGTCGTTGACTTAAGCTACAATTGTTTGTAATTCATGGATGGCGGTTTCTTTTTAAGTTTTTTTCTTGGAAATTTTCTATTAGGTCTTATGATTTCAATTGTGGCTTTTAATATTTTGTCT
>JBIIVV010000205.1:0-5819 GCA_044339235.1 Ferruginibacter sp.
GGTATTTTATCAAAAGCTATTACTCTCACATCATTCAGTTGCGGAAGCCTTATTTGGCCACTTATGAGTGGGTGCTGCAAGATGCCAATATTATTGCAGGCGAAACCCTATTTATAGATGATTCCATCAATAATATCAAGGGAGCTATGGAAGCCGGGATACAGACTCATTTGCTATTGCCCACCGAAACCATACAGCAATTGCAGTTTTAAAACACCTGAAGTTATTTATTTCACCTCCTCATAATCTATATAATCATCCTGTTTGCTAGAGGGGGGGGATGTTTTTTGCTTGGCGGTGAATTGGGCGGCCTGTTGTCTTTGCTGCTTCATCTTCTCCTCCATCTGGGCATTCATATCCCCAAACTGCTTTTTTACCTTTTTGGTAGTGTTTGCTACGGGAATAATGAAGTCAAAAACCAATTTGTAGAGCAGATAGAGTATAAATAGCTCAAAGACAAGTCTGAAAATGTTCATATTGTAAAGGTATAAAACCCGTAAAAATAAATCATCAAAAATTTATGGATAAATGTTAATTTTTTAATCTATTTAGTCGACCCTCAAAAAGTTTGTTTAGGCGATTTGTCAAGGTAGGTGTTCTGTGCCCTTGAATAAAAAGTGCTAGAAAAGTTCAACATCGGCCGTAAAAAAATCAAGGCTGTTTGAGCCAGCACACCCCATAAAGTAACTTACTCTGCCGGCGAGTTCCTTGATTTTAGGCTGATGTTGAACTTTTCAGCCTTTTTATTCGCAGGATTGATTTTTTTTGTTACTTTTTTGCATCAAGGCAAAAAAGTAAAGGATCGCTATTCCGTAAAGGTTTCCAAGCCTATATAGTTCCCTTTTTTTACTAAAAAAACTAGTAGAAATACAAGGGTATTAATCATTTGGTTGATTATCCAGTCGTTCTTTATTGATTCATTTTGATCAAAAGCTTTATCGAATGGCAGTTTTCAACTTTTTGAGGGTTGACTAATTAAGATACATTTTTGGCGTTTAGGATTAATTTCCTATATTTGCAACGGAAAAAGAATCAAAAGAAGGGAACGGCTTACGTTCCCTTCTGCTTTTATTATGAGTCAAGAATTAACATCCATACAGGCAATAGAGGACTTGGTCGGACAAATACTGTCCGAATCAGAAGACGTTTTTCTGGTATCGGTTCGCATTAAGCCTACCAATAATATCAAAGTCTTTTTGGATGCCGATACGGGATTAAGTATTGATAAATGTGTAAAGGTTAACCGGCAGATGTATCGTACCATTGAAGAAAATGCCTGGTATCCAGATGGCAATTTTTCATTGGAAGTGTCTAGTGCGGGTATAGAGGAGCCACTGAAAATGCTTCGTCAGTACAAAAAAAATATTGGCAGAAATGTGGAAGTGATTTTGAATGATGACAGTGTGCTCGAGGGCAAACTGTTGGAGGCCAATGAAAACTTGGTTCAACTTGAATTTATTGAGGGAAAAAATAAAAAAGCAGTAACGGTTGTAAAGGACATTCCTTTTGATCAGATCAAACAAACAACCGTACTGATTGCATTTTAATTAACAAACAAAACTCCCCTTCCAGCGGGGAAACAAAGGTGTGGCTGGTTAGGTCTATGGCACGTATTAATTTGATTGATTCCTTTCAGGAATTTAAAGAGGCAGAAAATATTGATCGTCCAACGCTGATGAAAGTAATGGAGGATGTGTTCAAAACATTGATCCGAAAAAAATACGGCAGCGATGATCAGTTTGATGTAATTGTAAATGACCAAAAGGGTGACCTGGAAATTTTTAGGCGCCGGATGATCGTGGACGATGGCGATATTTATAATACATTGACTGAAATAGAATACAGCGATGCTATTAAAATTGAACCGGATTATGCGGTGGGAGAAGAACTGTATGAAGAAGTAGATATTCAAAAGGAATTTGGCCGTAGGGCAATTCTGGCAGGCAAGCAAACATTGGCAAGCCGTATCAACGATTTGAAGAAAAACTTATTAATCCAAAAATACGAAGATCGTATAGGCGATATCGTTAGTGGTGAAGTATACCAGGTTTGGAAGAAGGAAGTGCTGTTGCTAGATGAGGAAGGCAATGAAATGATTTTGCCAAAATCTGAGCAAATCCCATCCGACTATTTCAAGAAAGGGGAGACCATCAGAGGGGTGGTAAAAAAAGTGGAATTGAAAAATAGCCAGGCAGTAATCATTGTTTCAAGAACCAGCACCAGCTTCCTTGAAAAATTACTGGAAATAGAAGTGCCTGAAATATTTGACGGATTAATTGTAGTTAAAAAAATAGTAAGAGATCCGGGAGAAAGGGCAAAAATTGCGGTGGAAAGTTTTGATGATAGAATTGATCCGGTGGGTGCTTGTGTAGGGATGAAGGGAAGTCGTATCCATGGCATTGTAAGGGAATTGAAAAATGAAAACATTGATGTGATCAACTGGACTAGTAATACCCAGTTGTTGATCCAACGCTCACTTACTCCAGCCAAAATTACTAGCATCGATCTAGATGAAGAAAAGAAACATGCTACGGTATACTTAAAGCCCGACCAGGTTTCACTTGCTATTGGCAGACGCGGCGTAAATATTAAATTGGCCTGCGAATTAACTGGATACGAAATCGATGTGTTCAGAGATAACGAAGGGGAAGTAGATGAATTTGATATTGATCTTATTGAGTTTAGCGATGAAATAGAAGAATGGGTAATTGAAGCGTTGAAAAAAGTAGGTTGTGATACTGCCCGTTCTGTATTAGCTTTAACAGCTGCAGAACTGGAGCGCAGAACCGATTTGGAAAAAGAAACCATTGCGGATGTATTGAGAATATTAAATGAAGAATTTGAAAAGGAATAGATCAAGGATCTATAATTTGATCAAAACCCAACTGTAGTAAAAAACAGTTAATAAATACGGAATAAAAAACAAGGATGCCAGAAAAAGAAACCATAGTATTACCAAGGGCAATGAAGGCTGCTATTGAATTCAATGTGAGTAAAGACACACTCGTTGAGTTTTTAGGGAGCAAAGGATTTAGTGCCGACGATATGCAGCGAGATTTCAAACTCTCTGAACAAATGTATCGGGTGCTTCAAACCGAGTTTCAGCAGGACAAGGCTGCCAAACAAAAGGCAGAAAAGGTCGACTTGCCAAAGGGTGCTGGTTCGGGTGAGCCAAAAAGAAAACGGGATGAGGAAGATCTTTCTTTTAAGAAAAAGGAAGCATCTGTAACACCCGCTCCTGTAATCGAAGCCCCTGTAGTAAAAAAACCAGTTGAAGAAAAACTGGAAACAGTTCAGCAAAATGACGCAGCGCCAGCAATAGATACCACAGTAACTGAAGTTGCTGTGGCGGAAAAAACAGCAAATGCGGCAGAAACTAAACCTGCTGGAGCAGATTCTACCATAGCAAAGACAGATTTATCGGCTACTGAAAAAGCCCCAGTGGAAATTTCAAAGATAGCGGCACCAGAACTAGAAGCTCCAAAAGTGATTTCCAAGATTGACCTGGATGCTATTGATTCTTCTACAAGGCCTAAAAAATCGACGAATAAGAGCGAAGAAAAAGTAGCTGTCCCGGAGGCAATTGCTTCTGTTGAAAATCCGGTGGTGGTGGTTCCCGTTCAAAATCCGACTATTGGAGAGCCTACTTCTGTAGAGGCTAAAGCAGATGTCACAGTAACGATTGAAAATATTAAGGCAGACCGTCTGGAAGGACCTAAAATTTTAGGAAAAATCCAGTTGCCGGTAGACAATGATACTAGGCCCAAACGCGATAACGACGATAAAAGAAAACGTAAGCGCATACCGATTGAAAAGAAAGGGGGCACTCCAGTACAAGGTCAAGGTCAAACTGGCCAACCCGTTCGTGGTCCACAGGGTCCTGGATATCAGGGCGGTGGCGCACAAAGACCAGTAGGCGGAAGCGATATGAATCGAAACCGTCCGGCGGGTGGAACAGGAGCACCAGGTGCTCGACCAGCAACTGGACCAGCAGGTAGCAATCGTTTCAATACCAATCGGCCATCATCGGCTGCACCTGCACGTAGAGAAGACCGTGAAATTGATGCTAAAGAAATTCAAGATAAAATAAAGGAAACACAGGCCAAATTATCTGGCGGTGGTGGAAAAGGAAAGGGATCCAAAGCGAAATACCGTAAAGCCAAGCGCGAAGAAATGGCCGAACAAAGAGGGGCTGACGGAGAACAAGGAAATAAATTGCAGGTTACAGAGTTTATTTCGGTGAGTGAATTGGCTGGTTTAATGGATGTAAGTTTTGCCGACGTTATCAGCAAGTGTATGAACTTGGGCATTATGGTTTCTATCAACCAGCGCTTAGAAGCCGATGTGATTGAACTGGTAGCAAGCGAGTTTAACTATGAAGTAGAATTCATTGGGGTGGAAGATGTTGCAGAAATGGAAGAAAATGATCAGGATGACAATATCGACGATCAAAAACCAAGAGCGCCCATCGTTACCATTATGGGTCATGTGGATCATGGTAAAACATCCCTATTGGATCATATCCGCGACACCAATGTAATTGCCGGTGAGGCGGGTGGTATTACCCAGCATATTGGTGCTTATGAAGTTACTTTAAAAGATGGCAGAGCGATTACTTTCCTAGATACGCCCGGTCACGAAGCCTTTACGGCAATGAGGGCCCGTGGTGCTAAAGTAACAGATATCGCCGTGATCGTAATTGCTGCAGATGATGCGGTAATGCCTCAAACAAAGGAAGCCATTTCTCATGCCCAGGCTGCCAATGTGCCCATGATATTTGCAATCAATAAGATTGATCGGGATGGATCTAATCCTGAAAAAATTAAGGAGCAACTAGCTTCCATGAATATTCTAGTGGAAAGCTGGGGTGGTAAATACCAAAGTCAGGAAATCAGTGCCAAGCAAGGCCTGAACATTGATTTATTGATGGAAAAGATTTTATTGGAAGCAGATATTCTTGAACTGAAAGCTAACCCTGACAGAGTAGCCAACGGTACAGTGATTGAAGCTACCCTTGATAAAGGACGTGGTTATGTAGCTACTATTTTGGTACAGAACGGAACATTGAAACTGGGCGACATGATTGTTTCGGGTCAAAATTTTGGTAAGGTAAAGGCAATGTACAATGAGCGCAACCAGCGCAGCGAAATAGCTCCTCCATCTACACCGGTATTAATACTAGGATTGAATGGAGCGCCGCAGGCAGGTGAAACCTTTAAGGTATATGCCGATGAAAGTGAAGCAAGAGAAAAAGCATATCAACGCGGACAGATACTGCGAGAGCAGGGAATGCGCGCCAAGAAACATATTACATTGGATGAAATTGGCCGTAGGTTGGCATTGGGCAACTTTAAAGAATTGAATGTAATCATCAAGGGTGATGTGGATGGATCGGTAGAGGCATTGAGTGATTCATTGCAAAAATTAAGTACAGAAGAGATTGTGGTGAAAGTGATTCATAAAGCCGTGGGTGCCATTACAGAAAGTGATGTAACCCTTGCCAATGCATCGGATGCCATCATCATTGGATTTAATGTTCGTCCTTCTATTCAAGCAGCTCGCTTGGCAGAAGCAGAGTCGATACAGATCAAATTGTACTCCATCATTTACAATGCCATTGAAGAAATTCGAAGTGCAATGGAAGGGATGCTTGAACCGGGTGTGGAAGAAAAAATACTCGCCAATGTGGAGATCAGGGAAATGTACAAATTTGACAAAGCTACCGTGGCAGGCTGTATCGTACTGGATGGTAAAATCGCCAGAAATAGCCGGATACGGTTGGTTAGAGATGGCATCGTGATTTTTACCGGTGAACTAGG
>JBIIVV010000206.1:0-5812 GCA_044339235.1 Ferruginibacter sp.
GCTCAAAGTCGGCTTCATAACTATAGTTTAATAGAGAAAATCCAATACTCGGTATGCTCTCAATGGAAGCCTCCATAGCGGCGCTCATCGTACCACTGTAGATAATATTGATTGAATGATTTGCGCCGTGATTGATACCACTTAAGCAAAGATCGGGCTTGCGGTGTAAAATTTTGTCAACTGCAAGTTTTACACAGTCCACCGGCGTGCCGCTTGTTTGCCAGGCTTCCACACCATCAAAGAGGTCCACTTTGTTCATACGCAGTGGCTGACCAATTGTAATGGCATGCCCCATGGCGCTCTGTGGTTTATCGGGAGCCACTACTATTATTTTGCCAAGCCCTTTTACCGCTTCTACTAAATTACGTATACCCGGTGCAGTTATACCGTCGTCATTGGTAATTAAAATAGTAGGTAGTGCGGATGATTTTGCCATACGTTGAAATTATATTAAAACCAATTTTAGTTAAACCATCTGAAGTAAGGTCTTTCAATCACCTGCCGAAAAGGCCATGGGATAGATACCAAAATTAACAACAGTGCGATACCGAAAAAAATCAGCATTTTTTTGTGTTTGGCTGCATCGGTGTCGGCTCTTTTAACAGCAGCTCGCCCGATATGAACCAGCACCCAGGCTACTAGTAGAAGGCTCATATGTTCCATTGTAAAGAAACGATTGGACGGGTCTTTCATATTATTTCCCAAATCTTTCAGGCGATCAAACCATCCATTGGTGAAATATAAAATCAATCCAATCAGCAGTTGGATGTCACAACTGATCATGAACAATAAATTACTGCGGTTGTCGCTGGCAGAATAAGTTCTTTTACCAAAAAAACCTGTTATTGCATTTAGCAATGTCCAAAAGCCGAATAATAAAACGGCCCAACGAAAAAGACTGTGTAATATCAATACGATTTGCATATGAATTGTTTTTTACAAAAGTAAGGGCTAGTCTGTTCATCTTTTTAAATTTATTAGTCATTGACAAAATGAAAAAGGGAATAAAAAAATAAAAAAATTTGGATTAACTAAAAAAGTTAGTATATTTGTACTAATCAAATTAGTTACAACATGTCACAAGCTGGTCAAAATCTTAAATATCTGCGTAAACTTCGCGGATGGACACAGGAGGAATTTGCAGTTAAACTTGGAATAAAACGATCTCTTATTGGTGCTTATGAAGAAGAAAGGGCAGACCCCCGTCTCGAAGTGCTTGAAATAGTGGGGGATACTTTTAAGCTTAGTTTGGATGAATTGTTATTAAAGGACCTTAGTAACACCGGTGATAGTTTTTTGGCCAAGCGTAGGCAGCAAAAAATGATTGCTAGTGATCGCAATGTCATTCATTTTGTTCCCGTAAAAGCTGCAGCCGGTTATCTTGCTGGTTATGCTGATAGTGAGTTTATCGATGAGCTGAATACATTTACCCTTCCCATGTTGGCTGGTGGAAATTACCGGGCCTTTGAAATAATTGGGGATAGTATGATGCCCACGCCGAGTGGAAGTATTATAGTGGGAGAAAAAGTGGACAATTCAGAAGACGTTAAAAATGACCAAGCTTATATTGTAGTTAGTAGACACGAGGGCATTGTATATAAAAGAATCGTGCGGAACAATCGTTCAAAAAATAAATTAACCTTGGTGAGCGATAACCCACAGTACCAGCCATACCAGGTAAACGCAGAAGACGTCGTAGAGCTTTGGCAGGCACAAATGGTCATTAGCAAGGTAAGTGCCCAACAGCGCTGGGACATGAATTCGTTGGCAAGCATGGTCAATAACCTTCAAAGTCAGGTTACTACCTTAAAAAAGAAAATGAATTAGCGGCTTCAGTTCTAATGTATTGCTTACTGTTGCTGTTGAATTGCAAGAAAAACCTAGAAAGACTGATTTTGATTCAGCTAAATGTTGCTGCAGAATAGCATTGTTTCAAAATTATTGGCCTAGTTTTAATTGACCTAGTTCTAATTAAATTGATTACTAAATCAATATCCCCCCAATCATGTACAATTTAGTGCTATCACTGTATTGTTTGTGAGAAAAAACATAGGATCCAGTCCGTAAATTTTCATAATTTTCAAATTCAGATACATCGCTTAACATTAAAAAACACAATTATGATCAAGTTACAAATCGTTGGCAATCTTGGTAAAGATTGCATCGTAAAAGAAGTAAACGGAAAAAATGTAATTAATTTCAGTGTAGCGCATACGGAGCGTTACAAGGACAGCCAGGGGAATCAAAAGGAAAGAACCACCTGGGTGGAATGTGCCTACTGGACAGACAAAACTGCCGTAGCCCAATATCTTACAAAAGGAAAAACTATTTACGCTGAGGGTTCTCCCGAGGCAGATGCTTACATGAATAAAGACAACCAGGCTGCTGCCACATTGAGAATGAGGGTTCAGAGTGTACAATTGCTAGGTGGTACGGGTGGTGAAACACCAACCCAAAATAGCGTGCCGATGTCTGGTGCTGCTTCCTCAGCACCATCAGCTAACCATTCGCCGGTAGCAAGCGAAACGGTGGCCGATGATTTGCCATTTTAAGAAAATCGAGTCAGTAGAAAAAAAGCGAGGCAATTTTGCTTCGCTTTTTTGTTGACTTTATTACCCCATTTTACTTCATAAAGGTTATAGTATTTAATATTCTAAATTTGGCAATATCTCAAATAGGAGGTTGATTTAGCATGATATACAGTGTTTTTAAATTGACCATTCACTACATTCTGCCATTTGTCCAATGGCTCAGACCCTTTCGATCCAAATTTTAAAAATCAGTTTATTGTTGCGAGCATCACTTTAACTTTTTTTTATATACCCATCCAGTTGCTCCATCGTTATACAATGCATCTTAGGGTTTTGTTAGTTCAATAATTGAATGCGCTAAGAAACTATTACATTTGTTCTAAATTACATATTCCATGATTGATATTTTTTTACAAGTAGATTCCCTAAGTAAAGCTGCAAGCTCATCCGTTCAGGTAGAGTCTGTTTGGAGTTTATTAGGCAAGGGTGGCCCACTCATGATACCGATGGGTATTTTATTTGCGCTAGCTGTGTTCTTCTTTATTGAAAGATTACTGGCTATCAACAAAGCGGGAAAAATAGATGATAATTTTATGCGCATTATCCGGGATCATATCATTACTGGTAATGTGACAGCTGCAAGAAGTCTTGCAAAAAATACCGATAATCCAGTTGCCAGAATGATAGACAAAGGTATTCAGCGAATTGGTAAACCCATTGATGCAATTGAAAAAAGCATGGACAATGTGGGCAAGCTAGAAATGTATAAGATGGAAAAAAACCTTTCTATTCTTTCTGTAATATCCCGAATTGCACCGTTGTTTGGTTTTGTAGGTACCATTGTTGGGTTAGTGTTGTTGCTAAAACAATTTGCTACCATTAGTAATCCATCCGTAAGTCAGATTGCTGACGCGATGTATGTTAAATTAATTACTAGTGCAAGTGGGTTAATTATTGGTATGTTGGCCTACCTAGGGTATAGTTATCTGGATACACAAATCAACCGGACAGCCAATAGGATGGAATCTGCAAGCAGTGATTTCATCGACATGCTACAGGAACCCCAGAAATAGTAACTAATTAATTGATGAGGGATTCTTGCAATAAAGCTAATTTTCTTTCAGCTATTTTTCTATAACAGACAATAAATATCAGTTATCCATTTAAAAATTATCCATTATAAATGAGCCTTCGAAGAAATAGTTTAAGACAACGTCATGACGAAGTGGATACTGGTCCATTAAATGATATTTTATTTATCTTATTGATGTTCTTTTTGATGATCTCAACATTGGCGAATCCCAATGTAATAAAGATGAGTGTGCCCCGGGCAAAAAGTGATACTAAGACAAAGCAAAGCGTAGTAGTGAGTGTTGACAAGGATAAAAATATTTATGTGGGAGCCAGATTAATCCCCATGGATTCACTGGAATCTGCTTTAAGACAATATATTAACCAAGGTGACAGCATTAAACCAGCAGTGGTGATCAATGCAGATTCCGTGGCGCATTGGGGAGAAATTGTTCGGGTGATGAAGGTGGCTCGTCGATTGGGAGCTACAACATCAGCCACTGTTAGCGGCAATGAGTAGGGAAGTGGTCGGCCGCTTATGAGTCATTTTTTTTTGTAATGATCAGCATGCGTTGTTTTCCAAAAATATCTTTTTTCGTTTCTATCAGGTAGTCAGTTTCAAATATAGCGGCTGTTTCTTTTGCATACTCCTCATGTATTTCTACAAAAATAGTCCCATTGTTTAAGAGATGCGTTTTTCCAAAAATGGCAATTTTTGCATAAAATATAAATGGAGCACTGTCTTTTACAAATAACGCCTGGTGTGGCTCAAATTGGGTGACATTTTTATCTAATTTTTCTTTCTCATTGAGCGGAATATAGGGAGGGTTGCTAATAATAATATCCAGTTTGGGTAATTGATTCCAATTGGATTCATCTAAAAAATCAATTTCAATAAAATCGATTTCAGCTTTTTGAAGTAGCGCATTTTCTTTGGCAACTAGTAATGCTCCTTTGCTTACATCAATTGCATGAACCATTGTAGTAGGCAAATTTTTCTTTACAGCAATGGCGATACATCCGCTTCCTGTTCCGATATCAAGTATTGATATTCTATCGCCAGATTTCGAAGGCATTATTTTTTCTTTCTCACAGTAATCGATTACTAATTGAACCAATTCTTCAGTTTCGGGTCTCGGAATCAGTACCTGTTCATTTACGATAAGTTTCATTTTGTAAAACCATGCTTCCCCTACAACATATTGCACGGGCTTATGTCGAACTAAATCAGTAAGGCAGCTATCTAGTTGAACGGTTATTTCGGATGGGAGCCTATGTTCGGGATTTTTGATTAGCTCGGATCGGTGAACCCCGGCTACCTTTTCAAATACCCAGTCTGTGATTACCATGGCTTCATTTGCACTGTAAATTGGTTGCAGTTGAACAAGATAGTGTCTGTATATTTCCTTATTCGTCATTAAAGCAAACATAGTTAATTTTTCTATTCATACTTTTGCTACTTGATTTCTGATGAAACATATATGCGTCGTTGTTTTGAACTGGCAAAACTGGGTGAAGGCAATGTAGCCCCCAATCCAATGGTAGGGTCTGTACTGGTGTTTGATGGCATTATTATTGGTGAAGGATATCATCAAGCATATGGCTATGCCCACGCCGAGGTGAATTGCATTAATAACGTTGCTAAAGAGCATGTGCACCTGATTGATCAGTCCACCTTGTATGTTTCCCTTGAGCCCTGTTCACATTTTGGAAAAACCCCACCTTGTACTGATCTCATCCTTGAAAAAAAAATTCCGAAGGTAGTGATTGCTTGCAGAGATCCCTTTTTGCAGGTCAATGGAAATGGAATCGAACAATTAAAGGCTGCCGGAGTCGAGGTGATTACTCCTTTATTGGAAAAGGAAGCATTAAAGCTCAATAAGCGTTTTTTTACTTTTCATACCCAGCATCGGCCCTATATTATTTTGAAATGGGCGCAAACAGTCAATGAAATGATTGCCAGGAGTGATTATTCTAGATTATTGATTAGCAATGAAAAAACCAATCGGCAAGTCCACAAGTGGCGAACTGAGGAAGCTGCTATTTTAGTGGGTACTAATACTGCTTTGCTGGATAACCCGTCATTAACCAATCGTTTATGGAAAGGTAATAACCCCATTCGGCTGGTGATTGATAAAGATTTAAAAATACCTGCCGCTCATCAATTATTGGATGGTAAAGTTAAGACCATCGTATTCAATGCCATTCGG
>JBIIVV010000038.1:0-19215 GCA_044339235.1 Ferruginibacter sp.
TCTTTTGATAATTTTTTCTGCCTTTAATTTCAGTTGCTCTTTCTCGCTGATATTGCCACTGATTGTTTTTTTCTTGCCGTTAAGCATGTACTCGATCGTTGCATATTCTTTATCATGATTGATAAAGATGATCTTGCCCATGATGGATTCTGTAGCCATGTTTTGTTATTAAGCGGAATTTGTTCCGAATTGTAAAAGTAAGTCCAAAAATCGCATTTGAGCATTTAAGTAACAAACTGTTGGTGCTTCGGGGGTCGGCCAGTGTGTAATCCATGTTGATTATAGGGAAAGTTCAATGATCGGATCCCAAAACAGTTTTTCAAAGCCAATGATTTTATCATCTTTTACAATGACCTTTTCCTTTTTTAATAATGCTTCCATTAAACTAGGAGGGTTGAAATGGGCTTTGCCGGTGAGCATACCATTTCTGTTGACCACCCGGTGTGCGGGTACAGGAGGATGGGTATTGTGCGCTGCATTCATTGCCCAGCCTACCATGCGAGCAGATAAGCCGGTGCCTAGATAACGGGCAATTGCCCCATAGGAGCTTACCCTTCCTTTTGGTATCTGCCTTACCACCTCGTGCACATCCTTAAAAAAAGAGTACTCTTTTGGAGGGGAGGGCAGATCGCTATCGGCGGATTTTTTCTTTTGCATCAATTACAATTTATTTTCAGCTGCAGCGCGGAGTAATTCATCTCGTTGCGCTGGAGGGACATTGCTATAGTCATAGGGACAATGTTTACAGCCATTTCCACAGCAGCTCCCTTTTTGCAAATGGTATTTTTCGGTTAGCACCATGTAGCCAACTTCATTGTAATAAAAATCTTCCCCCTCTACTAAGTTATCCATATAATTTTTTATGGTGTAGACTTTATTGGTTTTCGGTTTCCTTTAATAGTTGCTGCAACTGGTCATCCAGATTGGGAATGGTGGTAGGCAATTGAAATTTGAGGTAATAAATGGTATTGCTGCCGGCAATGTCTAAGGCTTCGTAATGGGTTTTAATACTAAGCGATTCGCTGGGATTACTAGCGTATACATCGTTGCAATCTTCTACTAGTAATAACTGATACAGTTCAATCACCTGTTTGGTGAAAGCGTATAATTTAGGCGAATCTGTTTTTAAATGGATACAACCATTTGGCTGAAGTATCTGCTGGTAAAGCCGCAGAAAGGCTGGATGGGTTAATCTTTTTTTTGCTTTGGAAGTCCTCAATTGGGGATCTGGAAAAGTAATCCAAATTTCATCTACTTCCGCCGGTTTAAAATAATCGGTGAGCAAGGTAATCTGTGTACGAAGAAAGGCAGCATTGTTGATATTGGCATCGAGGCATTTTTTTGCTCCGATATACATCCTGTTGCCTTTTACATCTACACCAATAAAGTTTTTTTCGGAAAAAAGAGTCGATAGCCCCACCGTATATTCCCCTCTGCCACATGCCAGTTCTAGTACAATAGGATAATCATTTTTAAAAAATGAATTCCATTTCCCCTGCATCGCAGCTGGATATTCCAATACGTTGGAAAAGTTTTTGATATCTGCAAAACGCTGTAATTTCTTTTGTCCCATCGGGTGGCAAATATAATTATACTAAATAGAAATGTTGGAAAAAACGGATGCAAAGGTTAAATAAATGTGAATTGATTGTTTTGGGATATGGCGGTTAAGCAATTTAATTAAACCTGTTCCAAAAAACAGTGTCTGAGTTGGGTCTATAAAATTATTTAAAAGCTGCAATTACACTCAATGCAAAAAATAACAACGCTTACCGCTTTATTTCTGCTGGTTATCTTTTTTCAGTTCTGTTCAAAAACTGGTGGCGGACTGGTTAGTACCAAAGCGGCTAATCCCATTATGTCATTCACTACGTATAATTATTTGGATACCTATCCTGCACACGTTCAGGAAGCCCTGGCTGCATCGGATAATATGCCCTCTACTAATCCGATAACCAATGCGGGGGCTAATTTAGGAAGGGTATTGTTTTACGATAAACAATTAAGTAGAAACGGCACCACCAGTTGTAGCAGTTGTCACCAGCAGCAAAATTCTTTCAGTGATTCTGCCGCCCTGAGTAGCGGTTTAGATGGTGGATCTACCAGTAGACATTCAATGTCGTTATTGAATATCCGCTTCTACAAAACAGGAAAAATGTTTTGGGATGAGCGATCGGCTTCTGTAGAAAAACAAGCCCTGCAGCCCATTCAAAATCATGTTGAGATGGACTTGGCCTTAGCGCTATTAGAATCAAAAGTAAAATCGATACCTTATTATCCGCCCTTGTTTCAAAAGGCTTTTGGTAGCACCTTGATTGACTCCAACCTCATTGCAAGCGCATTGGCCCAGTTTGAAAGAAGCATCGTTACCTATCAATCAAAATACGATCGAGTAAAGCAGGGGCTGGAAACATTCACCAGTACTGAGGCCGCTGGGGAACAATTGTTTTTAACGGTGCCTGCAAATAGAACCTGTGCTAGCTGCCATACTCCACCCATGTTTATTACCAGCAATCCGAGTGCCCGCTTTGGCTTAGCTGACACCAATGACATAGGTATCAATAATAGGAATAATTTCAAATCTGGCTCTTTGCGCAATATTAGCATCCGGTCTAATTTGTTTCATAATGGAAGTGTTGCCAATGTGCAAGCGATGCTTACTGCAGGAAATCCAGGTAGTGGCAAGCAGGCTATCCCCTTACATTTCTTAAGAACAGCTGATATAGCCAATTTGATGGCGTTTTTAAGTACGCTTACTGATCGCACCATTCTCACAGAACCAAAATTTTCAGATCCATTTGCAGTTAAATAAACTTGCAAGAATAGACCGATTCGAAATGTTGCGAATAAAAATTACTTACTTGTTCTTTGGTTTTGAAAAATAATGATCTAGCGAAAAGCGACCACCTCCATTCGTTAAAAAAAAGAGTAAAAGTATTAGAATGACAATGGAAAAAAGCAGATCAGCCTCATTTATAAAAAATACCTTTTTGGCATTCACGATGAAAATAGCACCCAGCAAAATGGGGATTTGCACAAGTGAAGATAATCGGGTATATAATCCTGCAATAATCATTGTACCTCCTAATATGTGAAGCCAGGGGATAATGGTAGTTAGCCAGTAGGCGTTTTTTTTCATAAAAATGGCTGTTATGTCTTTTTCAAGTAGTGAAATATTTCTAATGAACTCAAATCCTTTAATAAAAAGGCAAATCCCTAAGGTAACCCTGATGATTAATAGCCAGGACGGGTAATGTTTTGCACTCCACGCATCCATTTTTTTTAGAAATTCCATTTGTATTTAATTTAGCTAAGCTGAACAATCCCTTTAAATTACAGATTAATTTTAATTCTGTCAATAGGAAGCTTTTAACGACTTCAGTCAAATTTTTCATAGATTATTGGGTAAATGAAAAATAGGTTATCTTCAGCACTTGCTTTGCATTTTAATGGTTACGATTCAAAATTCTATAATCCACTCTATCGTTTTCGTGATTAGTTTATTTAAAATCATAATAAAGGGCAAACTAAAAGTTATATCGTTATATGAAATACAAAATCCAAATTTTGATTATTTTCGCAATTGCCATATCGCTGTTGTCTTCTTCAGTTTTCGCCAACCTGCCCTTCCCGGCATTTGGAGTCACACGTTCTGCTGAAATAAGATTGCCGTTTTTGCTGTCAACAACAAATCCTATTGATCAACTTAAAAATAGTCGGGTGCTGGTGTACACTAAAAATGGAAAGGGTTATGTACATGATAATTTAGCGGCATCCGTAATTTGTATTCAGGAATTGGGTGCTGCCAATAAGTTTAGTGTAGACGTTGCGGATGATCCTTCCGTTTTCAATGAAGCCAATTTAAAAAAATACAACCTGCTCATTTTTTCAAGTACCAACAATGATGTGTTTGACAATGATGAGCAGCGACTTGCATTTCGAAGATATATTGAAGCGGGTGGTGGCTTTGTAGGTGTCCATTCGGTTACGGGTACAGAGCGAAACTGGACTTGGTTTAAAATGATGGTGGGTGAAACTTTTTCATGGCATGCATCTTTTCAGACTTTCAGCATTAAAAATATTGATCCTAGCCATCCCTCTATGAAAGGAGTTCCGGCTGTTTGGAGCAAAGCGGATGAATGCTATTTTGGAAAACAACTTTATCCCGGAATAAAAGTTTTAATGATGCATGATTTGTCAACGCTTAATAAAAAAGATTCTGAATTAATTACTACCCATGCTGGATCCTTCGCTAACTTCTTCCCTGCAGTTTGGTATCAACCATTTGAAGGGGGCAATATTTGGATTACCACTTTAGGGCATGATAAGGCAAATTACCAGGAGGCCATTTTTAAAAATCATTTATTACAAGGAATTCAATTTATAGCCAATCAATACAAGGGACTCGATTATTCCAAAGCGACTGCCACCAACAAGGATGACAACTTAAAAAATTAAAGCTATGCCCCACTCAAAAAAAATGGATCGTAGAAATTTTGTAAAAAAATCTTTTACAGCGGGAGCCGCCGCTAGTGTTGCTATTTCTGGCTTTCCAACAATTGTGCCTGCATCCGTTTTCGGAAAAAATGCGCCCAGTAATAAAATAAATATTGGCGCTATTGGGGTAGGAAGAATATCAAGAGAACATGATATGGCGGAAACATTGAAATATGACCGCGCTAGAATTATGGCTGTTTGTGATTTAGACAGCAAAAGGTTGGCTGATGGAAAAAAATATGTAAATGATTATTATACTAAAAAATCCGGTGCTCCCTACAACGGGGTAACGATGTATGATGATCATCGAGCGTTGTTATTGAATAAAGATATTGATGCAGTATTGATTAGCACTCCCGACCATTCCCATGCCTATTTAGGCATACATGCGGTGGAAGCGGGAAAGGATGTGTATTTGCAAAAGCCGGCATCTCTTACCATCGCAGAGGGAAGAGCTTTAAGTAATGCGGTGCATCGTACGGGAAGAATTTTACAAATTGGAAGTCAGCAGCGATCCTCTGCGCAGTTTAGGTATGCAGCAGAACTGGTACGCAATGGAAGAATTGGTGAATTGAAGAAAGTATATGTTGGATTGCCTGGTGATCCAAGTGGAGATGTAGAACCTGTAATGCCCATCCCTAAAAACTTAAACTACGATGCTTGGCTAGGATCTACTCCATATGTTGCGTATACAGAAAATGGTGTGCATCCGCAAAATGATTATAGTCGTCCGGGCTGGTTGCGTTGCGAACAATTTGGTGCTGGAATGATCACTGGTTGGGGTGCTCATCATGTGGATAGTGCGCATTGGGGAATGGATACGGAGTATACCGGGCCGGTTGAAATATCGGGCCATGCTGGTTTTCCCAAAACTGGTTTATGGAATGTACACGGATTGTTTCAAACCGAGGGGCTGTATGCCAATGGGGTTAAAATGATTATTAGCAATGAAATTCCCAATGGGATCAAATTTGAAGGAACAGAAGGATGGATTTTTGTAAGCAGGGGCAATTACAGGGCCAGCGCAAGTGATCCGGTTCAAAATTCAGAGAATGCAAAATCCTTGACTGCCAGCAACGAAAAAATTATCAGTTCTGTGATAGGAGAAAATGAAATTCATTTGTATAAAAGTGAGGAACAACATGGTAACTGGCTAGATTGTATTAAGAGTAGGTTACAACCTATTTCTCCTGTAGAGGTGGGTCATCGTTCCTGCTCTACTTGCCTGCTGCATCATATTGCCATGAAGGTTAAACGAAAAATTTATTGGGATCCGATGAATGAAAGATTTATCAATGATGACGAGGCGAATAGTATGCTGAACAGACCTCATCGTTTTCCTTATGAAATGAAGGGGCTTGACTAGGCGATTATTTTCAATATAATAGGTGCATAAAATAAGCAATCATTTATTTTCTACCAAAGAAGATAATTCATATTGGATATCCAGAAGAGGGTACTAGATATTTTTTATTTAATTTGGCATAAAATTTTAACAATTAGTAAAAAAAAATTAATCATGACAAATAAGTTTACAATTTTCACTACCCTAAATCCTCATAAATACATCAGTATTTTAATGTTGATGCTGTCTTCTTCACTTTATGCGCAGGAAAAAATAAGCATTAATTCTCCCGATGGGAAAATACAGAGTGAGATTATGTTATCGGATGGAAAGTTATCATGGACAATGAATTACAATACCAAGCCAGTATTGCTTTCCTCAGCGCTTGGTATAGGAAGGTTTTCTGATGGACTTCGATTGAAAGAAGTCATAAGGAGCAAAAAAGATACTGTATGGAATCCTGTGGTGGGTGAGCGAAATAGCATAAGAGATAACTACAATCAATTAAATATCCGATTGATCAAAAGCACCGGCGATTGTCTCTATTGCTTTGATAGAGAAGTTGATCTTGAATTGCGTGTTTATAATGAAGGGGTGGCTTTTCGATATAATTTGATGGAAATATTAAAGCAAGGTGCAGATGAGTCAGATATTGTAGTGAATGAAATGACAGAATTTACATTGCCTGAAAATACAAAAGCTTGGTTTACCGATTATGCCCAATCCCTCTATCAATTACTCCCTTTATCAAATTGGCCTGATGAATGTGAACGCCCATTGACCCTAGAATTACCAAATGGACTTTATGCCTGTTTATCCGAAGCGGCATTGGTTGACTTTGCAAGGACTAAATTTGTGGTGAGTGATAAAAAAGCAAATACCATTGCATGTAAATTATTTGGACCTGTAGAAAATGTGATTACATTCTCGAGCCCATGGCGAGTTGTTATGGCGGCAGAGCAACCTGGGCAACTGTTGGAAAACAATTTTATCATGTTAAATCTGAATCAACCATCTGCTATTAAAGATGTTTCTTGGATCAAGCCTGGTAAAATAATGTGGGACCTCACCAATACTACCAAGGGCAGCAAGGCCGCTATCGATTATGCAGTTAAAAGAAAAATGCAATACATCAATATTGATGCGGGTTGGTATGGGTTTGAAGGTGGGGATAAAAGTGATGCCACAAAAGTAGCTGCAGACAATGTGGGATATGCTACGGATGGAAGCATAGATATTGAAGAGGTAATCAAGTATGGTAAAGAGCGGGGCATTGGCGTGTGGCTCTATGTCAATCAAAAACATTTAGCGAAACAGTTGGATGATATATTGCCCCTATATAAGAAATGGGGCGTCAAAGGCATCAAATTCGGTTTCGTTTTAGTAGGGTCTCAATTCTGGACAACTTGGTTGCATGAGGCAGTAAGAAAATGCGCCAAATATGAAATGTTGGTTGACATACATGATGAGTATAGGCCAACTGGGTATAGCAGAACCTATCCTAACTTACTATCAGCAGAAGGTATCTTGAGTGAAATGACTCCAGACGCAACCCATGATACCCATTTAGCCTTTACTCGTTTTATTGCAGGTCCTGCTGATTTCACTTTAGCGTATTACGGTACAACCGGTACAACTTTTGCGCATCGTTTATCCTTGCCCATTGTATTTTTTAATCCTATTCCACCTTTGTATTGCTATGATGGAACTGATAAATATCAGGGAGAACCTGAAATAGAATTATGGGATAATCTACCAACAACCTGGGATGATACAAAAGTATTACAGGGTGGTATTGGCAAATTCATAACTGTGGCAAGGCGAAGTGGAAGTGAATGGTATATTGGTGCTATAACCAATAGTGAATCTAGATCAATAAAAATTCCTTTATCATTTTTAGATAACAATGCAACGTATACAGCCTACATATATTCAGATGGTGGATCGGAAATAAAAACCGCTACCCATGTTAAGGTTGAGCAAAGGGCTGTAAAATCTAATCAAACACTTTCTTTTGATTTGAAAGCTACTGGTGGGGTTTCTTTAAGAATAGTAAAAAAATAAAATAAGAAGCAAAACAGAAGGCGATAAAGAATTTGAATCATGAAAGAACTCCGAAAAAATGCTGGAGGTTTTGTAATCCAGTGGAGGTCCAAATCGATTGCTAGTGAGAAAAAGGAAGCGTAGACAAAAACCGATTTGCCATTAAAAAAACAAAACTATGCCTGAGTCAAATTCCGACCGTAGAAAATTTATAAAAAATACAACTGCCTTGTCCGGTATGCTTTTGTTTGGAGGCATGTCAAATAAAATAAAGGCAGTAACTATTGCTACACCTGCTCCTATGAAAGTTTATCCCAATCGAATCAAATTTGCAGTAATCAATATCAACCATAGTCATATTTATTCTATGACGGAGGCTATCAAAAGGGGTGGTGGCGAATTAGTGGCTTTATATGCCAAAGAACCTGAATTGGTTGCTGACTATCTTAAAAAATTTCCAGAAGCCAAGCTAGTAAAAAGTGAAAATGAAATTTTGGATGATCCCTCCATTCAGTTGGTGTTAAGCTCAGGTATTCCAGATGAGCGTGCTCCACTGGGTATAAGGGTGATGCAGCATGGCAAGGATTATTTGACTGATAAACCGGGCGCCATTAGTTTGGCACAACTTGCTGAGGTGAAGAAAGTTCAGAAGGAAACCAAGCGCATTTTTTCCATTATGTACAGTGAGCGTTTTGAAAATAAGGCAACCATTAAGGCTAGCGAGCTGATTAAAGCAGGCGCCATTGGCAATGTAATTCAAACGGTTAACCTTGCACCCCATCGGATTAACAATGGAAAAAGACCCGATTGGTTTTATGATAAAAAAAGATTCGGAGGAATATTGACTGATATTGGATCTCACCAGTTTGATCAGTATTTGCATTTTACGGGTAGCACGGAAGCGGAAATTTTAATGTCGCAAACCGGCAATGTCCATCATCCAAAGTATCCAAATTTTGAGGACTTTGGAGATGTGATGCTAAAAGGCAATGGCGGCACTGGTTATATTCGGGTAGATTGGTTTACCCCCGACGGATTGGATACCTGGGGCGATGGAAGGTTAACAATTTTGGGAACCGATGGCTATATTGAAGTGCGTAAAAATACAGATATTGCCTCGGGGAATAAGGGTGGCAACCAATTATATATGGCAAATAATAAACAGATGTTGCATATTGATTGCAATAATCAAGAGCTACCTTTTGGGCGTTTATTTATTGACGATCTGCTTAACCGAACGGATACAGCCATGTCACAGGCCCATTGTTTTTTAGCTACTCAATTGGCATTAACCGCACAAAAATTGGCAAAGCCGCTGGTGTTGAAAAAATAAGTGGGCTTTTGAAACATTGCCTTTGCCCAAATATTGGGTAGTTACTGTTTTGCTAGGTATCAAAGGGAGCCTGCTGATCTATCTCATTGATAGCCAAATGGGGCAGATAAAAATGGCAATGTATTGTAAGCCAATAGCTTCTAATGGGGATGCACTTAAATTCATTTTAGAAAAATTGGGTAGTTGCAAAGCAAACTAAGAAAAAAAGTGTGATATTTGTCGCCAATTGAATTTTAATCATTAGATTTAATTAATGAAACTGTTACATTTTCAACTGAATTCAGCATTTTAAATTGGTTAACTTATTTTAAATCCAACAAACATAATCAAATGAAAAAAATCATCGCTTTACTCGTTTTAATCACTATCGGATTTACGTTCAATGCCTCTGCTCAAAAGGAAGAAATTAACTCTGTTCATCTTTTTGACCTAGATGGACAGCTTGAACCAAGATACCTCGCATATATAAATAAACTAAACGCAGTAATAAAGCAAATTGGTTACCCAAAAAGTTACTATTCTGTTTTTAGAGTAAAAGCAGATGACAATGCTGACAAATACAGATATTGTGAAATTGGTCATTGGACTAATGAGGCAGACTATAAAGCCATCCATGAAAATGCGAAATTTTTAGCTCAAAAAGAAGAAGAGAAGAAAAGTGCTGTTTACATCAATGAACAATTATATCGTCGATATTATTCTGTTGGGCAATAATTGATTGCTTCATGCGCTACTACGATATAAGGGGGTAGCAGATTTTTTCTACTAGAAAAATCCTGTGCTTTGCTCAGGAGCAACTTTTTAGCGATATTCCAAAGAGATGAATACTAAAATCCGGCAATCAATAGGTTGCCGGATTTTATTTTTGTGGACTGAAAAATTTTTAAAAAAACTGTTTCTTTTTCTTCGGATTTAGTTTCCAATTTTTGGCAAATCCTGCTACCATCCTTTTTCTTCAATCTTTTTGATAATTTCAAATAATGTTACCTGGTTTCTCAGCTTATAAGGCTGGGCGCTTTGTTTTTATTTTATTGTACATTTACTGTCATTCCGAATAGTTTTGACAATCTATTGCAGGGATAGACATCTCCCCAAAAAGTAAAATTATCTGCATTCAAATTTTAAATACAAATAAAATCATTGTTGTATGAAACAAAAATCGTCCATTTTTTTTCTAGCTTTTTGTTCACTGCTGGTAATGCTGACGGCTGCTTTTATTCCTAATAAATCAATGCATCAAAAAGAATCTACTAAACGCTATCTCTATGTAGCTACACCCGGTATCCGTGATTACTTGGGTTATGGCGGCCACGGCATTTTGGTTTTTGATATGGACAACAATCATCGGTTTGTTAAAAGAATTAAAACGCATGGCTTGCATCCTACAAATAATGCCCCTTCTAATGTAAAGGGAGTAGCAGTCAGCATACCGCTTAACAGTATTTTCGTAAGTACACTTGAATCACTTCAGCGCATTGACCTTACCACGGAGAAATTGGTATGGGAGAAAAGTATCGAAGGTGGTGCCGATAGAATGTCCATTTCACCAGATGGAAAAACAATGTATCTGCCTTCCCTAGAAAAGGATTTCTGGAATGTAGTGGATTGCAAAACAGGAGCGATCATCGCAAAAATCGATGGTTTTAAAAGGGCCCACAACACCGTTTATGGCTTATCAGGCAATGCTGTATACCTAGCTGATATTGGCAATCCTTGGGTTTATATTGCAGATACAAAAACGAATACCATCCGTGCTAAGGTTGGCCCCTTTAGCAATTTTGTTCGTCCCTTTACTATTAATGGAAAAGAAACACTTAGCTATGCAACCGTAGACAGCCTGCTAGGATTTGAAGTGGGGGATCTTACCACTGGGAAAAAGCTCGCAAGCATCGTTGTAGAAGGATGGAATATGGGCCCAGTAAGAAGGCACGGTAATCCAAGCCATGGCATTGGCCTTACCCCGGATGAAAAAGAATTGTGGGTATGTGATGGGCATAATATGCGCCTGCATGTTTTTAATGCAGCGACTCCATATAAACAGCTTACTACCATCCCTTTGAAAGATATGCCCGGTTGGGTCAATTTCAGCCTTGATGGAAGGTTTGCTTATCCATCCAGTGGCGAGGTAATCGATACTAAATTCCGTAAAATTGTTTCAAATCTGCAGGACGAGTATTACAACAATGTGGCAAGCGAGAAAATGATAGAGATACAATTTGAAGGAAAAAAAGCAGTAAGGGCAGGCGATCAGTTTGGAATTGGTCGGGTCACTAAATAAAACAATTCCAAGTCTGCAGACATGTATTATGGTGTATGGGAGCAAATCCTTAGATATTGAGAACTCATCAAAAAAGAGTCCTCGAAAAGGAGTAGACAATTTTTTAAAGAATGAAACACTAAATTAAAACAGCGAAAATAGCTAAGATCCAAAGTCTATATTGGCCTGACGACTCATAATGTAATTTTAAACTGAGTTTATAAAGGTGTTAATATATTATACTTACTTTTAGTAAGTATAATATATTAACAATCAAAGCATTAAAAAATAAACGAGACTGAAAACATCTTCAAACAAATTGAGGCAGTATAATAGGTGTATTTAAAAGTTTATTGTAGAATAAATTGTTACAAGTGCACCTTATCTAAATAATAAGTCGGGCAGGGGGCTACTAACCATATTTCCTCCTTTCGCATTCTGTCTTAAACCCTTAATGCAAAATACTTACCCAACCTAAGTAAGAGAGATTAGTTAAAAGCAAGGGTAATTAAAAAAACTACCACCAATGCTGACACCAGATTTTATTTGTAATATATTTTTATAGTTCAATGTTGCAAATATGAAAGTTAACTTCCATTTGAAAATCTTGAACGCCACTTACAGAACTTTGATAACTACTTAGTTTTATGTTATACTTTAATAATTGTGTTTGACTCCAAATCATAAAAAACTTTACCATCTTAGTTTTATTTTTTAATTTAGTTGTTAGAGGAATCCAAATTATAAACAATAGCACTATGTCATTAACCGGAATTGACACAAATTTCACGCTGCCTCCGCGCTTCTATACAAGCAATGAAATTTTCGAAGAGGAGCTTGAGCGGATATTCTATAGTCGGTGGATTTATGTAGCTTGTGAGGCCGATCTTCCGAAGCCAGGCGATTACGTTACTTTAAAAATCGGTACTCGGTCTTTTTTTCTGCAGCGGTCAGAAAGTGGGGAGGTGCGGGGATTTTACAATGTATGCCGACACCGCGGGCATGAACTGGTATCAGGGGAGAAGGGTAACTGTCGGCGGATTATCTGTCCCTACCATAACTGGGCTTACGATCATGACGGAAAGCTCCTTCATGCTCGAGGTATGGATTCAGACTTTCAGAAGGAAAATTTCGGACTAAATAAAATAGAGGTCGCCGTGATCGGTGGTCTTATTTATGTTTGTCTTACTTCGCCTGCACCTGCTGATATAGAAGAAGTACGCACTCAGCTTGCACCTTATCTGGCTCCGTACGAATTGCCTAAAACCAAAATTGCCTATCAGAAGGATATTATTGAAGACTGCAATTGGAAGCTGGTCATAGAAAATAACAGGGAGTGCCTACATTGCAATAGCAATCACCCTGAACTATTGGTACCCCTTTATAGTTCAGGTTTTGGCAAGGGGCTCGACAAGGATAATGTTCAGCCTTCGGAGGAACGTTTTCAGGAGAAGCTCCAGGAAAAGGAAATGGAGTGGGAAAGCCTTGGCCTTCCCTACCACTTGCTGGAGTTTCCAGATGGCTTGTGGTTCCGCACTGTTCGCCTACCGCTGGCGAACCAATGTATTTCTCATACCCTGAAGCCTGAACATGCTTGTAAAAAGCTGCTCGGCAATTTCAAGCGCCCGGAGGGAAGTGGACTTTCTTTGTGGACCCATCCGAATTCGTGGAATCACTTTTTGAGCGACCATATTGTCACTTTTGCTGTATTCCCTCTTTCAGTCGATAAGACGCTTGTGCGGACCAAGTGGCTCGTTGCGGCCGACGCGGTGGAAGGTGTTGACTACGATCTTGACAACCTGACCAAGGTTTGGACCCAGACCAATGCACAGGATCAAAGCCTGGCAGAAGGTGCTTATCGCGGTATTTGCTCCGGTGGCTACACGCCGGGTCCACTGGCCGACGAGGAGTACCTAGTGAAACAGTTTCTTTCTTGGTATACCGATCAATTCAAAATAAATCCGATGCACTAATGCCAAAAATTGTAATCATAGGAGCAGGTATCGTTGGTTGTTCGTTGGCCGATGAGCTCACCGAACGCGGGTATTGCGATATAGTCGTCATTGAAAAAGGTAAACTGTGGAAGCCTGGCGGCTCTACATCACACGCCCCTGGCGTTGTTTTTCAGACCAATGGGTCACGAACTATGGCGCAGTTCGCCCGCCAGACAGTTGAAAAATTGCATGGACTTCGCGAAGGCGACGAGACCTGTTTCCTCAAGGTGGGTAGCCTGGAGATTGCAACGAGTCCTGAGCGCCTGGCCGAGCTTCACCGCAGGGCGGGGCTAGCCCTGTCTGTCGGGATTAATGCATATGTGGTATCCCCTGAAGCAGCGTTGAAATTGCATCCGCTGCTAGTTCGAGATAAATTGCTGGGTGCATTGTATGTAGCCGATGATGGGATTGCCCGGGCGATACTTGCTGATAAATTAATGGGCGAGCGGTCGATCAGTCGCGGTGCTCAATTTATTGCAGATTGCGAGGTACTTGCAATCGATCAGAGCGACGGTCACGTCACTAGTGTTCAAACGACAAAAGGGATATTCCCTGCCGATATAGTTGTTTCCTGCGCTGGAATATGGGGACCCAAGATTGGAGCAATGGTGGGCATGAAGAAGGGTATTCAGCCCTTGGCGCACCAGCTTTGCTATACAGCGCCTATGCCCGAACTGGCTGCTTACAAGGGTGAAGCTGAATTGCCCGTGTTACGTCACCAGGGTTCTGACCTTTATTTCAGACAGAGAGGACAGAGTCTTGCTATTGGCTGGTACGGACATCGGCCGCTTCCTATGAGGGCTGAGGATATCCTTCCCTGCGGCCTCACTGAATTAATGCCGAGCCAGGTGCCATTCACTCCCGAGGATTGGAATGGTGCTATGGAGGGTGCCACCGAAGTCATTCCCTCATTGAAGGGCACCAATATTGCCGAATCGATGAATGGTTTGTTCTCCTTCACCGTGGATAACTTCCCCCTAATGGGTGAATGGTCAGGTTTGAAGGGCTTCTGGGTTGCTGAGGCAGTATGGATTACCCATGCATGTGGTGTGGCACGAGCAATGGCCGAGTGGATCGTCAATGGCCATCCAGTTTTGGCCGTGCATGAATGCGATGTTAACCGTTTTGATACCCACCAGTTGGGTTTATTACATATTGAAGAACGTGGTGCGCAAAACTTCGCCGAGGTGTACGACTTGCTGCACCCACTGCAGCCTATGGAGTCGCCACGACCGCTCCGTACCACTGGTTTCTATCAGCGTCAGCAGGAGCTCGGTGGCTTCTTCTTAGAAGCTTCCGGTTATGAGCGACCGCAATGGTACGAAGCCAACGCCGGCCTGCTCGCTCAATACAAATGCCCCCCACGTGATGCGTGGAGTTCAAAATTCTGGTCGCCAATCATCGGTGCTGAGTCTTGTGCAGTGAGGGAGGGGGTCGGACTGTTTGATATCACGACCCTGAAACGCATCGAAGTCACTGGCAATGGCGCATTGGAGTTTCTCGAGCGATTGACAACGGGTAACCTGCGTAAGAAGCCAGGCTCCATAACCTATTGCCTGATGCTAAACGAAAGCGCCGGCATTTTGAGTGATATTACGGTTATGCGACGTGGTGAGCAAGACTTTTTCATTGGTGTAAATAGTAATACGGATATCAATTACCTGAAGCAACTGGCACCGGATACGGTGCATGTGCGTGATATTACTTCTGGCACCGTAGGGTTGGGGCTTTTCGGCCCTAAGTCGCGGGAACTTGCCCAGTCTTTAACCAGCGATGATCTGAGCAATGAGGCAGTTGGCTATTTCCGGCTAAAGAATACTTATCTCGGCCATGTACCGGTAATGCTGTGCAGACTTTCCTATGTTGGTGAACTTGGATATGAAATCTACACCACCGCCGATTTTGCACTAAAACTATGGGATATTCTTTGGCAGGCAGGCAGGCAATATGGATTAATTGCAGCCGGTCGTGGGGCATTCAACTCCATGCGCCTAGAAAAAGGATACCGCAGTTATGGGACAGATATGAGCAGTGAGCATAACCCACATGAGGCGGGGCTGGCCTTTGCGGTCCGAAAAGGGGGAGGATATAAAGGCGCTGAGGCATTCCTTGAAATAGATGCAAATGCACTTACTAGGCGTTTAGTATGTCTAGTTCTGGACAATTCTCAGCAGGTGGTATTGGGCAAGGAGCCGGTGCTACACCAGGGTAAAGTGGTGGGCTATGTCACCAGTGCCTACTTCGGTCATACCATTGGTAAGCAAATCGCTTATGCCTGGGTACCCGAAGCATTGAGCATCCAGGGCACCAGCTTCTCTATTCGATATTTCGACCTCGATTATCCTGCCACTGCAGGACAGGATCCTCAGTACGATCCACAAATGATAAGATTAAAATCATGACGAACACGAACGATATATTAACCCCCGGCACCATTGGACGAAGGCGGGCAGCCAGTCTTCCCGAGCAGCCTCCAAAACTGTGGAATTCGGTGAAGCCGAAGAAAGCATACGATACAATCATCGTGGGCGGAGGCGGCCATGGATTGGCAACCGCCTATTACCTAGCAAAAAACCATGGCCTGACCAACATCGCTGTGGTGGAGAAAGGCTGGCTTGCAGGCGGTAACACGGCCCGCAATACGACCATCATCCGATCGAATTATCTATGGGACGAATCGGCTGGCATCTACGAGCACTCGTTAAAATTATGGGAGACGCTGGAGGAGGATCTCGGCTATGAGATGTTCTTCAGTCAGCGTGGTGTGCTAACCCTTGCACATTCAGTTAGTGATGTGCGATCGAAACGTCGTAATTTATATGCGAATGCCCTTAACGGTATTGACAGTGAATGGCTGACACCAGAAGAGGTCAAGAAGCTGGTACCCATCATCAATATCAGCGAAGATGTAAGGTATCCAGTTCATGGGGCCACCTACCAGCCGCGGGGCGGCATCGCCAAGCACGATTGGGTAGCCTGGGGCTATGCGAAAGCAGCGAGCGATCTTGGGGTGGATATCATCCAGGGCACCGAAGTAACAGGCTTTGACATCCGTAATAATAAGGTCCAGGGAGTACACACTACCCAAGGAACCATCGCTGCTGGCAAAGTGGGGCTCGTTGGTGCTGGTCATTCTTCGCTGCTGGCCAATCTTGCCGGATTCTCCATTCCAATCCAGAGCCGTCCATTGCAGGCACTGGTCAGTCCACTACTTGAACAGGTGCTCAACACCGTGGTGATGAGCGGTGCCGTTCATGTGTATGTGAGCCAGGCCCATAAGGGTGAGCTGGTAATGGGAGCAGGCACTGATGCTTTTAACTCTTATTCACAACGAGGCGGTTTCCATGTGATCGAACACCAGTTGGCGGCTGCGCTAGAATTGTTTCCTATTTTCTCTCGTGCTCAGGTGCTGAGAACCTGGGGAGGCATCGTTGATATCTCACCAGACGCTTCGCCGATTATTGGCGTTACTCCGGTAGAAAATCTCTTTATCAATGCAGGCTGGGGAACAGGTGGTTTCAAGGCAACTCCCGGTTCTGGCTGGGTAATGGCCTACACGATGGCAAATGGTAAAGCGCATGAATTGAATCGGCCCTTTGCGCTCGACCGCTTTGAAACTGGGCATCTTATCGACGAACATGGAGCAGCTGGTGTTGCTCACTAAAACTTATTAATATGCTTTATATTCCTTGTCCCCATTGTGGACTGCGCAACGAAACCGAGTTCCATTACGGAGCTGAGGCCGGGGTAGCTTACCCCGAACCCAATGCACTGACCGACAGCGAATGGACAAAATACTTACACATCCGGGCTAATCCCAAGGGCTGGCTTGCCGAGCGGTGGGTGCATTTTGCCGGATGTGGCCGGTGGTTCAACTTATGGCGCAATACCGTCACCCATGAAATCGGACCTGCCTACCTTCCTTTTACCGAACAACCAAAAGCGCCCGGCAACATTGGGCAGGAGGGCCCGAAGTTATGAGCGAAATTTCATTCATTTTTGATGACCATATTTACAAGGGGCAACAGGGTGAGCCCATGGCGGCTGCCTTACTTCGCAGCGGCTTACGCTCAATAACCAACAGTACCTATCATGGTCGCTCACGCGGAGTGATTGGGTTGGGGGTTGAGGAGCCCAATGCACTTGTTCAACTAGTATCGGGAACGCAGGAATCAATGCTTCCAGCCACTGTTATTGAAGTGGCCGAAGGCCTTGCTGCCCGCAGCCTTACAGGTGTAGGGGCGCTTCCTGAACTTCCTGATGAAGCACGCTACGACAAGACCAATCGCTACGTTGATGTGCTGGTGATAGGTGCAGGGCTTGCCGGACTTAGGGCAGCCGAAGAGCACTTAAGGGCGGGTCGAGAGGTGTTACTAATTGACGACCAGCCGCTACCTGGAGGACAGTTTCGACAGCTTGGAAAGGAATTGCCATCAGCATTGCAGGATGTATTAGCACATAAAAACCTCCAGTATGTGCCCAGATGCACTGCTGTTGGATTGTACGACCAAAACTATATAGTAGCTGTTGAAAGGCGAAGCGATCACCTCGGAATCGATGCTCCTTCCGGACTTGCACGTATCCGCGTTTGGCATATCCGAGCCGATCAGATTGTGCTGGCACCAGGTGCCTTCCAGCGTCCGCTGATTTTCGCCAATAACGATAGACCCGGCATTATGCTCTCCCATGCGGCAGCAACTTATGTGGCTATTTATGGTGTGCGGATCTTCAAAACTGCCGTGGTGGTTACTATTGACAACCAGGGATATCGCGATGCGCTCAGGCTTCACCTAGCGGGTGTATCCGTGCAGGCTATCTATGACGTGCGGCCTGCTGCACAGGGTGCAAGTGTGGATGCAGCAAAAGCTGCGGGGATTCCAATCCGCTTCCGCACGACTGTTCTCGATTCTGCTTCCAATGCAGAAGGGAGTTTGCACAATGTTATTATAAGAGACCTAGATACAAACGAAACATTTGAAATAACTGCTGATCTGCTTGCTATTTCTGGGGGCTGGACCCCAATCGTAGACCTAGCTACCCATATCGGTATTAAACCGAACTGGAGTGCGGAACACGCAGCCTTTCTAGTAAATCATGCTACCGGCCAACTCCAAACAGTGGGCATGTTGGCTGGCGACTTCGGCGGCGACGACGATCCGGCGGTTTTCTTTGGTCCAGAGCTTGATGATGAGCAGGCCCTTCATGCATACATTGACCTGCAGCGGGATGCAACCTTGCAAGAGTTGCGTCGTGCTGTTGGAGCAGGTTTGCATAGCATTGAACATATCAAACGATACACCACTATAGGCACAGCACATGATCAGGGCAAGACCAGTGGTATGCTCACCATCGGTGCACTTTGCCAATTGAAGAATATTGCGCAAGGCGAAAATTCAGTTCTGTCACCTGCTGATGTGGGTACGCTTTCTTTCCGGCCGCCCTATGTGCCGGTGCCCTTCGCTGCACTTGCCGGCCGTGAGCGTGGACCGCTTTCTGATCCCATCCGTATTTCACCACTTCATCAATGGCATGTTGAAGCCAAGGCGGTATTCGAGGATGTGGGCCAATGGAAACGACCATGGTACTTCCCGAAGCCGGGAGAGCGCATGGAGGAAGCCGTTCGGCGTGAGTGCTTGGCAGCTAGAGATGGTGTAGCTGTGATGGATGCATCCACCCTCGGAAAAATTGATATTCAGGGACCAGATGCAGGTGATTTTCTAGACCGCATTTATACAAATATGTTTTC